>CAYVRB010000053.1:0-26121 GCA_964453375.1 uncultured Alcaligenaceae bacterium
CACCCATCGGCACGAATCGCGGCAGCAGGCACGGATCGTGGCGGCCCTTCACCACGATCTCCGTCGGTTCGCCACTTCGAGTTACCGTCTTCTGCGCGCGGGGGATGCTGCTCGTCGGCTTGATCGCGACGCGGCAGACGATTGGCATGCCGGACGAGATGCCGCCGAGCATCCCGCCGTGGCGATTCGTGTCGGTGTGGATCGGGTTGGGCGAGAAGAGATCGTTGTTCTCGCTGCCGCGCATCTTCGCGACGGCGAAGCCGGCGCCGTATTCGAAGCCCAGCACGGCGGGCAGCGAGAGCAGCGCCTTCCCTAGGTCGGCTTTCAACTTGTCGAAGACCGGCTCGCCCAACCCCGGCGGCACGCCGACTGCTACCAGCTCGCATGCCCCGCCGATGCTGTCCCGATCCATGCGGACCGAATCAATCAAAGCCTCCATCGCGGCGGCCGTCGCCGGCACCGGGCAGCGCGTCGGCGACGCTTCCACCTGTTCCAGCGTCACGGTCGTCGGGTCGGGGATCTCCGCGATAATGTCTCCGACCTGCTTCACGTAGCCCAGCACGCGAATCCCCGCGCGGGCCAGCAGCTTCTTGGCGATCGCACCGGCCGCGACGCGGCAGACCGTCTCGCGGGCGCTCGTTCGGCCGCCGCCGCGGTAGTCGCGGAAGCCGTACCTCGCGTCGAACGTGAAGTCGGCATGTCCGGGGCGGTACTTGTCCTTGATCTCGCCGTAGTCGGCGCTGCGCTGGTCGCCGTTGCGGAAGGAGATGCCGATCGGCGTGCCGTCGGTTTTCCCCTCGAAGACGCCGCTCCAAATTTCCGGCAGGTCGGCCTCGTCGCGTTGGGTCGTCAGCTTCGATTGGCCCGGCTTGCGCCGCGCCAGATCGGGCAGCAGGTCCTCGACGCCCAGTTCCAGACCCGCCGGGCAGCCGTCGACGATGCAGAGGTAGCCGGGGCCGTGGGAGACGCCGGCGGTGGTGACGCGGAAGAGTTTGCCGAAGGTGTTGCCTGCCATGCTTCGGATTATACCGGGCGACCGCGACGCACGACCGGGGCGGTCGAAAATCCGGCCCGTTCCGGCCGGAAAATCGTGCCAATCGTTCCGCGCGCGACGATGATGGTACTTGGACCAGTCCGACGACGACGGAGGCGGCCATGCGCGGCATGTGGGCGGCGATGATTCTGGCGATCGTACCGGGGGCCGGGTTCGCGCAGAACCTGGAGCTGAAGGTCGAGCCGCGCTACGGAGTGATGATCAACACGCGGACCTTCACGCAGCAGTCGCCGAAGGACTCGCTCGCGTCCACGATCCGCGCCATCGAGGAGAACCGCTTCGACGTGCTCGTCGCGCACATCATCCACGAGAAGGTGACGGAGGCGATGGCGGACGAGAAGGCGCGGCTCCTCGAGAACGAAGCCGAGGACCACCTCCGCGGCGTGCGCGAGAAGCAGAAGGCGAACCCCCTCGGCGTCGTGCCGGAGGAGAAGCTTCCCTACGAACCGAAGGCGTTCGCGGAGTTCGTGAAGGTCGAGGCCAAGAACCGCGGCTTCAAGGCCGTCATCGAGGACGTGCGGAAGAAGTTCGCTGCCGACCTGAACATCGTCAAGGAGATGAAGCGGTACCTGCGGGACGGCGAGTTCATCGTCACCGGCGACACGGCGAAGGTCGTGTTGAAAGATGCGAAGGGCAAGGGGATCTTCTTCGTGAAGGTGAAGGAACGCTGGTTCGTCGAGGACCGGCAGGAGGAGGCCGCGAAGGTCGAGATGAAGTGAGCGCCGGCCCTATCATGATTCGGTGAAGGCTTGGGAAACCATCATGATCGACCTGCGCAGCGATACCGTGACGACGCCGACGCCGGGGATGCTGGCCGCGATGCTGGCGGCCCGCGTCGGCGACGACGTTTACGGGGAAGACCCGTCGGCGAACGAATTGGAAGCGAAGGTCGCGGCGTACTACGGCCACGAGGCGGCGGTCGTCTTCCCGACCGGCACGATGGCGAACCAGGTGGCGATCCGGGCGCACTGCGATCCGGGCGACGAAATCCTGGCCGAGTCCACAAGTCATATCGTGTTGTGGGAAGCCGGCGGCGCGGCGGTGCATTCCGGCGTCACGGTGCGGCCGTTCGACGGCGCCTGGGGCCTTTTGAAGCCTGAGCAACTCGCCGGCGCGATCCGCCCGAACGACATGCACTCCGTCCGCACGCGGCTCGTCGTGCTGGAGAACACGCACAACCGGGGCGGCGGAACGGTCACTCCGCTCGAAACCGTGACTTCAATCTCGAAATGGGCGCGCTCGCACGGCCTCGCGATGCACCTGGACGGCGCCCGGCTCTGGAACGCCATCGTCGCGTCCGGCGTGCCGGGCCGGGAATGGGGCCGGCACTTCGATTCGATCATGGTTGCTTTCAGCAAGGGCCTCGGCGCGCCGTCGGGTTCGGCGCTCGTCGGTTCGAAACCGCTGATGGAGAAGGCCCGCCGACTCCGCAAGCTCTTCGGCGGGGCGATGCGGCAGATCGGCTACTACGCCGCCGCCTGTTCCTACGCGATGGATCATCACGTCGAGCGATTGGCCGAGGACCACGCGAACGCAAAGCTCATTGCCGACGCCGTCGCGAGCGTGCCCGGCTTCACGCTGACGCCGCCGAAGGTGGAGACGAATCTCGTCTGGTTCGCGGTCGACGCTCGCCACGGCTCGGCGCAAGCCGTCGTCGCGAAGCTGCGGGAACAAGGGATTCGAGTCTCCGCGCTGGACGGGCAGACGATTCGCATCTGCACGCACCTGAACGCCAGCCGGGCCGACTGCGAACGCGCCGCCGGCGCGATCCGAACGTTGCTATAAGGCCTAGTTCGGCATGGAATCGTTTTCGTCGTCGGAAGCGAACGACCAACCGCAGGCCTTACACTTTTCGTCCTCTTCGGCCATCGGCTGACCGCACTGAAGACAAGCCAACGAATCGTCCTTCGACGGCGGGACGTGGGCGCCGAGGAGCCTGGGATTTGCTTGAAGGAACGTCAGCGCTTGCTCCGCGTCCCGTTCCGCGACCATGAGCTTGACACCGCCGACGGCGTTGCCGAGGAACCAATCGGCCAGCACGATGTTGTCGTCGGCGATGTAGGATTCGATCCCCTGCTCGCCGAGCGCCCATTTTGCCGTTTCGGCGGGCATGACCGTCCAATAGGTCGCCAGCGTCACGAGATTGGCGTCCACGAGAAGCCCCTTCCAGGGAGTGCGAACGTTCGCCACCACGATACGAATGTTACCCATTCTCCCGGACGCCGCGATAAGTAATATGGAATTCGCGCCGGAATCCGCGCGCAGTGGGGACTCACCATGCTCGGCCGAATCGGACTCGCGGCGTTCTTCGCCTTGCTGCCGCTGACCGCGACGGCCCAGACCACGGACGCGCAGCTCGCCGCGTCGGTCAAGACGCTCTTCAAGTCCATCCGGACGGAGACGCTGCCGAACGGCCTGCGCGTCTACCTCCTGCCGATCCCGTCGTCGCCCGTCGTCACCACCATGGTCGCGTACAAGGTCGGCGCCTGCGACGAGGACAAGGACCAGACCGGCCTCTCGCACTACCTCGAACACCTGCTCTTCAAGGGCACCGACAAGCTCAAGCCCGGCGACGTCGACCGCGCCACGCAACGGAACGGCGGCTCGAACAACGCCTACACCAGCGAGGACATGACGGTCTACCACTTCGACTTCGCCGCCGACCGCTGGACGATCGCGCTCGAGATCGAAGCCGACCGGATGCGGAACACGCGCGTCGACGCCAAGCACGAGTTCGAGCAGGAGAAGGGCGCCGTCATCGCCGAGCTCAAGGGCGGCGAAGACCGCCCGTGGGAGCTGGAACAGAAGGCGATCCTTCCCCTGCTGTTCCCGAAGGAGCATCCCTACGCCCACCCCGTCATCGGCGAGGAGGCGCACGTCCGCGGGGCGACGGCGGAGATCATCGCGCGCTACTACGACAAATGGTACCACCCGAACAACGCGGCGCTCGTCGTGGTCGGCGGCTTCAACCCCGACGATGCGCTCGCGACGATCAAGAAGCTCTTCGGCCCGATCCCGAAGGCGGACCTGCCGCCGCGCAAGGAGGCGAAGCTGCCGCCGGCGCGCGGGGCGCCGGCTCGCAAGGAGTTCGCGTCGAAGTTCGACGTGCCGCGGATGATGATGGGCTTCAACACGGTGGCGATCGGCCACGAGGACGACTACGCGCTGGACGTGCTGAGCCTCGTCCTGTCGTCGGGCAAAACGTCCCGCCTCTACAAGAAGCTCGTGGAGGGGGAGCGCGTCGCCACGGAGGTGGACTCGACCAACAACGCCGGACGGCTGCCCGGCTGGTTCGGCGTGGACGTCGAGGCGCTCGACGGCAAGAATCGCAAGGCGATCGAAACGCTGGTCTTCGCCGAGTTGAAGAAGCTGGCGAGCGAACCGGTGACGGAGGCGGAACTGGCGCGGGCGCGCAAGGCGCTGCTGGCGGGGTTCATCTTCGGGAACGAATCGGTGCACGGCCTGGCGGATCAGATTTCCAACGCGGTCACGAACGCCGACTTGAACTACCTGACGATGTATCTGGACCGCGTGCTGGCGGTGACGCCGGCGGACCTGCAGCGCGTGGCGGCGAAGCATTTCCGGGAGGAGTCCGTGGTCGTCGTCTGGTCGGTGCCGGAGGGGGAAAAGAACGGCCGCGCCGAACCGAAGCGATCGCGGACGTCGGCGCGGAAGCTCCATCGCGCCGAACCGACGGGCGGCGCCGGCGGCTTCTCGCTGGCGAACGCCAAGCGCGTCGAACTAGACAACGGCCTCAAGCTGCTGCTGCTCGAGAACCGCCGGCTGCCGATCGTCGTCGCGCGGGCGTCGGTCGCGGACATTCGCCTGCTGGAACCGGCGGCGAAGGCCGGCGTCGCGGCGCTCGTCGGCGACACGATCGAGGAAGGCACCGACCGCCACACCGGCGAGGAGATCGCCACGCTCATGGAGGACACGGGTGGTTCGTTCTCGATGGGGCCGTCCGGCGGATCGCTCAAGGTTCTCACGCGGGACGCCGACCTCGGCCTGGGATTGCTCGTCGAATGCATGACGCGGCCGACATTCCCGAAGGAGGAGTTCGAGGCGAAGCGCGAGCAGCTCGTCGCGGCGATCGCCGACGCCGAGACGCAGCCGAACGCGAAGGCGCGACAGGCTTTCAACGCGCTCGTCTACGGCGATCATCCGTATGGCCGACCGTTCAGCGGCAAGAAAGCTATCGTCGCGAAGCTGACGCCGGACGACGCCCGGGCGTTCCACAAGGCCGCGTTCGTGCCGAACCGCACGACGCTCGTCGTCGTCGGCGATTTCGACGCGAAGGCGATGGAAGCGAAGGTCCGCGCGCTGACGGCGGACTGGAAGCGCGGCGACGCGGCGAAGCCGACCGTGGCCGCGCCACCCGTCCGCGAGAAGGTCGAACAGAAAATCCTCAGCGACCCGAGCGCGGCGCAGACGCACGTGTTCATCGGCCACGCCGGCATCCTGCGGAGCGATCCCGACTATTACAAACTGCTGGTCATGGACAACGTCCTCGGCACCGGCCCCGGCTTCACGGACCGCCTGTCCGCGAACCTCCGCGATCGCCAGGGGCTGGCGTACACCGTCCGCGCCACCATCTGCGATTCCGCCGGCGACCAACCGGGGGCGTTTACCGGCTATATTGGAACATTCCCCGACAAGTTCGCCTGGGTGAAGGACGGCTTCCTGAAGGAGTTCCAGCGCATCCGCGACGAGAAGGCGACCGCCGCGGAGGTCGAGGACGCGAAGAAGTACCTGCTCGGCAGCCTCGCGTTCCGCCTGACGACGAACGCGCAGGTGGCGTCGGAGCTGCTCGAGGCCGAGCGCTTCGGACTGGGGTTCGACGCGCTGGAGAAGTACCGGGCGGCGGTGGCCGCGGTCACGGTGGACGACGTGCAAGCGGCGGCGCGGAAGCACCTGCGACCGGACGGCGTGGTCGTGGTGGCGTGCGGGCCGATCGACGGCGAAGGAAAGCCGTTGACCAAGAAGAAGGGCGGCGAACGATGAGGCAGGATATCGACGGTGCCCTGAAGGGCTGGGAGCACAAACCGAGCGTCCTGCAGGCGCGGATCGTCTCCGCGCGCGACGGCCGCGAGGTGCTCCAGATGCGGCTGGATCTCGGCATCCTCCAGATGGAACTGGCGGACCGGCCGGACGGCGCGCGGCCGCACGGGTTCGCGACCTACCACGAGTACCTGAAATCGAAGGCCAAGGCCGCCTCACTCGCCGGCAAGACCTTCACGCTCAACGACCACCAGGCGCAGGAGGCCGATCGCGAGTTCATGCAATTCTACCAGCGCCGCATCTGCTGGCTGGCGCTCGGCGAGTACGGCCGCGCCGTCACCGACGCCGACCACACGCTCGCGTTCATGGACTTCGTGCGGGACCACTCCCCGTCCGAGGCGTATACCCAGGCGCACGAGCAATACCGCGGCTTCGTGCTGTTCCACCGCGCCCAAGCGGAGGCGGCGGCGCTCGCGGCGGACGACGACCCCGAGGGCGCCGTGAACGCCCTGCGCCGCGGCGCCGAGACGATCCGGGAATTCCTCCGCGGCCAGGACGACGAGGACGAGGGCGACGAAAACCCGATGCTCGCGCAACTCGCCACGCTCGAGACCGAAATCCGGGAGCGCCACGGGGTGCGCGAGACGCTTGAGGAGCAGCTCGCCCAGGCCGTCGCCCGCGAGGATTACGAACGCGCGGCGCAACTGCGCGACTCGATCCGCCAGCAGACCGAGCGGCGAACCGAAGCCCCTGGCGGGGCGTAGAGACCGAGGGACCCCGCGCCCGATTCCGGTGATCGACCATGAATTCCACGATGAAGACCGCGCTGCCGATCGGCCTGGTCGTCCTGATGGTGTTCGGCGTGACGTTCATGTCGCAGTTCACGCCGCCGGCGCCGCCCCGCGTCGACGACGCCGAACCCGAAACCGAACTCCCGCTCAAGGTCGTGACGGCCGAACTCGGCTACGACCCCGCGCCCCGCCCGCACCTCTGGTTCCACCGATTCTTCCCCGGCTATCTCGAAGTCGGCACCGACGGCGCCGCCAACCGCGTCGGCTTCATCGTCCGCAACGCCCGCCGCTCCAGCGTCTTCCTCACGGCCCTGCGCCCCAGTTGCCCCGCCTGCACGACCGCCCGCGCCGCCGTCCTGCCGCCCGCCGCCCTCGCCAACTATTTCCAGCACGTCGCCGTCGGCGCGCTCCCCGGCGCGGTGCCCACCGGCGACCTGGTCTCCGCCATCGCCTGGGCGAGCCTGCGGCCCAAACTCGCCTGGCACGAATTCGTCTTCAACGAGACCTCGAACAAATTCGAACTCCCCGGCGCCGCCGACACGGGCGAAGCTTGGGGACTCCTCGAACTCGGCTTCGCGATGACGACCGCGGGCACGCCCACGCCCAAGCAAGCGTACTTCGACCTCTACGACGCGAACGGGGCCAAACTCGTCAACGAACCGCAAACCTTCACCGCCGTCCTCGGCGGCCGCGACGCCCAGGAACTCCCGGCGGTCGATTTCCGCCTCCCGGAACTCTCCGACGCAGGCCCGTCGCAAGCCTTCGAACTCTACGTCGTCTCGGCGACGCGATCGCAATTGCCGACGCCCCCGATCACCACCAACGGCGACCCGCACCTGGCCGTCGGCACTCCGGTGCCACTGACCCTCGACGAGATTATTTCGGTCTCCCGGGCCGCCACCACGCGCGCGCAGGCGAACGGCGTCCAGACCGTCGTCATCTACCAGTGCGGCTATCGGATCCCCGTGACCGTCCACCGCGACGCCGGCGGCAAGTCCCTCGATGTCGGCCCCTACGAAAAGGTCCTGGACGTCGGCACCGGGCCGGGGATCGTCGTCCAAAAACCGACCCGCATCCGCGTCCGCGGCGACGTGGTCGGCGCCGTGCGGCTCGAAGGCGCCGCCACGATCGACTTCGGCTCCTACAACGGCGACTTCGTCCAGAAGAAGGAAATCCGCCTCTGGACCGAACGGAAGGACATCGCCCTCGAAGTCGATCCGAAACTCTCCGAACCCGCGTTCCTCAAAGCGACCTTGGGCGCGCCGACGCCGATCGCCGATCGCATCTATTGGACGATGACCGTGCAAATCCCCGCCAAGGAGGGGAAACGGCCGCCGTGGGAAGGGTCGATCTACCTGCGGGCCAAGGGCGACAAGCCGTTCAACATGCGGATCCACGCCTCCGGCCACGGGCGATGACCTTTACGCCGCCGGACCGTTCCGAGTAGTCTGAGACGGACGTCGCACGGAGAGACCCATGAACGGGACCGCGAACCGACCGCGCTGGCCGGCCCGCCGCATCGCCTTGATCCTGCTCGCGCTCACGCTGCCCGCCGGCTTCTGGGCCGCGCGCTGCACCATGCCCGACACCGCGCCGAAGCCCAAGCCGGCCGCCGGCGAACCGACCGTCGGCGGCGTGCCCCTCTTCGCCACCTGGCCCAAGGACGCCAAGCCCGAAGTCGTCGTCGTCCTCACCGGGCAGACCTACGGTTACCTGTCGCCGTGCGGGTGCAGCCGCCCGCAGAAGGGCGGCCTCGAACGCCGCGCCAACTTCCTGAAGGTGCTGCGCGAGAAGGGCTGGCCCGTCGTCGCCGTCGACCTCGGCGACCTCGCGCCGCCGAAGAAGGTCCAGGACCAGGACCACCTGAAGTACGAATACGCGATGAAGGCGCTCGCCGGCATGGGCTACGCCGCCGTCGGCCTCGGCGCCCAGGACTTCGACCAGCAACTCTGGCACCTCCTCGCCCGCTACACGCTCCAGAAGAGCGACGAACCGCCGTTCGTCCTCGCCGCCAACCTGCTCGCCAAGGACGAGACCGGCGCCTTCACCCGCAAGGCGTTCGACGTGCCCGGCGGCCGCCCGATGGTCGGCGACCACGCCATCGTGCGCGAGGATCGGCTCGCGACCGGCAAGCCGCTGCGGCACGCGCCGGTCGGCATCGTCGGCCTCCTCGGCGCCGGCCTGACCGAACGCCTCGCGCAGATCGACAAGTCGTTCGCCGTCGGCAAACCGGAAGACGCCCTCGCGACCGCCAAGGCGGCGCTCAAGGCCGCGGCGCCCGCGCCGGCCATCAACGTGCTCCTCTACTCCGGCGGCAAGGACGACGCGATCAAGATCGCCGAGGCGAACAAGGAGTTCCACGTCGTCGTCTGCCAGAGCGAGGAATCGGAGCCCCCGCAGTTCCCCACGCTCGCGAACGACGACCGCACGTTCGTCATCCAGGTCGGCCACAAGGGGCAGAACCTCGGCGTCGTCGGCGTCTTCAAGACCGCCGCCGGATACGACTTGAAGTACCAGCTCGTGCCGCTCGGCGAGGAGTTCCTCACGCCGGAAGGGGACGCGGCCGCGAAGGCGAACGCGACGCTCCAACTGCTCGAGAAATACACCGCCCAAGTGAAGAAGGAGAACCTGCTCGCGAAGTTCACCGAGAAGCCGCTGACGCACGAGGCGCAGATCGACCACCCCGACGCCAAGCTCGCGTTCGTGGGGTCGGACAAGTGCCAGGCGTGCCATCCGAACGAGTTCAAGATCTGGAAGGAAAGCAAGCACGGCCACGCGATGGAGGCGCTCGAGAAGTACGCCGTGCGGCCGGGCCTGCGCCAGTTCGACGGCGATTGCGTCCAGTGCCACACCGTCGGCTTCCGCTACCAGACCGGCTACACGAACGAGAAGGACACGCCGCACCTCCGGCACGTCGGCTGCGAGAGCTGCCACGGCCCCGGCAGCGGGCACGTCGCGAAACCGAACGACAAGGGGTTCCTCGCCAATCTGAGCAAGTGGAAGACAAAACCGGACGATCGGCTGCCGTCGAAGGAGACGCTGGAGAAACTGGCGACCGCGAAGTCGGGCGAAGGGCCGGAACTGGCGCCGGCGACGCAGCGCGTCCTCTCCGCCGTACAGACGCGCTGCATGGGCTGCCACGATCAGGAGAACGATCCGAAGTTTGACCTGAACAAGTACATGCCGAAGATCTGGCACTCCGGCTTCAAGGCCGCCGCCGCCGGCGGTCTCCCGCCGAACGCGAAGTGATCGTCACTCGTCGCTGTACGGTCCCTTGAAGAAGTGCGATTCCTTCGCCGTCTGGTAGGCGATCCTCATCGCCTCGTGCTTGATCTCCGCTCCGCCGTCGCCCATCGAGCGGTGCAGGAAATCCAACAGCGTACTTGTCAGCAGCGTCCGCTCCACCGGGTACGGCGACTTCCCCGTCTCCAGAAAACTTTCGATGTGGAACGTCAGCGGATCGAAGAACCGCGCCCCCGGCGGCAGCGGCAGCACGAACCAGGTCGCGTGCGGCTTCGGATCGCCGGCGATCTTCACCGCGGCCGTGATGTCCGCGACGTAGCCGGGCAGGTTCAACAGCGTCGCGCGCGTGCCGTCGAGATACTCGACGAGGAACGCCGTCGGCTTCTCGACGTGGTCGCGCGGCGTGCCGTAGTCCCGGCTGCCGCTGCGGCGGAGGGCCGCCTCGGCGAGGCCCTTGTCCCAGTCGCCGCGATCCCAGGCCTTCCAGACTTCGTTCCCTTGCAGCGTGCGGACCGACTTCACGCCGGTCTCGCCGCCGGCGCGCCGTTCGAGCAGGCACTGCAGCACTTCGAGCGCGTGGAACCCGTAGATTTCCAGGTCCGAGTACCAGCAGACGACGGCCTCGCGGATCTTCGCGCCGAGGTCGGGCTCCCATTCGGGCCGCCGCCACGTCACCGGGAGCGACGAACCCGCCATGAGGCCGAAGCCCATCGTCTTGGCCGTGTCGGACATCTTCCGGGCCTTCGCGAAGTCGTAGGAGAGGTGTTTGTCGACGAACACCGGAACCGATTTCTTGCTGGTTTTGAAGACCTCCACGATCTGCTCGAACATCTCGAATCGCGGGTAGAGGATCTGGCCGAGCTTGTTGCGGGGATAGTCGCCGTGCTCGCAGATGAGGAGCACGCCGTCGACGTCGAGCGAGGCCTTCCCGCCGAGGGCGGCGGCGATGGTGTCGGCGATCTCGAATCCCTTCGCCTTGGCGAGGCCGCGGGAGAGGTCCTGCATCTTGCCGTCGGCGTGGTATTGGTCGTTGAACATGCGCACGACGCGGACGTTCGGCGTGTGGTGCTTCCCTTGGATCGTGTAGCCGTACATGAGCCGGCCGGTGATGTGGTAGGAATGCGAGAGCTTGTAGTAGAGGCTGTTGACGGAGGTGACGCGCTTCGGTTTTGGATCGGCGGCGGGGGCGAGGAGCGAAGAACCGGCGAGGCCGGCGGCGAGGCGGAGGGAATCGCGGCGGTTCATGGCGCACTCCGGGAACGGAAACGGCCGACCCGCGCGGGCCGGCCGTTGGAGAATCGAATCGATCGTTACTTGTGGGCCGAGTGGCAGCCGCCACAGGACTTGCCGAACTTCGCGACACCGTCGGCGATCGCGTCCTTGTCCTTCTTGTCCGCCGCGTCGGCGAACGCGGTCATCGTTTCGGAGAAGGTTTTGGCGTGCTTCTCCCACGACTCCTTC
Source organism: uncultured Alcaligenaceae bacterium (assembly GCA_964453375.1). Taxonomy (GTDB): domain Bacteria; phylum Planctomycetota; class Planctomycetia; order Gemmatales; family Gemmataceae; genus Limnoglobus. The sequence continues at coordinate 11,548 of CAYVRB010000053.1, forward strand.
TCGCCCTTCTTCGGCGTGTTCTTGCCCATCGCCTCTCCGTAGGTTTTCAGTTCGGTGCCGATCTTCTTGGCGTCGTCCCACTTGTCGCCTTTGGCGGCCGACGAGAACTTCTCGACGAGCTTGCCCTTGCCGGGCACCGCCTTCATGATCTGATTGATCGTCGGCGTCTTCTTCTTGTCGTCCTTCTTCTTGTCCTGGGCGTCCACGCCCATGGCCAGCGCGAACGCCGCGATCGCGAGGCAGACCACCAACCGTCGAGCCGTCGTCATCGGTAAAACCCCGTTGTTGAAAGAGTGCGCGTCGGAATCGGGCGACCTCCGCCGTCTCCAACGCTGAAACTATATCCCAACGAAACGGGCGAGTGAATCGAATTCCCCGGACTTTTTTGGCCTTCGCCGAACCCCGGCGCGTCCCCTATCCTCAACGACACGCCCCGCGATTCTCCGCCCCGGAACCCCTCCCGCACCATGCCGCCGATCCTCCGCGAATACCTCCTCAAAGGCGTCTTCCTCGGGCTGTGGTCGTACCTCGCGCTCGTCCTGCCGCCGTCGGCGCCGGACTGGGCGCGCTTCGGCGCCATCGTCGGCTTCGCCATCGGCGGCCTCGCCCTCGGGCTGATCCTCGGCGCCGTCTGGCAGGTCCGCCGCGGCTTCAAGCCCTCCACCAATCCCAAGGCCTTCCCGCTCGTCGTCCTCCTCGAAAGCCCCTACTGGATCTATCTCGGCCTCGTCGGCGGACTCGCGGTCGGCCTCGTCTCCCAGATCGAGGTCCGCTCCGAAAAATCGATCACCGGCTCGCTGGCCTACTTCGTCGCCGGCGGCGCCGTCCTCGGCTATGGATTCCACCAGCTCACGCAGGTCCGCGATTGGCTCTGGCGCTTCGCCTTCGGCGCCGTCGTGGGCGGCGTCCTGGTCATTCTCGCGATCAATTACCTCGAACTGCCCGAAGTCCTCAACGACCCGGCCGCCAAGCGCAACTTCGCGATCGTCCTCCTGGCCGGATTGCCCTTCTTCTACGCGCTCACGTTTTGCGGCGAGGCGGAGGAATCGGAGGTGGAGATCGCCGCCTCCTGCGCGGCGCTCGGGATCGGCCTGTATTTCCTCGGCCTCGAATCGGGGATCGAGCAGCAGGCCGGCAAGCTCATCCTCCTCGCCCCGCTCATCGTCTATTTCGTCTACGCCACGCGCATCCTGCCCGGCCTCCGCGTCTTCAAGCACACCCTCCGCGGCTACACCGCCCTGCAGACCGACGACTACCTGCGCTCGGTGCTGTCCTTCCGCCGCGCGCTCCGTCTCGATCGCCGCAACGAACTCGCCGGCCAAGGCATGATCGCCGTCCACCACAAGGTGGACGTCTCGAAGCTGCCCGCCGATTCGGAACTGCTGCGCCACCTCGACTACGGTTTCTGCCTCGACCAAGCGTCCGGCTATCTGATCGGGAACCGCGCCCCGACGCCGGCGGAACGCGAACGCGCCGAACGGCTGCTCGCGCTCGTCGAGCGCCAGGCGCCGAAATTGTCCGCGCGCGTCGACTATCTCCGCGCCGTCGGCCTGACGCACGCGAAGCGCTTCGACGACGCGGCCGCGCTGCTGGCCCGTCTCATCGACCCGGAATCCCCCTACGATTCGGCCGTCCGCGATGGCGTGCTCTTCGAGGCCTACGACCTCGCGCTGCGGCTCCACCCGGAACTCGTGAAGCGCCTCGGCGAGGCCGAACTGGCGAAGCCGGGCCGACGGATGCAGGCGATCGCCGCGATCGAGCGGAAACTGAAGGCGACGCCGGGCGACCCGTCGGCGAACGAATTGAAGACCCTCCTGTACGCCGGATTGACCGAGGCCGAGTTCTCCGGCGACGCCGCGTCGGGCACGCCCGAACTCTTCAACTACGACTACGTCGAACAACTCGGCCTCGCGCTCGTCGATTCCCCCGATCCCGCGCGCCGGGCGCGCGGCATGGCGTTCCTCCGCATCGCCGGGCGCGGCTTGCCCCAGCGCGGGCCGGCGATCTTCCAGAAACTCGCCGACGCCGCAAGCAGCCCCGACGAGGCGCGTGGCTACCGGGAACAAGTGAAGCGCGCCGGCGTGCTCGTCGGGCCGAAAAACCTGCCCGCCGACCAGCGCTCGATCTACTTCGCCGCCGTGCGAACGCTCGCCCAGCAGGCCGAGGAGCGCGGCGACTACGACGCCGCCATCGGCGACTTCCGCCTCGCGATGGAGGGCACGAAGGGCGAACTGGAGGCGCACCGCAAACTCGCCGACCTCTACGAGAAGAACAAGGACCCGCTCAACGCCTTGCTCATGACCGAGACGGGGCTGATCTACAACGCGAAGGACAAAGACTTCCTCGCCCGCAAGGACAAGTACTACTACTCCGTCGACGTCGAGCGATTGAAACAGGTGAAGGACAAGGTCGAACGGTTCTTCGATGTCGACTACTGTGCCCGGAAGGCGAAGGCGATCCTCGACCAGCGCGAGGTGGAGGCCGACTCGCTCGATTGGGCGCTGCACCTCGTGCGACTCGCGAAGGCGATGAAGCCGAAGGACACGGGCGTGCGCCACGCCGAGGCACGCTGCCTGCTGCGGCAGGGGAATCGCGACGGGGCTCTCGCGGTGTTGGAGGACCTGCGGGAGGACAAGCCCTCCGGCGAGGACGACGCCTGGTACGAAGCGACGCGCCTGCTCGGCAACATCTACCTGAACGAACTGAACCGGCCGGACCTCGCGGTGCATTGCTTCCTGGACTATCGGAACTACTCGAAGAGCGGGGCCGACACGCTGTTCAACATCGCGAAGAGCTACGAGGGGAGCGGCCACGTCGGGAACGCCCGCAAGTTCTACGAGGCCGTGACGGCGTACGAGCAGCACCCGAAGTACTGGGACGCGAAGGAAGCGCTGGAGCGGCTGAAGGGCGGTAGTTGAAGGCAAGCCCGACAACCGACCGCAGTGTTTTCTGGAAACCGTCGATTCCAAGGAATTGTTTGCCCGATCCGTTGTCCGGTCCGTCGATCCTTGGGCTCCGAACTCAGAACTCACGACTCAGAACTCACGACTCGAATTTGAAAATCGAGTCGTGAGTTCTGAGCCAAGAGCATCGACTCGTCCAAGATATCACTTGCGGACCGTGCCACGTCACCACGGCCATTCGAGGACGAACGTGAAGAGCGCCGCGAGCGTGGTCACTTTGACGGCGAACATGCAGAGGGCGATGATGCCGAGGAGGCGGCCGGCACGGGCGAGCGATTCGCCGGCGGGGTCCATCTTGCCGTCGCGGATCGCCTTGAGGCAATCGGCGCCGACCATCCAGGCGCAGATGCCGAGCGGGCCGAAGAGCAAGGAGACGATGCCGAGGACGAGGGCGACGCGGGTGCGGTCGGCGCGGTCGTAGTCGTTGCCGTCGAATTCGGACGGGCGCGGCGAGCCGTGGAAGCGGCGCACGTTCGGCCAGTCGTCGAGCGGATATCGTCGCATCGCGGCCTCCGTGCTAATCTGCGCCGGGCGGGGACTTTGCGCTGGCGGGGCTGTCCATGACTATCGTCGCATCGTGATCGACGACTTTCAAGGGGATTGGTTCCGGTTCCGGCGAGGTTGGCGGATTTTCCGATTTCGCGGTGTCCTCGGAACTCAGGAGGTCGCCATACGCCCCCCAGCCATCGACGTGCAAGAGCACTTCCTTGACGAACGCCATGAGCGGCATGGCGAGGAACAGCCCGGCGATGCCCCAGACGAGGTGCCAGTAGAGGCAGGCGATCATCACCGTGGTCGCGTTCAGGTCCATGCTGCGGCCCATGACCAGCGGGATGATGATGTAGCCTTCGAAGGTGACGATGCCGGCGTAGAAGACGGCGATGAAGAGGCCGATCATCGGCTGGCCGAGCATCATCGCCTCCAGGATGGGCAGGAAGCCGGCGGCGACCGTGCCGATGTACGGCACGTAGGTGAAGACGAAGGTGATGACGCCCCAGAGGGCGTACTGTTCGAGGCCGAGCGCGCGGTACACGATCGCCAGGAAGACCGCGAGGCCGAAGTTCACGAGCGTGCGCCAGTAGAGGTAGACGCGGATCGACTCGGCGATGGCGGCGAGCGCCTTCGTCACGCGCGTCTGCGTGTCGCCGGCGGTGCCGAAGATGGCGCGCACCTTCTTCGCCAGGATCTCCGCCTCCATCAGCAGGAACAGCACGATGAACAGGATGAGCAGCACTTCCGCCATCTGGCGCATTCCGACGGCCACGATCTCCTTGATGGAATCGGCGACGTTCTTCGGCGTGAACAGTTCCTTGATGCTCTTGTAGATGTTCGATTCGCTCGCCTTCAGGGGCATCACGTTGCCGAAGCTCTTCGGCATGATGGCGCTGAAGCTCTCGGCCATGTCCTCGTATTTCTTCTCCCAGCCGTTCGGGCCGTACTCGGAGGTCGGCAACTGGTTCACGAACTTGGGGATGGAGACGGCGGCGATGGCGAAGACGGTGCCGGCCATCAGGACGAGGATCATGATCGAGGCGAAACAGGCGAAGAACCACGGGAGGCGGATCTTCTCGTGCAGCCAGCAGGCGACGGGGTAGAGCAGCGCCGCGAGGAGCGCGGACATCGTGAGCGGAATGAAGATGGACGAACCGAAGTAGAGCGCGACGGAGACGCCGAGCACGCCGAGGGCGTTCAGGCCGTAGCGCGTGAAGGCGGTGAGATTCAGGTTCATGGGTGCGTCCCGTTCATCCGTCGATGCGTTCGGCCGCCCGGAGCGTGTTGTACAGTAGCATCGTGATCGTCATGGGTCCAACGCCGCCGGGCACGGGGGAGAGCCAGCCGGCGACCTCGCCGACGGCGGGGTCCGCGTCGCCCCGGAGTTTGCCGTCGACGACGGTCGTGCCGACGTCGATCACGACGGCGCCCGGCTTCACCATGTCCTTCGTCACGCAGCCCGGCTGGCCGACGGCTGCTACCAGGACATCCGCCGCGCGGCAAACCTCCCGCAGGTTCGCCGTCTTCGTGTGGGCGACGGTCACGGTCGCGTCGCCGCCCGCCGGGTTGGCCGCCGTCGGCTTCTGCATCAGCATGAGCGCCAGCGGTTTGCCGACGATGTTGCTCCGGCCGAGCACGACGACGTTCTTCCCCGCCCACGCGATTCCGTTCCGCTCCGCCAGTCGCACGACGCCGTGGGGCGTGCACGGATAGTATCGCGGGTGGCCGGCGGTCAGCCGTCCGACGTTGTCCGGATGAAAGCAGTCGACGTCCTTCCACGGCGTGACGGCGGCGATGACGGCTTCCTCGCGGATCTGCTTCGGGAGCGGAAGCTGCACGAGGATGCCGTGGACCGCCGGATCGGCGTTGAGAGATTCGACGAGGGAGAGGAGTTGCTGTTCTGTCGTACTGGCCGGCAGGTGGTGCAGCCAGTTCGCCATGCCGATTTCGTCGCACGATTTCCGCTTGTTGCGGACGTAGGTGTGGCTGGCGGGGTCGTCGCCGACGAGCACGGCGGCGAGGCCGGGGGGGCGCTGCCCGCGTCCGACGCGCGCCGCCACCTCCGCCGCCATCTCGCGCCGCATCGTCGCGGCGAGCGCCTTGCCGTCCAGTCGTTGCGCGGTCATGGAACCTCGATTCCCAGCAGTTCGCAGAGCTTCGGCAGCGTTTCACCCGACGGGCCGTAGAGGCCGATGTCCACGCGGTCGCTCGCGTCGGTGCGTGCGAGGTTGCATTCGATCACCGTCGCGCCCGGGCTGCGCGTCCGCTGGGCGATCGGGATGAGGCTCGCGGCCGGGTACACCACCGCCGACGTGCCGACGACGAGCAGCACGTCGCATTCGCCGGCGGCTTGCTGGGCCTTCCACCAGACATCGTCGGGCAGCGCCTCGTGGAACCAGACGATGTCCGGCCGGAGCATCGCGCCGCAATCGCAAAGGGGCAAGTCCGGCAGCGGGTCGAGTCCGCGATCGCGGATTTCGCCGCAGCCGACGCAGCGCGTCCGCCGGAGGCTGCCGTGGACTTCGTGGACCGTGCTGCTGCCGGCGGCCTGGTGCAGCCCGTCGACGTTCTGCGTGGCGATGGCGAAGCCGTCGCCCCAGCGCCGTTCCATCGCGGCGAGGGCCAGGTGGCCGCGGTTCGGCGTCACCGCCTTCGCGTTCGCCCGCCGGGCGTTGTAGAACGCCCACACCAGCCCCGGATCGCGCGCGAAGCCGGACGGCGTCGCCACGTCTTCGATCCGGTGGCCTTCCCACAGCCCGTCCGACGCGCGAAACGTCGGCACGCCGCTCTCCGCGGACGCGCCCGCGCCCGACAGCACCGCGACGCGCGTCGCGCGCCGCAGGACTTCCGCCGCACGTGCCAGGGATCGTTCCACGTCGATCGACATGGCTCCTCCGCCTCGATCAGTACGAAGATAGCGGAAGAGCCGGTTCGAAACAAGAAACCGGAGCGTTCGCGGCGGTTCCGGACGCCGCACGGGAGTTGTGGACCGGGCCGTTTTCCCATAACGTGATTGCGGGGCACTGACCACAGCTTGAGTCTCGACCATGAACGACGACGCCAACTCGCTGCGCGAGGTCAACGAGCGGGAAATTCTCGTGTTCATCCTCTATCGCGAGGCGCTCTCGCCGCGGATGAAGAGCCGCGACCGCCTGCCGTACTCGCCGGAATTCGATCACATGCTGGCCGAATTCAATCGGCGGACGGGGGAGAATCTGACGCACCGCCAGCTCTGGGACCTGGCGCTCAACGTGCTGAAGACGACGAGCGAACCGAAGTTCGAGGAGTACCTGCGCTCGCGGAACATCCCATTCAAGGAGAAGCCGAAGGGCGGCCACAAGCCGGGCTGACGAGCGCGATCGCGTCGACGGGGCAGACGAGTTCGCAGGCGGCGCAAGAGGTGCAATCCTTCGGGCGCGGCAGCCACGGGCGCGGGCCGGCCATCGCGAGGCAGGCGGTCGGGCAGATTTCGACGCACTCGCCGCAGCCGGTGCATTTCGTTTCATCCACCACGGGAAGTTCGTTCATTCGGCGATCCCCTCCTCCGCGAGGTCGATCACGCCGTCCGCGGGGCGCGGGGCCGGCGCGTCGCGGCCCGCCCGTTCGAGTTGGACCGCCATCAATCCGCCGACGAGGTCTTCCAGCACCGGTCGCGTGAGCGGCGGGAAGAGCACGAAGCGAGCGCCGAGGTCGAGCACCGTCGCGGTCCAGGCGGCGCGGTCGGCCTCGTTCATTTTCACGTCGCTGACCGCGATGGTGGCCACCGCGGGATGCTTCGCGTGGACGTCGAGCAGGAACTCGAGCGTGGCGGCGACGGTATCGGCGTGCGGATCGAACTGCGCGAGGAGCACGGTGGGCCGCGGTTCGCGCAGGAGCGCGAGGGCGGCGCCGGCCTGGCGGACCTCCTTGACGAGCCAGCGGTGTTCGTGCGCGAACTCGGCGAGCTGCTTGCCGAGCCAGTCGTCGAACGCGAGGATGGCGAGTTGCGGGTGTCGCATCAAAGGGGACTGTCACCTTTTTTAATAAGGGAATATTGGAAAATCGGTCGATAAAAAAGGTGACAGTCCCCTTTTCCGCCGCCTTTTTCCGTTGCCGCCCCGGGCGGCAGCTTCTATCCTACCGGTTCCCAAAATTTTCAGGTGGATCGAACCCGATGGAAACGACGATTCGGAAAGTTTCGCGCCGCAAGGGCAAGACTCGCTGCCGGTTCTGCACGAAGGAAGGCTGCCCCCGGCCCACGTTCGTCGATTACAAGGACGTCGCCAGCCTCAAGAAACTCGTCTCCGGCCAGGGGAAACTGTTCAGCCGCAAGCGCAGCGGCCTGTGCGCCACCTACCAGCGCGCCGTCTCCGCCGCCGTCAAGCGGGCACGGTTCATGGCCCTGCTGCCCTACGTCGGCGAGTGAGGCCCCCGCATTCCGTACATCAACCCGGCCATTCGCGCCGGGTTTTTTTACGCCCCGATCAGGTGCCGGCATGGCCGACGTGACCCAAATCTTCGCCGCCGCCGTCGATCGCCACCACGCCGGCGATTTCGCCGAAGCCGAGCGACTGTACCGCTCCATCCTGCACAAGCTGCCGGGGCACGCACCCTCGCTGTGCAACCTCGGCGCGCTGCTCGTCCGCGCGGAGAAGTTCGACGTAGCCGCGCACTGCTACTCCCTCTGCCTCGCCGCGAACCCCGGCTACCCGGACGCGCACTTCAACTACGGGAACCTTCACCGCCGCGTCGGCCGCTTCCGCGACGCCGTCGCGCAATACCAGGCGTGCGTGACGGCGAACGCCGCGCACGCCAGCGCCTACTTCAACATGGGTCTCGCGTTCGTCTCGCTCGGCGAGCTCCCCGCCGCGTCCGAGTGCTTCCGCCAGACCGTCGCCCTCGAGCCGAACCACGCCGACGCCTTCAACCGCCTCGGCGACCTGATGCTGCGGACGGGCCACCTGAACGACGCCGTCGAGCAGTTCCGCAGGTACGTCGCCCTCAAGCCCGACGACGCGCGCGGGTACAACAACCTCGGCCTCGCCATCGCCAACGCCGGCCGCCCCGGCGAAGCGGTCGAACTGCTCAAGAAATCGCTGCAACTGAACCCGAACTATCCCGACGCGAACAACACGCTCGCCCTCGCCTACGAGGCCCTCGGCCAGAAGGACGACGCACACCGCCACTACCGCGAAGCCGTGCGCTTGAACCCGGGATTCGCCGACGCCTGGAGCAACCTCGGCACGAACCTCACCGAGCAGGGCCGCATCGACGAGGCGGTCGCCGCCCTGCGGCGATCGCTGGAGATCCGGCCGAACGCCCCGCCGATCCACAGCAACCTGCTGCTGACGCTGAACTACCCGTCGAACCTCTCGCCGGAGCAGGTGTCGGCCGAGCACAAGGCCTTCGCCGAGCGGTACGTGCCCGCCGTGCCCGTCTCGCCCGCGCCGCTCGATCCCGATCCCGAGCGCCGCCTGCGCATCGGCTATCTCTCCGCCGATTTTCGCCAGCACACGGTCGCCGGCTTCATCGAACTGCTCCTGGCGAACCATAACCGCGAGCGCGTCCACGTCTCGTGCTACGCGAACGTCCCGCGCCCGGACGACGTGACCGCAAAGCTCCAAAAGCTCGCCGATCGCTGGCGCTTCATCAACGGCCAACCGGACGACCAGATCGCCGCGACGATCCGCGCCGACAAGATTGACATCCTCATCGACCTCGCCGGCCACACCGCCGGCAATCGCCTCTTCGCCCTCGCCCGACGCCCCGCGCCGATCCAGTGCCTGCTCTTCGGCTACCCGAACACCACCGGCGTCGCCGCCCTCGACTATCGCATCACCGACGACGTCTCCGATCCCCCCGGCACGACCGAAATGCTCGGCCCCGAACGGCCGCTGCGCCTGGCGGGCCTGGCGTGGGCGTACCAGCCGCCGACGGACGCGCCGCCCGTCACGGCTTTGCCGTCGCTCCGATCGGACACGTTCACGTTCGGGTGCCTGAACAACGCCGCGAAGATCTCGGACGCGTGCCTGGCGGCGTGGGCGACGCTCGCGGCCGCGGTGCCGCACGCGAAGCTCGTGCTGCTGGCCGGGCAGGCGACCGAGGGCGCCGACAAGCTGCGGGAACGCTTCGCCGCCGCGGGGCTGCCGCCGGAGCGGTTGGAGCTTCAGATGCGGTTGCCGCGTCGCGAATACTTCGAGGCGTATTCCCGCTTCGACCTCGCGCTCGACCCGTTCCCGTACAACGGCGGGGTGACGACGGGCGACGCGTTGTGGATGGGCGTGCCGGTGCTTGCCGTCGCGGGCCGCAGCTACGTGGCGCGGCAGGGTGTGGCGGTGCTGACGCACGTGGGGCTGCCGGAGTTCGCCGCCGAATCGCCGGAGCAGTTGGTGGAGTTGGCGAAGACCTGGGCCGCGAACCGCGACATGCTCGCGGACATCCGCGCCGGCCTGCGATCGCAGGTCGCGCGGACGATCGCCGACGGCATGGCATACGCGTCCCGCCTCGAGGCCGCCCTGCGCGGCGCGTGGAAGGAGCGGATCCAGTAAGGGGACTGTCACCTTTTTATTGGCGTATTTAAATAAATCGGCCGATAAAAAAGGTGACAGTCCCCTTTTTAATTGCGTTCGCCATGCGCGCGCGATACAATTCCCATCACGACTCTCTGCGCGAGGCCGCCATGGACCGCGACACGTTCGATCAAACGATCCGCGTCTTCAAGCACCGATCGCCGTTCCGGCCCTTCACGGTCGCGATGCAAAACGGCGATCGATTCGAAGTCGACCACCCCGACGCCCTCGCGATCCGCGAAGGCATGGCGCTCTTCGCCGGCCCGGGCGGCGTGCCGTCGATCTTCGATCACGAAGGCGTCAGTCGCTTCATCGGCGACCTTGCGGAACAAACGAAATGAAGAAGGTCGTGTTGGATCGGGAACTCTCGCCCCCGCAGCGCGACGCGCTGCTCGCCATCTTGCAATCGCGCTTCGAGAAGCACCCGCGCCGCCACAAGGGGCTCGCGTGGGCCAAAGTCCTCGCCCGGCTCGACGCGCACCCCGACGCGCTCCGCGTTCTCCACGCGATGGAGCAGACCGGCGGCGAACCCGACGTCGTCGGCGTCGACAAGAAATCCGGCGAACTCCTGTTCGTCGATTGCTCCCCGGAAAGCCCGAAGGGCCGCCGCAGCGTCTGCTTCGACCGCGCCGGCCTCGACTCCCGCAAGGAACACAAGCCCGCCACGAGCGCCCTCGATCTCGCCGCCGAGATCGGCATCGAACTCCTCACCGAAGCGCAGTACCGGAGCCTGCAGGAACTCGGCGAATTCGACCTCGCCACCTCGAGCTGGATCCAAACGCCGCCCGCCATCCGCGAACTCGGCGGCGCCCTCTTCTGCGATCGCCGCTACGGCGCCGTCTTCGTCTACCACAACGGCGCCCAGTCCTACTACGCCGCCCGCGCCTTCCGCGGCGCGCTTCGGGTTTAGCGGCTTCGATCTCAACCTATTCCCTCGCGAACAGCGAACCTTTCGGGGCCGTGTACTTCACGGCTAGGTGCGGCGTTTCCAGCCGCTTCTGGTCCTTCGCCAGCGATTGCATGCCGGCTTCGACGAGGCCGGCGGTCAACAGCGTCCGCTCCACCGGATACGGGGCCACGCCCGTCAGGAACATCTCCTCCGCCATCGACATGAGCGCCGCCGAGTAGGTGACGTTCGGATTCGGCGGCAGGTAGAAGAGCGTCGAGAGCGGCTCGGTCTTGTCCTTCAGTTTCGCGGCGAAGGTGAAGTCGCCGACGAGGCCGTTCAACAGGAGCATCGTCGCCTTCAAACCGTCCGTGTATTCGAAGCGATAGCAGACCGGCGATTTCACCATCGCCTTCATCTGTGCGAGCGTCGGCATCCGGTGGCTGTAGGTCGGCGGCTGCGCGAGCGTCTGGCTGCGGGCGAGGCAGGCGTCGAAGAGCGTCGCGCTCCATTCGCCGGCCTCCATCGCCTTCCAGACCGGGTCGCCGCGCAGCGCCTGGAGCGACTTCACGCCGGTCTCGCCGCCCTTGCGGCGCTCGGCCATGCACTGGATCACTTCGAGGGCGTGGAAGTCGTAGCTGTCCACGCCGCCCATCGCCACGCACATCACCTCGTCCAGTTCGGCGCCGTAGGGCAGGTCGATCGCCGGCATCCGCCACGTCACGGGCAAGGACGACCCCGCGAGGAACGGGAACTTCATCGTGCGCGAGAGGTCCACCATCTCCTTCGCCCACTCCCATTTCCACGAGAGGTGCTTGTCGTTGAAGATGGGAACGGTCCGGCCGTCCTTCTTGAACACCTCGACGCACTGCTTGAAGAACTCGTAGCGCGGATACTTCTTCTGGCCGAGCTCGTTGTCGGGGTAGTTGCCGTGCTCGCCGATGATGAGCACCGCGTCGACGGCCAACTTGTCGGTGCCGTTCCGCAGGGCCTCGGCGACGGTTTTGTGGATCGTGAAGCCCGATTCCTTCGCGCGCTCGCGGCTGAGGTCGTTCTTCGGGAACTGATCGACATAGGCGGAGACGACGTCGATCGGCGGCCGGTGCCATTTCCCGTTCTTCGGGTAGCCGCCGAGGAAGCGCTCGGCCATGTGCCAGGCGTGCGAGCGCTCGCGCCATTCGGTGGTGACGACGGCGAGCTTCTTGCGGGCGAGCGGTTCGGCGAAGGCGGTGGAGGCGCAACCGACGGCGACAGTGCCGAGGAACGAGCGGCGCGAGAGCATTGCGAATTCCTGAACGCGGGATGGCGGTATTTTCTCGTTTTATCCCGAATCGATTTGCTTTACCTTTTGAGTACCGAATTCCTTTCCCATGAGTCGCACCATGACATCCGCCAAAATGTTGATCGCGCTCGCACTCCTCGGCGGCGCTCCGCTCGTAGCGCAGGATCGCGCGGCCAAGATCGAATACGGGCATGCCATCTATCGGGCGCACGCGGAGTTCCGCAACGGTCAATCGGCGCGGGCGCTCGCGCTGTTGAATTCGTGCCACGAAGACCTGCGCGGCTGGGAATGGCACTACGTGAACCGTCTCTGCCGACCCGAGCAGTTGTCGCTGCCGACGACGCGGCCCGATGGTTCAAAATGCGATTTCCAGACGGCCCACTACAGCCCCGACGGCAAGCTCATCCTCACCGCCGACGGCGACGCGCACGCCAGCCTCTGGGACGCGGAGACGGGCCAATGGATCCGCTCCTTCAAAGAGGAGAAAATCAAGGTCCGGCACGCGCACTTCAGCCCCGACGGCAAGCTCGTGCTGACCAGCGGCGACGCGACGACCGCGACGATCTGGGACGCCGCCACCGGCAAACCGGTCCGCACGCTCGAGCGGCCACAGCGCGCCATCGGAGCCGCGAACTGGAGCCCCGACGGAAAGCGCCTCGTGACGAGCGGCAACCGCGATATCACGATCTGGGACACGGAGACCGGGAAGGAACTGCGATCCTTCCCCAGCTACGCCTTCTACTCCTGCCGGCCGAGCTTCGACAAAGAGGGCGCGATCATCGTCTCGAACGGATTCGGAGTCGCGGGTACCTTCGAGTCGGAGACCGGCAAGAAACTCGTTCAGGTCAAACCAAGCGGCAACGGCACGACCAACATCGCCCGCTTCCACCCCGACGGTTCGCGCTTCGTCGCCTCCGGCCAGGACGGCGCCGCCCGCGTCCACACCACGGGAAACGGCGAAACGCTCCTCGAGCTCAAGGGCCACAAGGGCGGCGTCGGCTCGGCCGCGTATAGCGGCGACGGCCAGCGGATCGTCACCACGTCCGACCGGACCGTGCGCCTGTGGGACGCCGCGACCGGCAAGGAACTGAAGAGCTGGCTGACCACGGGCGGACTGCTCGACGCCCAGTTCCATCCCGATGGCACGCGAATTCTCAGTGTCGAAGCCGGCGCGGTGAAGGTCTGGGCGATCGCCGCCGAGCCGGTGCAAATCCTCCCGGTCGAGCCGGGAAGCTGGATCATCGACGCCGCGTTCAGCCCGGACGGCAAGGAGGTCGCCGCGGGCAGCACCGGGAAGGTCGGCTGGTCCGCCGACGTGTGGGACCTCGCGGCGAACAAGACCCACCGGCGGCTCGGCGGCCACGACTACGTCGTCCATAAGGTGGTCTACAGCCCCGACGGATCGCGCATCCTCACGCGCACCGGCACCGGGCGCAGCTCGATCTGGGACGCGAAGACCGGCCAGGAACTGCTCGATCCCGACACCCAGAAGGAGCAAAAGGATTGGTCCGCCATCGCCGGCTTCAACCGCGACGGCACGAAGCTCGTTTCGCTCAAGGGCGGCGCGCTGCAACTCCGGGACCTCAAGACCGGAGCCGTGCAACGGGAAATCAAGGGCGAATCGGCCTTCCGCACGTACTGGTCCGGCCCCGGCAAGGACGAACTGACGACCTACTCCGCCGGCAAGCTGAGCCGTTGGAACGAAACCACCGGCGAAGCGAAGGGCCACGTCGAATTGGAAACGGCGCCGAAGAACTTCGAGAATCTCTGGCTGTCCCCGGACGGGAAGCGCCTGCTCTTCGCGAGCCGCAATGGCCCCCTCGCGCTCTGGGACGCGGCGACCGGAAAGCCGCTCGGCACGATCATGGGACTCCGGCCGCACGGCCCGGAGATGATCGCCTTCACGCCCGACGGTTCGCGCATCGCCGTGGCCACGTCGGGCGATGTCCACGTTCACATCCTGGACACCGCGACCGGGATCGAACTGCTCGCGTTCCCGGCGCTGCCGAAGAACGTCGGTTGCCTGGCGTTCAGCCCCGACGGCACGCGCCTGCTCGCCGGAACCTCCAACGACGACCCGCTGCGGATCCACACCGGCGGGCCGGGACCGAAAGCCGGCGCGAAGTGAGGCTGAACCGTGGGCCGACGTCATTCGCGTTGGTGGAAACAGACGTTCGAGTCGTCCCTCTTCAGTCCGAAGGACTGGGAGTGCTTAGCCCAGGGCGAGCCGCTTCGGCGATGCCCTGGGGACGCGTCACATGATTCCGCAGTCCGAAGGACTGCGAGACCGACCCCAGGGATGCGCGTATTCTGTCAGCCCTTCGGGCTGAATGATTTTTCACACGAGTCCCAGGGCGTCGTCGCAGAGCCTCCTCGCCCTGGGCTAAGCACTCTCAGGCCTTC
>CAYVRB010000054.1:0-25967 GCA_964453375.1 uncultured Alcaligenaceae bacterium
CGCCGAAGGCCCGAAAAAGCGCAAGATCAATCAGACGGGCCGTGAACGGTTACGTTTACCTCGAAGTGCGAGCAGTGTGAGATTGAGATTGCGTATTTCGTTATTATAGAGTAATTGTGATGAATGTTCGTGTGCATCACTCACCAAGCCATCCTCTTGTACCCCTCCCACCCGTAGTAGTTCGGCCGGTCGTCGAGGCGGACGTGCAGCCAGGGGACGCCGGCGCCGGCGGTGCTGAGCCAGACCGGCTTCGCGCCCAGTCGGTTGGCCAACGCGTCGCCGACCCGCCTCCAGAGCGCCGATCGCAGCCCGTCCGGAGCGTGCCGCTTCTCAATAGGTAGCCGTCTCGAGTTTTGAATTGAATGGCTCTTGGCCCTTCCGCTCCGCATTCCGCTCAATCAATCGCTTCGCCGCTGTGAGTGCCTCGCCGTCTTCCAAATCCCACACGGCCCCCGTTTCCGGATGCCCGGCCGCCATCGCCAGATTGGCGAGCGTCTGGCCCATCCGCCAATCGGGAAACAGCTTGCCCAACTCCGCCAGGGCCGCCAGCAATTCCGCGCGCGTCGTGTCGGCCGTCATAGTCGGTCTCCAATGGTCGGAAAGGATCCGACCGGAATGGGCAATTCGTCGATGACTTCCACCGGCACCATTTTACCCGGCCGAAGGCGGGCCGCTCGCGTAGCCCGAGTGACGCCGTTATTGATGACGAGTTCGCCATCCGTACCACGGCTCACTTCGAGCGGCGGCATCCCAACGATGGACGTTCCGTGCTTCGCAATCTGCCGCTGGAGCTTGTACGGATCGGCCCCGCTCTGCCGAGGACCCGGCAAGTGGAGCGTGGCCGGATCGACGTCGAGAAACTCGCGGGGCATTGATGCAGTTTACACTCGTCAATCGGGCATTGCCAACCTTGTCTTCGATACAAATCCATGCTCACACCGCTCACCCCATCACCTTCCGATACCCCTCCCACCCGTAGTACTTCGGCCGGTCGTCGAGGCGGACGTGCAGCCAGGGGACGCCGGCGCCGGCGGTGCTGAGCCAGACCGGCTTCGCACCCAGACGGCCGGCCAGCGCGTCGCCGACCCGCTGCCACAGCGCCGATCGCTGAGCCTCCGGAGCGTGCCGCGTGAACGCGGCCAGGTGACAGTAGTAAGACGGATCGCTTAACAGCCGCGGCACCACCAGGATCGCGTCCCGGCCGAGATTCGCAAACGACACGACCGGCTCGCCGGCCGAACGGAAATGCTCCGCGAAGGCGCCCGGGTCCGACGGGCGGGCGAGGCCGGGAGCGTCCAGCAGCACGAACTCGAAGGGCCGCGCGGCCGACGCGGCGACGACGCCCGGCGTCTCCCAGCGGTAGGCCGCGAACGGCGCGTCCGCCAGCCAGCCGTTGAACGCCTGTCGAAAGGATTCGTCCGCCTGCCAACCGCGGATCACGTCGCCGACCGTGGCCGGTTTAGCGTCGCGCAGCACGACGAACCGAAGCGCCCGATCGGACAGGGTTTCGCGTTGCACCGTCCACATGCCGCCGGCTCCGAACCGTTGCCGGCATCGTACTTTACGCCGGGCCGGGTTCCTACGGGAATCCGGCGGCTGGTAAGCGAGTTTCCCCCCGGCGAAATCGCCGGAATCGACGTAAGTCCTTTCCGGGCCAGTGTGGGTCCGAAATTTGGGGTGAGTCCGCGGAGGGGTGGCGCGGAAGCGGCGGACCCACTCCGCCGGCGCCTGCCGCGTCCCCGCCCTCACCCCCGATAGTCCACCCAGCCGCGGCCGGCCATGTAGACCTGGTTCGGGCGGAAGTTCGACTTGTACTGGAGCGATCGGCAGCCGTCGACGAAGTAGCCGAGGTAGACGTGCGGCCGGCGGCGGGCGCGGGCGTAGTCGAGGACGGAGAGGACGTTGAAGGTGCCGAGGGAGCGGTCGCGTTCGTCGGGGTCGTAGTAGAAGTAGATGGCCGAGGGGCCGCCGGGCAGGTCGTCGACGTAGCCGACACCGACGAGCTTGCCGCCCGCGCGATACTGCCATTCCTGCGTGGGATACGGATGCGCCACGAACGTCTCGACGTAGTCGTCGGGGTCCTTCGGATCGCGGTCCTTCCAACCGACGTGATCGCACTGGAAGGAATGGTAGCGGTCGTAGAGCGCGAGCTTTTCGTCCGACACGGCCGGCTCGCCGATGGTCAGGACGAGGTCGCGGTTGGCCTTGATGGCGCGCTTCTGGCTCTGGCTCGGTTGGAATTTGGCGACGTCCACGCGGATCGAGCGGCACATCGCGCAGGCGTCGCACTCCGGGCGGAAGAGCGAATGCCCGAAGCGGCGCCAGTTCTCGTGCATGAGGCGTTCGTATTCCGCCGGCGCAAGGGCGGCGACGATCTCGTAGCGGATGGTGGCCACGCGGTCCGGCAGGTAGCTGCACGGGTGCGGCGGCGTGACGATCGTGCCGAGCGACTGCATGAAGGCATCATACGTTTCCGCGGCGCCACTGGTCGGAGCGTCAACGCCGCCGACAATAGACCGTTGGCAAGGATGGGTTCCCGCTCCCCGTTCACAGGATGCCGACCATGCTGGGTTCATGCCTCCTCGTCGCCGCGCTGGCCCTTTCGCCCGGCCAAGCGACCGGCCTCAAGCTCTCGAACGTCCGCAACACCTACGGCGAACTAGGCGGCACGCGCCCCGAAGGGAAGTTCCTTCCCGGCGACGTGTTCTTCGTCGGCTTCGACATCGAGAACATCTCGATCAACGACGAGGGCCAGGTGCAGTACGAGATGACGATGGAAGTGCTGGACAAGAACGCGAAGCCGATCTTCAAGCAGGAGCCGGCGAAGAAGACCGATTTCGTGCCGCTGGGCGGGTCGAAGCTGCCGGCGCGGGCGTTCATCACGGTGGGCCTCGATCAGGAACCGGGCGCGTACACGATGAAGCTGACGGTGAAGGACCTGGGCAAGAACGCGGCGAAGGACAACGCGGCGACGCTGACGAAGACCTTCGAGGTGGCGAAGAAGGATTTCGGCATCGTGGCGGTATATACGAGCGTGGACGATCGCGGGGCGCATCCCGCGCCGACGACGGGGATCGTGGGGCAATCGATCTACGTGCAGTTCGGCGTGGTGTCGTTCGAGCGCGCCGTGCCGAAGGCGGTCGATCCGAAGGCGCCGAAGGCGGCGCCGCAGCCGGACATGACCTTCGAGATGGTCACGCTCGATTCGTTCGGCAAGCCGACGATGGGCAAGCCGGTGGTGTACAAGCTGGCGACGGAAGTGCGGCAGGAGGACCAGGGATTCACGATGCGGTTCCTGCTGCCGATGACGCGCGCCGGGAAGTTCACGGTGCGGCTGAAGGCGACGGACAACATCGCGAAGAAGGAATCGACGTTCGACCTGCCGGTGACGGTGGTCGAAGGCGGGAATTGAATTCGAAATTCCAACGGATCTCATTCATGAGTCAGCTTCAGGATCGGATTGCGCAGTTCCGCAAGATGGCGACGGACGATCCCGAGAACGAACTCGGGCACTTCCGCCTCGGCCAGTTGCTGGCGGAGGACGGCCAGCCGGCGGAGGCCGTGAAGGCGTTCGCGCGCACGCTCGAACTCAGCCCGCAGTTCTCGAAGGTCTATCAGTTGCTGGCCGAGTGCCACCAGAAGCTCGGCGAGACCGCGAAGGCGATCGACGTGCTGACGTCCGGGTACAAGGTGGCCGACGAGCGCGGGGACAAGATGCCGCGGGACGCGATGGCGAAGCTGCTGACGCAGCTCGGCGCACCGGTGCCGAAGGTCGAGAAGGTCGTCGAGAACGATGGCCCCGACACCGGCTTCCGCTGCGAGCGGCCCGGCTGCGTCGCGGGGCGGCACGCCCGGCAACTCCCGAAGCCGCCCGTCGGCGACGCCGTCGGCGTGCGCATCCACGAGAAGATCTGCGCCGACTGCTGGACCGGCTGGTTCAAGGACTACAGCATCAAGGTCATCAACGAGCTGCGGCTGGACCTGTCGAGCGAGTTCGGCCAGCGCGAGTACGACAAGTACATGCACGAGTACCTGGGTTTCGAGGCGTAGTCATGTGGCTGGTGCGCTACGGTCGCTCGGCGTTCGTCGGGGCGTTCGCCGCCGAGCGGCCGTTCGTCCGCGGCGACCGGGTGCTGATCGACTCCCCGCGCGGCCGCGAACTGGGCGAAGTGCTCGGCGCCGCGTCGGATTCCGAACCGGACGGGCGCATCGTGCGGCCGGCGGAGGCGTCCGACATTCCGTTCGATGCGGCGCCGCTGCTCGACGCCGCGGTGCGTTCGATCGAACCGCGCGGTGCGCTTGTGCTGGATTGCGAAATCCTCCTCGACGGCGCCGCGCTGCTCCACGTCGTCGCGTGGGAACCGGTCAATCTCGACGCGGCGCTCGCGGAATTATCCGCGAGCTTCGGCCGGCCGGTGCGGTTGTTGGACATTTCCCGTTCGCGCGTGGCCGCCGACCCGACGAACTGCGGCAAGCCGAACTGCGGGTCGGGCGGCTGCTCGTCCGGCGGCTGCGGCTCGTGTTCCCGCGGCTCGACGACGCCCGACGATCTCGCGCATCAATTCCGGGAGCTTCGCGAAGCGATGGAGCGCGACGCGATCGCCGGCCGGCGGGAACTGCTGTGACAAGGTTGGTGGTCTTCGCCCTGGTCGCGCTCGCGGGCTGCGGCGGAACGTCGACGGTGGCGCCGCCCGTCGCGACGCCCGAACCCGAACCTTCCCCTCCCAAAGCGGTCAAGCCCCGGTTCGACGTTCCGAAACCCCGCAATTTCGTCTTCACCGATCTGCCGCCGGACCGCGCGCCGACGATTCGGCCGATCCCGCTGCCGGCGTTCCACGCGGCCGCCGCCGTCTGGGGCAGCACCGGGCGCGACCATCGCGGCCGCATCTACTTCGGCGTCTCGACGGAGGGCGACGCGCGCCTGTCGGCGCATTTGATCGAGTACGATCCCGCCACGGGCCAAGCGACCGATCGCGGCGGGGCGGTGGAGAACCTGACGCGGCTCGGCCTCGCGAAGCCGGGCGAGAACCAGAACAAGATCCACGCGAAGATCTGGCAGGCGGCCGACGGCTGGTTGCACTTCGCATCCAAGGACGAAGGAGGCGAGGCCGAAGACGGCTCGAAGCCGCCGACGTTCGGCTCGCACCTGTGGCGCGTGCGGCCGGAGGGGGGCGAGTGGGAGCATCTCGCCGAGGTGCGCGAGGCGGTCGTCGCGTCCGCCGTCGGCGGCAAGTTCGTCTTTTATCTCGGCTACTTCGACCACGTCCTGTATCGCTGGGACGCGGAGCGCGGGGAGCTCGCCGGCCGCGTGCGCGTCGGATCGGTCGGCGGGCACACCACGCGCAACATCCTCGCCGATTCTCGCGGCCACGCCTACGTCCCGCGCGTGACGGCGGAAAAGGTAGAACTTATCGAGTTCGACGAATCGCTTCGCGAGGTCGCCGCGTTCCCGCTCGCCGGCTACGACACGGCGCCGAACTCGACGTCGCACGGAATCGTCGGCGTCGCCGCCCTGAATGACGACGGCGTCGCGTTCACCACCGATCGCGGCCGGCTGTATCGGCTCGTGCCGCGCGCCACCGGCACAGCCCTCGTGGACCTCGGCCCGATCCATCCCGACGGCGAGTGCTACTGTCCATCGCTGGTGTCGTGGGACGGCGAATCGGTGGTCGCGGGCCTCGGGCGGCGATCCGGGGAATGGAGTTGGCTGACGTTCGATCTGCGGACGCGGAAGGGTAGCGTCCGCGCGGTGGACGTGCCGGCGGACGGGACGGACGTGCTGGTCTACGGGAGCGCAACGCGGGACGACAACGGCCGCCTCTATTTGGGCGGCCGTTCGGTCGTGGAGGGTCGGAGCGCCGCGCGGGCCTGGGCGCTCGTCCCTTGAAGCGTCGCGAATCAGTCGTCGTTCTTCTTCTTCTGCATGATGACGAAGAGGATGATGAGGCCGACGAGCGCGGCGCCCATGACCACGAAAAACATCGTCGAACCGATGAAATCGCCCATGATGAACTCTTTCGTTCGGAAAGGAAAGGGACGGGTTCCCGCCGCGTCCGGGGCGGAGCTAGCTCCGCCGGCGAATCGGGTCGCGGCTAGGGACACTTTGTACCGCCCCGTTTTCCGGCGTGCAAGGGTTTCGTCCGTTTTTTAACGACTGGATTCGCACGGGGATTGGAGTAATCGGCCCGTCCGTCCGGTTGTGCCGGCGCGGCGGTGCGAACCTTCGCCGCGCCCCGCTGTCCCATTCCCGGAAACCGCGTAGACTAATGAGGTTGTGTCGAGTTTCCTCTCCGTCCTCTTACCGTGAGAATGCAAGGGATGAACGCCGGTCTCGATCTCGTGCGATCCGGGCAACTCCTGTACACCAACGATGTCGGCTCCGACGCCTGCGGCATCGGCGGCGTCGCCGCCAAGGACGGGAAACCGAACGCCGAAGTCGTGCAGAAAGCCTCGCTGGCGCTGCGCTCCCTCGAACACCGCGGCGGCGTCTGCGGCTCCGCCGGCGACGGCGCGGGCCTGACGCTCCAGATCCCGCAGGCGTTCTTCCGCGAAGAGGCCAAGCGCCTCGGCTTCCCGGACGCGCGGCACGTCGGTCCCGACCACCGCCTCGCCGTCGGCGTCGTCTTCTTCCACGACACCGATGCGACGAAGATCGACGCCGCCCGCGCCCTCCTTCGCAAGACGCTCGCCGGCGGACCGGTGACGCTCCTCGGCGTGCGCGCGGTTCCCTCGAACGACGACATCCTGCCGAAGACCGCCCGCGAGACGAAGCCCGGCGCGATCGAGCACTGGCTCTTCCTCGTCAACGGCGACGCGAACGCCGCCGAGACGTGGCTCTACCGAAAGCGGCTCGTCCTGCGCGAGGCCTTCAAGGCCGCGGGGCTGGACGTGTACGTGCCGTCGCTCTCGACGCGGCTCGTCAGCTACAAGGGCCTGTTCACCAGCCAGCACTTCTGCGACTACTACCCGGACCTGACGGCGCCCGGCTTCGAGACCGGCATCGCCATCTTCCACCGCCGCTACAGCACGAACACCTTCCCGAACTGGAAACTCGCGCAGCCGTTCCGCTTCACCTGCCACAACGGCGAGATCAACACGATCCGCACGAACCGGAACGCGGTGGCCGCGTACTCGCGCGGGCTGACGCCGACGCCGCCGGGCGCGAACATTTGCTCGCCGAAGATGAGCGATTCCGCCAGCCTCGACGAGTGGCTGGAATTCCAACTGCTGGAGCGGAACTGGAGCCTGCTGCGCGCATTGCGCCTCTCCATTCCACCCGTGTGGGACACCGAAGCCGACGTGTGGGGGCCGGAGGCGTTCCAGCTCTTCACCCACTGCCGGCGCGCGCTCGGCAGCCTCGCGGCGTGGGACGGCCCCGCCGGCATCCTCGGCACCGACGGCCGCTACATGGTCGGTCTCGTCGACCGCATGGGCCTCCGCCCCGTCCGCTGGTGCGCCGACCAGCGCGGCTGGCTCTACATCGGCTCCGAGACCGGCGTCTTCGGCCTCGACAACACCACCATCGTCGCCAGCGGCCAACTCCAGCCCGGCGAGATGATCGCGCTCGACACGCTCACCGGCACGCGCCTCGACAGCAAGCAGATCATGGGCCGCGTCGTCGAGGAGGCGAAGTCCGAACTCGGCGACATCCACGACCTCAACGCCCGGCAGGTCGTCATCACCGAAGGGTTCGACTTCTCGCGGCAGGTCGAGGACGTCGTCGGCGCGATGATGAAGGAGCAGAACTGGACGCTGGAGAATTTGCTCCAGGCGGCCGGGTGGGACTTCGACCGAGCCGTGTTCGTGAAGGACATGGCCAAGCTGAAGAAGGAGCCGCTCTCCAGCATGGGGCACGACCGCGTGCTGACGATCTTCAGCCAGCACCACCCGACGCTGTTCAAGTATTGCCAGCAGACGTTCGCCGAGGTGACGAACCCGCCGATCGACCCGTACCGCGAAGGCGGGGCGATGTCGTTGACGACGTACCTGGGCAAGTCGAAGCTGCGCGGCGAGGAAGGCGAGACGCCGGTCAAACAGGTGGAGCTGCCGTCGCCGGTCATCAGCGACGCGGTGATCGAGGAGATCAAGCAGAACGAATTGCTCGGCTTCAAGTTACTCGATGCGACCTTCCCGTTGCAGGGCGGGGCGGACGCGCTCAAAAGCGCCTTGCACAAGCTGCGCAGCGACGCCGAGAAGGCGGTGCACGAGGGGTACCACGTTCTTTGCATTAGTGACAAGGAGGCGTGCCGGAAGGGGATCGATCCAATTCCATCATTGCTCGCTCTTGGGTCGGTGCACAATTACCTCTGCCAGCAGGGCCTGCGGGACCGCTGCTCGCTGGTGGTGCAGGCCGGGGACATCCAGGAGGGGCACGACGTCTGCGTGCTGGTGGCGTTCGGCGCCGACGCCGTCCACCCGTATCTCATGTTGCGATTGGTGAAGGACGGCATCACGTACAAGCACCCGGAGAGCAAGCAGGACATCGCCATCCCGGCGCGCGAAGCGCTCGAGAATCTCTTCGAGGCCCTGGAGGACACGATCAAGAAGGTGATCTCCAAGATGGGGATCACCACGATCGAAGGCTATCGCGGCGCGATGCTCTTCGAGGCGGTCGGCTTCGGACCGGAGTTGATGGAATTCCTCGGCGACTTCCCCAGCCGCGTCGGCGGATTGACGCTCGCGGACCTCGTGGACGACGCGAAGTGGCGCGTCGAACGGGCGGAGGAGATGGCGGCGAAGAACTCGCCGATGGGGCGGAACAAGGACTACCACGCCTTCAACGCGAAGGTGCGGATGGCGCTGCGGAACGCGGTGATCGAGGCGCACCCGGAGCCGGACGGCGGCGGGGGCGAGATCGCCTACACCAGCCCGCCGCAGGTGAAGGACGACACCCTCGAACTGAAGGTGAACGAGAAGTTCAAGAAGTTCACGGACATGGTGAACACGCGCGTGCCGACGGTGCTGCGCGACCTCTTCAAGATCAAGTCCGGCACGCAGATCGACAAGGCGACGGTGCAGCCGGCGATCGACCTGATCGTGAACCACTTCCGCGGCGCGGCCATGAGCCACGGGGCGCTCACCGGCGCCTCGCACATGACCATCGCGGCGGCGCTCAACGAACTCGGCGGCTTCAGCAACTCCGGCGAGGGGGGCGAATCCCGCTTCCGCAACGACATCCCGCCGCGGGCGTGGGGCTCCTTCTGGGACCGCGTCCGCCAGCAGCGGATCGCGCACCCCGAGGTGTACACGCTCGGCGGCGACCTGCGCAAGAGCCGCTTCCGCAGCCGGATTCGACAGGTGGCGTCCGGCCGCTTCGGCGTCGACGCCGAGTATTTGGTGAACGCCGAGGAATTGCAGATCAAGATGGCGCAGGGCGCGAAGCCCGGCGAGGGCGGCCAGCTGATGGGCAAGAAGGTGACGAGCGAGATCGCCGAGATCCGCTTTTCTCGCCCCGGAACCGATTTGATTAGCCCGCCGCCGCACCACGACATCTATTCCATCGAAGACCTGGCGCAGCTGATCTACGATCTGAAGGCGACGCGGCCGGGCGTGCTCGTATCCGTGAAGCTCGTGGCCGTCGAGAACATCGGCACGATCGCCGTCGGCGTGGCGAAGGCCGGCGCGGACGTGATCGAGATCGACGGCATCGACGGCGGCACCGGCGCGGCGATGGTGAGCAGCAAGGAGCACGCCGGGCTGCCGAGCGAGATGGGCCTCTGCGAGGCGCACCAGGCGCTCGTCGTCAACGGCATCCGCACGGGAGTGAAATTACGGGTGGGTGGCGGCATCAAGAACGGCTGGGACGTCATCAAGTACGCGCTGTTGGGCGCCGATCAATTCGTCTTCGGCCAGGGCCTCATGGTGTCGGTCGGCTGCATCGTCTGCAAGAGCTGCCACATCCCGAACTGCCCGACGGGGATCACCGGTTCGCCCGAAATCTTCAAGGGCCACCCCGAGCACACGAAGGCGTACATGCACGCCGTCGCGGAGGAGGTGCGCTGCCTCCTCGCCGAAATGGGCTTCACGCACGTGAGCCAGATCACGGGGCGCTCGGACCTGCTCGAACGACGGACCGACCTCAAAGGCCGGCCGGCGCAGGTGGACATCTCGCGCTTCCTCCGGCCCGACATGGCGCTTGACAAACTGGAGGCGAAGTTCCCGCAGTTCACCGGCACCATCGGCGTCTGCGAACCGCCCGGCCCGAACCTGAACCAGAAGCTCGTGACCGCGTTCCAGGACGCGATCGACCTCGCGCAGGACGCGACGCTGACGTTCCGCATCAACAACGGCGACCGCAGCGTCGGCGCGACGGTGGCCTGCCAGATCGCGGCGCTCTATGGCCGCGAAGGGATGCCCAACGGCCGGAAGATCCGCGTGAAGTTCGAAGGCGAGGCCGGCCAGAGCTTCGGCGCGTGGTGCATCGACGGCCTGGACCTGGAGCTTCGCGGCTTCTGCCAGGACGGCCTCGCGAAGGGAATCTCCGGCGGCACCGTCGTG
Source organism: uncultured Alcaligenaceae bacterium (assembly GCA_964453375.1). GTDB lineage: Bacteria > Planctomycetota > Planctomycetia > Gemmatales > Gemmataceae > Limnoglobus. The sequence continues at coordinate 10,498 of CAYVRB010000054.1, forward strand.
GTCACGCTGGACTACAAGGCGTCCGACTACGGCGGCGAGATCATGAGCGTGGCCGGGAACAACGTCGCCTTCGGCGCGACCGGGGGCCAGGTGTTCATCGGCGGCCGCGCCGGGCACCGGCTCGGCATCCGCAACAGCGGCGCGACGATCGTGGCCGAGGCGGCCGGCAAGTATGCCTGCGAGTACATGACCCGCGGCCGCGTGGTCATCCTCGGCCCGATCGAGAACGAGGTCGGCAGTGGCATGACCGGCGGCGAGCTCTTTGTCTTCGACCCGCGCAACGAACTGGCCGCGAAGCTGCACAGCAACGCCGTGGCCGCCCTGCCGTGCAAGCACGCCGACTACGAGTGGCTGCACCCGCTGGTGAAGCAATACCACGACCGCACCGGCAGCCGCCAAGCGAAGAAGATCCTGGACCGCTGGGCCGACATCCGCCGCGAGCACCGGTTGAAGAAGGTGGTCCCGCTGGCCGTGGCGCGGGCGATGGAGGACTTCCGCGCGGTCGGGACGGCGGCGGGGTGACCCGTAGGGTGGGCCAATTCTTCGAGGCCCACCGATTTCTATGGACATCAGGTAGAGAGTTCCGGAGTGGATCACATAGCCGTGAGATACGGACTTGAAATCTACAACGGTCACGCGATCAAGCCCTATGCGTCAATACCCGAAGCTATGGGGATTCAGTGTCACGAGCATTTGCTATCGCCTTGGACAACTTGGGTGGAGCACCGCATCGGCTCACAAAGCCCTTGAGGCGATACTCGGTTGCAAGATTGAGACGAGTACGATTCGAACCGGCGTATCGGATGGAGACAACCCAAAGTATGAACTGGGAAGAGCGGCGAATCTGACAGAGGAACAAATCACGGAACTCGAACGCTACCGGGACGGAACACTCAAAGCCCATGACTTCCCCGAAGAAGTGTTCGAGTCGGAACGATTCGTCGAGGGTGCCACCCGAACCATCACCGTCAATGCCTACGAGCGCGATCCCGAATCGCGGCGGAAATGCATCGAGGCCCACGGCACGAATTGCTCCGTATGTCCAATGAACTTCGGCAAGGTCTACGGACCGGTGGCCGAGGGATTGATCCACGTCCATCACTTGCGACCGCTCTCGGAAGTCAAAGCTGCCCACGCCGTCGATCCGGTCAAGGACTTGCGGCCCGTGTGCCCGAATTGCCACGCCGTGCTGCACCGTCGGGTTCCCGCGTACAGCATCGAGGAGGTTCGGAATTTCCTGCGACAGCAACGCAATGTTGTCGAATCGCCTGAGCTCGAACCCGATTGAACGGGGCTATCGAGCCGGGTATGATTGTGATAAACGAGGGTTCGTGGATGGCTGCCCCGGCGTTGACCGCGCACGTCTTCATCGCCTGTCGCAACGTCGTTTGGGACGGCCCGGCTGGACCGAACACCTCCCGGACTCTCGAACAGGTATGCTACACGTATCGAACTGAACTCCCCGATGGATTTCCGTACGAGACCGAACTCTGGCTACTTGTCCGACTCGCCCACAACCGACGGCGAGAGTTCACGCGGGAATTGCGGCTCGCAATGATCTGGCACGACGATCCCGAGATGCGGCCCGAAGTCTGGAACCGGCCATTCCAGACTGCGACTTTCCGACCGGCGGTCCCCGTACGGGACTTGGCCGCGTCGGTCTCGACGACCTTCGAGGGACCGGGGCGGTACGAGTTTCGACTTTGGACGCCGGTCGTTCGAAAATGGGACCTTGCCCGGCGTCGGCGGACTCTGGCACGCACCTACGTGCGAATCGAGGGATGACATGGCTCGGAATCGCCGGAATTCCATTCCCCCGCCGCCCGGCGACGGAGGTTATGAGTTCGAGGTCGTCGAACTGGGCGAACCGACCTTTTTTGGAGCGCGGCCCCCCGTGAAATACCGCGGGGGGCTCGTCCCCGTTGGCGACGGCGAAGGGCTGCCCGTTCGGCCCGCACCGACGGGCAAAACCGCGCGACCGGAAATCGATGACTCCTTGAATTTCGAGGCGAATCTTCAACTCGGTCTGACCCGACTCGCGCAAAAGGATCACGCATCCGCGACCGCCTTGCTTGAGCAGTCGGTGGCGATAGCACGCCGGGCGAACGATCCGCGAATGTTGGCATCCGCCTTGCGCTCGCTGGGCACTGTCTTGCGCGAATCAGGCCGGTCCGAGGCGGCGGTGCCACTGATCGAGGAAGCCGTGGCGCTGTCCGAGTCCACGGGCGACCGGAGGTTGATCGTCCGGTCGCTGATCGATCAAGGCACGTTGCTCCGTCAACTCGGCCGATTCGAGGCGGCCGCCACCGTTCTCGAAAGGGCACTGGCCACCGTGGGCGAGTTTTAACCAATCCATCGATTGCCGCATTCCCAACCTCGATATACCACCGAGATTCATCGGTCGTTCCCCCCGACCGTCAACCGCGACTGCCAACTTGCCTTGCTCCCGTCCGACCGTACAAATCGGGCACGATATTCCAACGAGAACGCTATCCATGCCCAAGATCACCAAAGACACCCTCGGCGTCGGGTTCATCGGCGCCGGCGATATCGCCATCCTCCACGCGAAGGCCGTCGAACGGACGCCGGGGGCGAAGCTCGTCGGCCTCTGGAACCGGAGCCAGGAACGGGCGAAGGAACGCGCCAGGGACTTCGGCTGCAAGAACTACCCGACCGTCGACGCGCTCGTGAACGATCCGGCCATCGACGCAGTGTTCGTGCTCACGAACCTCGAGACGCACCTCGAATACACGGCCGCGGCGCTCAAGGCCGGCAAGCACGTCCTCGTCGAGAAGCCGGTCGGCGAATCGGTGGCGCAGATCGCCGAGATGAAGAAGCTCGCCGACGCGAAGGGCCTCGTCTGCCTGCCGGGGCACAACTACATCTACGAGTCGTCCATGCGGCGCACGAAGGAGCTCGTCGACGGCGGCGACCTCGGGAAAATCGTCTCGGCGTACGTCATGTACAACATCCACCACCCGGAGGAGGTCGCGAAGCGCTACCCCGGCGTCGTGCGGCAGATCCTCACGCACCATTCGTACATCCTGCTCTACCTCGTCGGCAAGCCGGTCGAACTGTGCGCCATGAAGGCGACGCTGCACTACAAGGAGTACACCGAAGAAGACATTGCGATGGTGCAGATGCGCCTCGCCAACGGCGCGCTCGCCCACTTCTGCGCGAGCTTCGCGGCCGACGACCACGCGGCCGACCCGTGGACGGTGATGGTGAAGGTGATCGGCACCGCCGGCAGCACGCGATATTCCTACCGCGACCACGTCGAGATCAAGCCCGGCCTCGTGCATTCGCAGACGTACACGGCCTACCAGGGCAGCGTGATGAACGAAGTGCGGCACTTCCTCGTCGATTGCCTGCGGATGGGCGAGAAGCCGTTGAGCACGCTGGAGGACGCGATCACGGCGCAGACGATGATCGAGGCGGCGGAGGAGTCGATTCGGAAGGGGAGCGTGGTGAAGTTGTAACGCCCGTCATTCGCTCCATTCCTCCCCCAGCGCCTGCCGCAGCGCCTGCACCGCGTCGCGCAGGTCCATGAGCGCCGGGTTCAATTCGAGCGCCTGCCGGAAGGCGCGGAGGGCGGCGCGCGGCTTGTTCATCTTCAGGTAGCACTGGCCCATGCCGGCCGCGGCGCCGAAGTGGTACGGGTTCATCCGCAGCACCGCCTTGCAGTCGGACGCGCTGCGCGAGAACTCCCCGCGCCGGAAGTGCAGGATCGCCCGCTGGTTGTACGCCTCCGCGAACTCCGGCGCCTCGCGGATCAGGTCGTCCAGCGCCGCCATCGTCTGCGCGAAGTCGCCGAGCTGCATCGCCTGCTGGAGCGACCAGCAGTACTCGGCGTTGTCGCCGCGGTACCAGATTTCCCAGAGCGCGTCCTCGGCGAACTGCCGCACGAGCCAGTCGGAATCCTTGAGGGCGTTCGCGACGACGGCGTTCGAGTCGAGCGTGCCGACGAGGCCGAGCGCCAGCACCGCCGCCTGGCGGGCGAACGGGTCGTCGTGGCCGACGAGTCGCTGCAGCGTGCCTTCGGAATAGTTGTTCTTGATCGAGTGGCGGAACTCGCGGATCGCGTCCTGAACTCCCGCCTGCCACAGGTCGCGGTCGTCGGTCGGCGAGGGCTGCGGCAGCTTCCGGTAGAACGTGACGATCAGCGGTTCGGGCACGGCTGGCTCCTCACGGGTGTCTTCTCGGATTCAACATATCTCACCATCGACGCCGCGCCACGGCGCGCATGAAAAAAGCCGGGTCGACGGCGCGGATCGGCCCGCAGAACCGGCCGCGCGACCGGCGGAACCGGCACGCGATTTCAAACGCCGAACTGTTTCGCGGCGTGGCGGAGTCTTCGGAGCCGAGCGCGGGACTTCGGTGACACGCTCGGCTCCGAAGACTCCGCCTCGCCGCTGGCGGGCGCCCGGGGGACCAGGGGCCGCACCTATCTCTGCGCCTCGCCGCTAAACTTGTTTCCGATTTTCCCGGCTCCGCGGTTACCCGACGCGCGAATCCTTACCCGACCTTCGTCATGACTTCCGGGTTCGTGAACACCATCTTCCACGGGCGGACCACCCACTGCACGAAGACGCCGCCGTCGTGGAACGGATCGGCGCGAATCAGCGCCTCGGCGGCCTCGGCCGACTCGGCCTCGTACACGATCAGCGCCCCGTAGCCGTCGGTGAACGGCCCGGAGCAGGCGAGCTTCCCGTTCGCCAACAGCGAGTTCAGGTACTCGCGGTGCTTCGGGCGGATGGAGTCGATCTTCGCGGCATCGCGAATGTACTCGATCACGGCGGCGTACTTCACGGGTCTTCCCTTTCGGAGGTTGGATTCATCGTTATGGCATCTTCGTCGGACGCCGGCAATTCTTCGTCCAGTGCGAGACCGCAGTACGGACAGAAATGGAGTCGGGGATCAATACGAAATTCTCCGCCGTACATGAGGGTAGAACTCATGTTTCCCCGACATTCCTGGCACCTAAACGCAAATAACTGCGCAACCATACCGACGAGGCATGCAATCACGAATGCGGGGAGCGTTACAAACAGCGCGATCGGTTGGCCGAGTGCCAAGGTCACAAGTATGCCGACGAAGAATACCCCTATTACGGCATACATCGCGCCGAACACGAGCGTCTTGCGCCGATTGAAAAATTCGCGGGAGGTCATGCCAGTACCTCACACTATTCCGATCGTCCAGTGTACCTTTCCCATCAATCGAACACGACGGTCTTGTGCCCGTAGACGAGCACGCGGTGGTCGATGTGCCAGCGGACGGCCTTCGAAAGCACGGATCGCTCCATGTCGCGGCCCTTCTCCAGCAGGTCGTCGATCGTGTCGCGGTGCGACACGCGGACCACGTCCTGCTCGATGATCGGCCCCTCGTCGAGGTCGTCCGTCACGTAGTGGCTCGTCGCGCCGATCAGCTTCACGCCGCGGTCGAAGGCGCGGTGGTACGGCTTCGCCCCCACGAACGCCGGCAGGAACGAGTGGTGGACGTTGATGATCCGGTGCGGGAAGGCGCCGACGAACGCCGGCGAGAGCACCTGCATGTACCGGGCGAGCACGACGAGGTCGATGTCGTGCGCCTTCAAGAGGTCGAGCTGCTTCGCTTCGCCCTCCGCCTTCCGGTTCGCTTCGATCGGCATCACGTGGAACGGGATACCGTGGAAGTCCGCCCACTTCTTCGCGTCCGGATGGTTGGAGACGACGAGCGGGATCTCGCACGCCAGCTCGCCGCTCTGGTGGCGGTAGAGCAGGTCCACGAGGCAGTGGTCGAACTTCGAGACGAACAGCGCGAGGCGGTGCGGCCGGTCGGAGCGCTCGAGCCGCCAGCGCATCGCGTAGCGCGTCGCGAGCGGCTCGAAGAGCCGCGGGAAGTCGGCGAGGTCGAAGTCGAAGCCGGCGAGGTCCCACTCGACGCGCATCAGGAAGACGTTGCGCTCGGGGTCCTGGTGCTGGTCGGCGTGGAGGATGTTGGCATTGTGCTTGTAGAGGAACTCGCCGATGGCCGCGACGAGTCCCTTGCGGTCCGGGCAATCGACGAGGAGGATCGCGGTGTTTTTCATGGTCGGGATTTCAAGTCCATCAATTCAGATTGAACCTTCCGCGATGGCCGCGCTCCGCTCCGAAGACTCCGCGTCGCGGCTAAACGGTCACGTCCGCCCGACGCCGGCGAGTGCGCGCGATTCGGTGAGCACCTTGTCCATGAACACGTCGTGCGCGGAGACGGGGATCTCGTCGAAGATCTGGCAATCGAACGCGATGGCGACGAGCGGTGCGTCGGGCCGGACGCGGGCGAGGAGGCGGTCGTAGTAGCCCTTCCCCTGGCCCATGCGGCCGCCCTTCGGGTCGAACGCCGTGCCGGGGACCATGACGAGGTCGAGGTCTTCGGGCCGGACGATCTTGTTCGGCAGCGTCCTTAGCTCGACCTTCGGTTCGAGGATCTTGTACGCGCCTTCCACCAGTTCGTTCATGTCCTCGAGTAGGAACAGTTCCAGCTCGTTCGTCTCGACAATGCAGTACGGCACGACGACGCGCTTTCCGCCGGCGAGGGCGTCGGGCAGCGAGTATCGCGTGCGGACTTCGCTGCCGGCGTCGACGTAGAAGAGCACGGTCGTCGCGGCCGCGTACTCGGGCAGGGCCATGAACTTCGCGACGATCCCTTTGCTGATTTCGTCCTTGTTCTTCTGGGCGACGCGGTTCTTGCGGGCCAGCTCCCGCAGGGCGGCTTTGGGCGATGGGGGCGATTCGAGCGTCGTCGTCACGGTGCGGCCTCGCGCGGGGAAAGCGTCAGTTTAGGAACAACGTGACGGAGATGAATCCTTTCTTGCCGTTCAGGAAGTTTCCGGCGCGAAGCCGCGGCGCATCGTGTTCTCGGTGATCGTCCGAGGCAGCACGAACTGCAGGAGGTAGTCCGGCCCGCCGGCCTTCGAGCCGATGCCGCTGAGCTTGAACCCGCCGAAAGGCTGGCGGTTCACGAGCGCCCCGGTGCACTTGCGGTTCACGTACAGGTTGCCGACGCGGAAGCGGCGCTTCACCGTCGCGATGTTCTCCGGGCTGCGGCTGAACACGGCCCCGGTGAGGGCGTACTGCACGCCGTTGGCGATCCGCAGGGCGTCGTCCAGGTCCTTGGCCTTCAACACGGAGAGCACCGGGCCGAAGAACTCGTCCTGCGCGAGCGGGCTGTTCTCGGGCACATCGGCGAAGATCGTCGGACCGACGAAATATCCTCGTTCGGCCAGTTCGTCGATGTCCGTCCGATGGATGAGCTTTGCGATCGCCGTACCGGATTCGATGGAACGCAGGAGCCGCTGCTGGCTCTCGCGGTCGATGACGGGGCCAAGTGAGGAACCGGGATACTCGGCGGGGCCGACCGTCAGGCTCTTCGTCGCTTCGACGAGGCGGGCGAGGAACTGATCGTAGATTCCGGCGAGAACGATCGCGCGGCTGCCGGCGGAGCATTTCTGGCCGGCGTAGCCGAAGGCGGCATCGACCACGCCGCGCACTGCCTCGTCCAGGTCGGCGTCGCTGTCGACGATGATCGCGTTCTTCCCGCCCATCTCGGCGATCACCTTCTTGACGTGGACCTGGCCGGGCGGGGTCTTCGCGGCGCTCGCGTTGATGGCGAGCGCGACCTTCAGCGAGCCGGTGAAGGCGATGAGCGCCACATCGGGATGTTCGACGAGCGCGGGGCCGATCTCCTCGCCGACGCCGGGGACGAAGTTCACGACGCCCGGCGGCGCGCCGGCTTCGAGGAAGCACTCCATCAGCTTCGCGCCGACGACGGACGACTGCTCGGCCGGCTTGAGGATGACGGCGTTGCCGGTGACGAGCGCCGCGGCCGCCATGCCGCAGAGGATCGCGAGCGGGAAGTTCCACGGCGCGATAACGACGGCGACACCGCGCGGCTCGTAGAAGTAGGCGTTCGCCTCGCCGGGCAGGTTCACATCGTGGCCTTGCAGGCGCTCGCCTTCGATGGCGTAGTACTCGCAGAAGTCGATCGCCTCGGCGACGTCGGCGTCGGCCTCGCGCCAGGGCTTGCCGACTTCGAGGACGATCCACGCGGAGAGCTCGAAGCGCCGGCGGCGGAAGACGACGGCCGTGCGGCGGAGGAGCGCGGCGCGCTCGGCGACCGGCGCGTCGCGCCAGGAATCGAACGCCTTCCAGCACGAGGCGACGGCTTGCAACGCTTGCGGCTTCGACGCGGCGCCGGTCACGCCGACGATCTCAGCGAACCGCGAGGGGTTCACCGACGTGATCGCTTCGGTCGAACTCACGGGTTTGTTGTCGATGACGACGGAGTATTGACGGCCGAGTTGCGTGCGCACCGAGTCGAGGGCGCGTTGCATCGCGGCGCGGTTATCTTCGCGCGCGAAGTCGGCGAGGGGTTCGTTCTGGAATGGAGCGCCCACGGACGTTCGTCCGTGGGCTTCGTCCTGTTCCTGATAACCGACCCCTGACTCCTGATCCCTGCTTCCCGGTTTCATCAGCAGCACCTCTTCGGAGATTCCCTCGGCGAATCCCTGTCGCAGGAAGGAATCGTTCGACGTGTTTTCGAGCAATCGTCGCACGAGATACGCCATGCCCGGCAGGAGCTGGCCGTAGGGCGTGTAGATGCGGACGCGGTGGCCGAGCGACGTCACGGACGCCTTGAGCGGGTCGGCCATGCCGTAGAGCATCTGGAATTCGAAGCGCCGCGACGGGACGTTCAGCTCCTCGGCGACGGCCATCGCGTGCGCCATGCTGCGGATGTTGTGGCTGCCGAACGCGGGGACCATCCAGTCGGAATGCTGGAGCAGGAACCGACTGCATCGCTCGAAGCTCGCGTCCGATTGCCACTTCTCCGTGAACACCGGCACCGGCCAATCCTGCTGGGCGCAGATCACGGTTTCGTAGTCCCAGTACGCCCCCTTCACGAGGCGGATGCCGATCGGCGTGCCGCGAATGCGCACCCAATCGAGCAAGGATTGAAGGTCGCGCTCGGTGTCGGTGAGGTACGCCTGCATGGCGATGCCGACGTTCGGCCAGTCGCGGAACTCCGGCTCGGACAGCACATCCCGGAAGATCGCGAGCGTGGTGTCCTTGAAGGCGTGCTGCTCCATGTCGAAGTTGACGAACGCGCCGGTCCGCTTCGCCGTCGACAGGATCGGGCGCAGGCGATTCAACACCGCCCGTTTCGTGCCGTCGGGGTCGATCGGGTCGAACTGGCTGTAGAGCGCCGAGAGCTTCACCGACACGTTCACGCGCGGGATCGGCCCGCGGTCGTCGCGGTCGATGTCCGGGGCTTCGGGCCAGTCGTTCACTTCGGCCAGGCCGGCGAGCAATTCGAAGTACTGCTTTTGGACATGGTCCGCCTCCGGTTCGGTCACGGTCGCTTCGCCGAGCAGGTCGACGGTGAAGGTCTGCCCCTCGGCGCGGAGCCGGCGCACGGCGGCGATTGCTTCGGGAATGTTCGAGCCGGCGATGAACTTGCGCGCCATGGCGCCGGCGTTGGCGCGGGTGAGCTTCGCCAGCAGGTTCGCGAGGAGTCCCGATCGCGGGATGAAGCGGATGCCGTGCCGCGCCCACCAGGGCAAGTCGGCTTTCGCCTCGGTCAGGTATTCGCGCAGGTGCCGGGCGAGGTCGGCGGGATCGCGCAGGTAGGGCAGCGTATCGACGAAGCGGAAGAGTTGGACCTTGAGCGCCTCGTGGCGCATCGACAGGTTCATGAGCTGGTCGTTCGCCCAGGCGCGGGTCAGCGGCATCGGGCCGCCGCGGTCGAGGCGGGCGAAGATTTCGCGGCCGAGGATGCGGATGCGGTCTTCCAGCGCGGACGACATGGCGGCTCCGAAAGCTTTTGCCGCTGGTATTATTCGCAAGTATCATGCAGTGGCACCGGCAATTCTCCGCCGCCCCCCAGGAAGCCGCCGATGGCCGACGAGAAAATCGGGAAAGTGAAAATCCTCGCCACCCTCGGCACCGGGGCGCACAGCACGATCCTGCACGTCCGCCGCGACGCCGACGGCAAGGATTTCGCCCTCAAACTCGTGCCCGTCGAAGAGGAAGAGGACAAGAAGTACCTCGAACAGGCCAAGCACGAGTTCCGCGTCGGGCAGATGCTCAACCACCCGAACTGCGTCAAGGTCCTGGCGTTCGAGACGGAATCGGACTGGCGTTTCCGCGTGAAGAAGGCCAAGCTGCTGATCGAGTACGTCGAAGGCGAGACGCTCGACAAGGCGAAGCTCTTGAAGCTCTCGAAGCTCGTGCGCGTCTTCGAGAAGGTGGCCGCCGGCCTCGTGCACATGCACAAGCAGGGGGTGGTGCACGCGGACCTCAAGCCGGGGAACATCATGACCGGCCCGCGCGGCGCGGTGAAGATCATCGACTACGGACTGGCGTGGATCAAGAACGAACCGAAGGACCGCATCCAGGGCACGCCGGAGTACATGGCCCCCGAAACCGTCCAGAAAAAGATGATCAACGAGCGGACCGACATCTACAACTTCGGCGCGACGCTGTACCGCCTCGTGACGCTGAAGCTGCCGCCGAAGATCGTGCCGGGGATGGAAGGCGTGGAGATGACGGAGAAGCAGTTCCAGGAGAAGTTCACGCCGGTGGACGAGATCAACAAGGGCGCGCCGAAGGAGTTGGTGGAGCTGATCCACAAGTGCCTGAGCTTCAAGGCGATGAACCGGCCGGAACGGATGAGCGAAATTCAGGGGACGCTGGACAAGCTGGCGGACGAATTGGGAGACGACGGCGACGAATAACCAGTGCGGAGTGCGGAGTGCGGAATGCGGAGTGGAAACAAAAACACACCCCGTGCCGTTCTCTCACTGTATTGTCTTCACTCCGCACTCCGCACTCCACGCTCCGCACTTGATCATGCCCGACGACGCGCCCACTCCTGAACCGCCCGGCGAGCCGTACATTCCGCTGCGCGTCGCGGACCTCGTGGAACTGCTGGCGCGGGAGGCGGGCACGCCGGAGCATCCGCCGCTCGCGCCGGAATCCACCGCCGACTTCCAGCAATTCGCCGACGCGATGGCGGACCGCGTCCACGCCGGCTTCCACAGCATGTTGGACGCGCTCGCCAACGCCTACGCCCCCTTCGACCCGGACAGCGACACGCTGCGGCTGCGCTGCCTCACGAAGGAGGAGGAGGTCGACGCGCTCGAACGGTTGTTCACCACCTTCACGGTGTTGCTGGAGCGCGCCGGCTTCCACCGCATGACGCGCGACGAGATCGAGCGGACGATGCAAGGCGCCTCGCACTGGGGCATCGAGATGTCCGTCGACTGGGCCGTGTTCGATCGCGTGGACATCTTCTACCGCGGCGCCGGCGTCGGCTGGCGCTCTCGCCGGCCCTGGTGGCGGTTCTTTCGCCTGCAGGAAATCCAGGTGCCGACCTTCAAGCGCGTCGTCGTCATCCTGCGCCAGCGCCCGCACAAGCGGCTGGGCCGGAACCCCGACACCGACAGCGTCTTCCTCAAGCTCTTCAAAGACATCCCGCAGATGGACATCGAGATGATGCTCCCCGGCACGCGCCTGCGCATGCCGAAGTTCGAGCGCGGCAAGCTCGGCGGCACCATCTTCACCACTTTCGTCTACACCCTCTACAAGCTCCTCACCACCGTCTCGATCGGCGGCATCCTCTCCGGCAGCCTCTTCGCGCTCTTCTCGCCGCTGGCGCTCCTGCTCGGCTACGGGTACAAGACCGTCTACAGCTTCCAGGTTTCGCGCAAGACCTACATGCTCCAGCTCGCGCAGAGCCTGTACTACCAGGGCCTCGACACGAACGCCGGCGTGCTGCACCGCCTCTTCCACGACGCCGGCGAGCAGGAAGTGCGGCAGGTGCTGCTCGTGTACTACTTCCTGTGGCGCTTCGCCGGGCCGGCGGGCTGGACGGCGGCGGAACTGGACGCGGCCATCGAGCGCGATCTGAAGATGCGCGTCAACGAGCGGATCGAGCTGCGCCCGCGGGACGCGCTCGTGCGGCTGGAGCGGCTGAAGATCGTGGCGAAGGTGGGCGAGCGGTACGTCGCGGTGCCGCTGCGGGAAGCGAAGGAGTTGTTGGCGATGCCGTATGTGCCCTCGAAGGATCGGGGCAGCACCTGGCGCGGCTACCTGCCGCCGCGGAAGCCGGTTCGTTGACGTTCACTTCTTCCCGGCCGCGGCGATCGCGACGTTCAACAGGCGCTCCTCGGCGGAGGCCGCCGCGCGATCCCCGTTGTCGCGATAATACTCGACCATCGCCCGCCGCAACGGCACGGCCTCCTCCGGGCGATCCAGCGCCTCCCAGCATTCGGCCAGGAACCGCGAGGCGTACATCGTGTGCGAGTGGACGAACCCTTTCTCCTGCACCGCGCTCCGGAAATTGGCTTCGAGATACGGCAGCGCCGCGCGGGGTTGCCCGTCGCGGAGCAGGCTCAGTCCGAGCGTGACGCGGCACCAGTTCGTCTGGTAATAATCGGGGCCGTGATCGGACATCAGTCGGGCGAACGCCTTGCGCAGCACCGGAATGCTCTCGTCGAACCGCCGGACATCGGGCTGGTACTTGCGCATGTTGATGCGGGCCCATTCGGTGCGGGCGTGATCCGGACCGAATTTCCGCGCGTGGAGTTCGACCAATCGGTCGCTGAGAATGTCGGCGTCCTCGATCCGGCCGGCGCTCGTGTAGATCATGTTGAGCAGCGCCAGGTGCCACAGGGTTTCGTCGGATTCCTCGCCGGTGAGGTCGACGGAGGCTTCGATGGCCGGCCGGAGGACCAGGATCGCATCGTCGTGCCGGTGGACGTGGTAATAGGTGTAGCCGAGTTCGTGGGCGGTCGTGCGCGTGTCCGCGTCGCCGAGGCCGAGGTGGCGGATGCGGAGTTCGTGCGCGCGTTCCATGGGCGGGACGGCGGCGGCGAATTCGCCGAGGCCGCGGTTCGTCAGGCCGAGGGTGTTGTAGAGCCTCGCCCGCACGAGCGGATCGCTCTCCGTATCGGCGTCGAGCGATTCTTGGGTCTTGGCGATGTGCCTGATCAATCCCTTCAACGGCTGCGTGCCCGGCTTGATCCCCATCAACAGGTTTTCCAGCCGCCCGGACATCTGCAGGGCGTCGTCGCGGGCTTTCTTCTCGGCGGCGGCGGCGCGCTCGGAGTCCTCGCGCGCGAGCTTCTCGGCCGCGGCCGAACGCTCCGCCTCCTCGCGGAGCTTCTGCTCGGCCATCATGGCGATCAAGGCGCGCGACGCGTTGGCCTCCGCCTGGTGCCACGATTGGTTGGCGTGCCCGGCGAACGCCAGCGAGACGGCGGTCGCCGCGACGAGGATGGTCGCGCAGGCCGCCGTCAGCCCCGCCGCCAGCGGGTTGCGCCGCGCCCAGCGCACCGCCTTCTCGGCGCGGCCCACCGGCCGGGCGAGAATCGACTGGCCATCGAGGAACCGCAGCAGGTCGTCCGCAACCTCGCTGCCGGTCGCATAGCGCCGGTGCGGTTCCTTCCGCAGGCATTTCATGCAGATCGTTTCGAGATCGCGTGGCAGGTGCGGCTGCCAGCGGCGCAAGGACACCGGATCGTGGCGCAGGATGTTCGCGAGGATCTGGGCGGGGTCGTCGCCGGCGAAGGGGACGGTGCCGGCGAGGAGTTCGTAGAGCATCGCCCCGAGTGCCCAGACGTCGACGGCGGGCCCGAGGTCGCGGCGGCCGGCGAGTTGCTCCGGGGCCATGTACGCGGGCGTGCCGGCGATGAACCCGGTGCGCGTGACGCCGGCGCAGGCGAGGTCGCGGGCGAGGCCGAAGTCGAGGATCTTGGGCCGGCCGTCGGCGGTGACCAGGATGTTCGCGGGCTTCAGGTCGCGGTGGGTGACGCCTCGGCGGTGCGCCGCCTCCACGCCGTCGCACACCTCGGCGAGTAGTTCCAGCCGGCCCCGCACGTCGAGTTCCTGCCGGGCGGCGAACCGGGTGAGCGTCTCGCCCTCGACGTACTCCATCGCGTAGTACGGGTGCCGGCCGTGCGGGCCGTCCATCTCCCCGGCCTCGTACACCTGGGCGACGGCCGGGTGCCGCACCCACGCCAGAATCTGGCTTTCCAGGCGGAACCGCTGGAGCATCCGCGGGGAGACGCGGTCGGACCGGATCACCTTCAGGGCGACCGGCCGCCGCGGGTTCTGCTGCTCGGCCAGGAACACGGCCCCCATGCCGCCCTCGCCGAGCTTGCGGACGATGCGGTAGGAGGCGGCCTGCGGCTCGGGTGCGGTGTCGGACGCGCCCGGCGGGGTGTCGTCGGCCGCGAACGCCATCGGGATGTCCGACGCCGGCACGGCGTCGGTCGTGGCTTCGCGGTGGGGTTCGGTCCGGGGTTCGGCCGGGACGTGGGCTTCCGTGGGCTGCTCGTTGGCCATGGCGGGCACTCCGGGGGGAGGGGAGCATTCTCCCACGGAGTGGCGACCGCGGCAACGACGCAGCTCGCTCCGGTTAGCCGCGACGTTCACCAGCTTCCGCGGCACGACCTTCACCATCTTGATGGTCTTGCCGGCGACCTGCGACTGCACCGCGGCGTCGGCCAGGGCCGCGGCCTCCAGGTCGGCGTCCGAAATCTCGGCCGGCACCTTCAGCCGGGCCTTCAGCTTGCCGTTCACCTGCACGGGAATCTCGATCTCGTCGGCCCGCGTCAGCTCGGGGTCGAACTTCGGCCACGGCTCGTAGGCCAGCGTGGTGGTGCGGCCCAGCGCCCGCCACAGCTCCTCGGCGATGTGCGGGGCGTACGGGGCCAGCAGCAGCACGAACGGCTCCACCACAGATCGCGGCCGCACCTCCAGCTTGGTGACGTGGTTGACGAACTCCATCATCGCGGCGATGGCCGTGTTGAACCGCAGCCCGTTGGTGTCCTCCGTCACCTTCTGAATCGTGCGGTGCAGCACCCGCAGCGTGTCGCGGTCCGGCTCCGCGTCCTTCACCGAGGGGTGCAACTTCAGAGTTTCCCCTTCATCGACGATCACCCGCCAGGCGCGAGACAGGAACCGGTACACGCCCTCGACGCTCTTGGTGTTCCAGGGCTTTACCGCCTCCAGCGGCCCCATGAACATCTCGTAGAGCCGCAGGCTGTCGGCCCCGTACTCCTTCACGATGTCGTCGGGGTTCACCACGTTCCCCCGGCTCTTGGACATCTTGTCCGCCCGCCCGGTCAGCTCGATGTCGGTCCCCTTCAGGAACGACTTGCCCTTCCGCTTCTCGATCATCTCGTCGGGCAGCGGGATCGCGTCCTTCTCGGCCGTCGAGGACACCCGCAGGACGTAGCTCTCCTTGTCGCCCTCCTCCTTCGCCGGGACGTGGGCCGCGACGATGTGCAGTTCCTCCAGCTTGGCCTTGTTCGCCTCGTAAGTCTCCGGCGTGATGTGGTACTCGTACTCGCCCAGGATCATGCCCTGGTTCACCAGCCGCTGGAACGGCTCGGGGCACGGCAGGTAACCGCGGTCGAACAGCACCTTGTGCCAGAACCGCGAGTA
>CAYVRB010000055.1:0-25953 GCA_964453375.1 uncultured Alcaligenaceae bacterium
CGGAGCCGAGCGCGTTACCGACGTCCCGCGCTCGGCTCCGAAGACTCCGCCTCGCGGCTAAACTGTCGAGGGTTTTCTCCATGCGCGCAGCGTTATTCTCACTCGTTCTCGCCGCGAATCTCTCCGCCGCGGACGACGGCAAATCCGCCGCCGCCCTCAAGTCCCTCAAGGCCGCGCTCGACGCGAAGCCGAAATCGCTATCCGAACTGTCCGCCAAGGGCTTTGCCGATGTCCCGCTGACGAAGACCGACGCGGCGACATCGCGTAAACTCCTTTGGAACGCCCACGCCGCCATCATCAAGGCCGAGCGGACGAAGGAGATCGAAGACCGCAAGCTGACGGACGACAAGCTCGAAATGAAATTCGCCTTCACCGCGTTCGGCGAGACGCCGAAGGACGGCCGCAGCCTCTGGATTTCCCTCCACGGCGGAGGAAACGCGCCGACCCACGTCAACGACGGTCAGTGGGAGAACCAAAAGAAACTCTACAAGGTCGACGAGGGGATCTACCTCGCGCCCCGCGCCCCGACGAATACCTGGAACCTCTGGCACGAGGCCCACATCGACCGCCTCTTCGCCCGCCTCATCGAGGACCTGATCGTCCTCGAAGGCGTGAACCCCGACCGCGTGTACGTCCTCGGCTACTCCGCCGGCGGCGACGGCGTGTACCAGATCGCGCCCCGCATGGCCGACCACTGGGCCGCCGCCGCCATGATGGCGGGACACCCCAACGGCGTCCCCGTCCTCTCCCTTCGCAACGTCCCCTTTGCGCTGCAAGTCGGCGGCAAGGACGCCTCCTACAACCGCAACACCGTCGCCAAGGAATACGGCGACAAGATCATGAAACTCCACGAGGAGGACAAGAAGGGCTACCGGCACTTCGTGAAGATCCACGAGGACAAGGGGCACTGGATGAACCTCGAAGACAAGGCCGCCCTGCCCTGGATGGCGAAGTTCTCGCGCAACCCGATCCCCGAGCGCGTGGTCTGGAAGCAATCCGGCACGCCGCACGACCGCTCCTACTGGCTCGCCGTCCCGCCGAAGGAGGCGAACGCCGATTCGCTCGTGGTCGCCGACCTCGACGGGCAAGGCGTGAAACTCTCGAAGCTGGAGAAGATCGACCATCTCCTCGTGCGATTTGACGACCGGATGCTCGACTTGGACAAGACGGTGACGGTGACATGCGACGAAAAGGAACTCTATCGCGGCACGCCGAGCCGGACGATCGGCACGATGGTCAAGACGCTCGTCGGTCGCGGCGATCCGCGGCTCGTCTTCGACGCCGAGGTTTCGCTCAAGATTCCGCCGAAGTGATTCGGATCACGTCAGCGCTTGGAACGCGAACGCCGCGAGGACGCCGCCGGCGCACGGCCCGAGCATCGGCACCCAAGCGTAGCCCCAGTCGGACGGCCCCTTCCCCGCGATCGGCAGCAGGAAATGCGCGAGGCGCGGCGCCAGGTCCCGCGCCGGATTGATGGCGTAGCCCGTCGTCGCCCCCAGGCTCAAGCCGACGGCCCAAACGACCATGCCGACGAAGGGCGCCTCCGCCGCGCCGAAGTTCGCCTTGCCGATGGCGGAGGCGACGAAGACGAGCGCGAACGTGCCGATCGCCTCGCCGAGGAAGTTCGAGATCGGATCGCGGATCGCCGGGGCGGTGCAGAAGACGCCGAGCTTGGCCGCTTCGTCCGAGGTCGCCGACCAGTGCGGCAGGTAGTGAATCCAAACGAGGATCGCGCCGACGAAGGCGCCGAGGAACTCGCCGGCGATCATCGCGAGTTTGTCGTCGACCGCGCCCTTCCCCATCGCGAGGTCGGCGAGTGGTCCGACGGGGTTGAGCGATCCCGGCGCGCCGAGCGCCTTCGCGGCGAAGATGCCGCAGGTGACGGCGAAGGCCCAGCCGGCGGTGACGACGATCCAGCCGGCGCCCTTCGCCTTCGAGCGTTCGAGCAGGACCGCCGCGACGACGCCGCCGCCGAGCAGGATCAGCACGGCGGTGCCGACGAATTCGCCGAGGAAGAGGGGAGACAAAGAATTCGCTCCGATCCGGGGATAAAGGGGCGATTGGTCACTTCGCCGGCGTCAGCAGCAGGCAGTCGAGGCCGACCATGTGCTTCGGCGCCGCGGCGGGGTTCGCGCCCGTGATCGTCAGCGCGAGGTGGTGCGAGCCTTCCTTCAGTTCCAGCGTGCCGAGCTTCTGGAGGCCGCTCGTCACGACCTCCGCGTGGTAGAAGTCGATCGGCTTGCCGAGCGGTTGGTCGTCCACCGCGAATTGCACGATGCCGTAGTCGCCGGCCATCGTCATGACGGCGGCGAGGTCGAACTTGCCGGCCTTCGAGTCGAATTCGAGCGTCAGCGTTTCGCCCTTCTTGCCGCCGGACCAGAAGAGTTGGGCGCCGCCGCTCCAGGTATCGCCCTTGAAGCCGGCCATCTTCTGGACGCCGGCCTTGCCCGCGGTCGTCTTGAGCACGCGCAGTTCCTCGCCCTCGAGCGCGCCGGCGACGCGGCCGGTCTTCGCGTCGATCGTCGCGAGCGGGCCGCGGATCGGCTTCGGCGGCGCGAACGCCATGCGCTTCGGCTGGGCGGCGTCGTACTTCTCCTTCGAGACGGCTTCGACCTTGTGCGTGAGGACGTGCGCGCCGACCATGCCGCCGACGACGATGTCCGGGAGCTTGTCGCCGTTCACGTCGGCGATGCTGATCTGCCGTCCGATGCCGGCGACGCCATCGAGCTTGTGGGGAATCCACTCGACGCCCGTCTTCGTGCGTTCGAGCTTGAACCAGTAGACGACGGCGCCGGCGTCCCACATCGGGCTGCCCTTGTGGTGGGAGTAGTAGGTCTTGCCGGTGACGATGTCCTTGAGGCCGTCGCCGTCGAGGTCGACGAGCGCGACGGAGTGGAGTTCGCTGAAGACGACGCCGAACGGATTGTCGGACGGCTTGTTCCCCATGATGAGTTTTCGTTCAAACGTCGTCTTGCCGTCCGTCTTGGCCTGCTTGTACCAGACGAGGCCGAAGTCGTGCGCGGCGTCGCTGGTGATCACGTCGTTGAGGCCATCGCCGTCCACATCGTAGGCGTACATTTCGGCGCCGCCGTAGGCGCTGGTGAACTTCGCCTCGTGGAAGATCCAGCGCGTGCCGGCGGCCGTCTCCTTCGGTTGTTCGAACCAGCCGGTGGAGATGAGGATGTCCTGCAAGCCGTCGCCGTTGAGGTCGCCGGCGCCGAGTCCGTGGCCGAACGGCTTGGGCGCCGGCATCACCGAGATCGCGTGGAAGGTCCAGGGTTCGCAACCTTTCTTCGGCTCGAAGCTGGCGTAGCCGAACAGGCCGTTGGACGTGCAGACGAGTTCCGGCGTCGCGTCGCCGACGAGGTTCAGGAACTGCGGCGACTCGTTGCTGACGGACTTCAAGACTTCGTGGCGCGTCCACGGCTTGTCGAAGCCGTCCTTGCCCGGGTTCTCGTAGACGTAGCCGGGCTTGCCGGGGAAACCGACGGTGAGCACGTCCGGCTTTCCGTCGCCGTTGAAGTCGTACACCCAGTTGAAGAAGTTGTCGGCGTAGCCTTCCTTGTTCTGCGGCTTCGCGGGATAGAGTTCGTGCTTGATCTTGAACTCCGGTCCTTCGTACCAGTGCGGGCCGTAGATGACGTCCAGCTTGCCGTCGCCGTTGAGGTCGCCGGCGTTGGCGCCCTCGGAATAATAGACATCCGTGAGCTGCTGGCGCTGGAAGGTGTGGAGCTTGTGGTCCTGGGCGGCGGCGGGGACCGCGAGCAGGAGCGCGGCGGCGAGGATGCGCATGGGAGAAGTCCGCGAGGGGAGGGCGTGGTGGCAGGATAAGCGCGGGCCGGGCGCGGGGCAATGCGATCCGCGAACCGTATAACCGCTGGGAGGAACCGCGCGGAGCGAAGGAGTCCATGAGCCGATTCCGCTGGCCAATGTCCATCGTCCTGGTTTGCCTGCCGCTGGCGCTGATCGTGTACGGCGTGCGGATTCCGGGCCTCGCGCCGTCGGAGTACGCGGCGCCGCGGGCGGTGCCGGCCGACGATCGCGAACTGGCCTGGTTCAACACGACGACGGCCGGGGCGACCTGGGAGCGCTTCGTCGCCGGGGTGCGCCGGGCCGCGGCGGACGACGCCGAGCTGACCGTGGACGACTCCGGGGCGTTCCTCGACCAGACGACCGCGGTGCCGGAAGTGATCGTCGGAAAGGTCGGCCGCGCGGGCCGGCTGCGCATTCGGTGGTACAAGCTGAGCGGCGACCACCCGCCGCAGTACTGGGTCGAACAGCTCGCGAAACGGAACCCGGCCCCGCTGGCGATCGTCGGCGGAGGCAGCAGCGACCGCGCCCGCGACATGGCCCGCGCCCTCGCCCGCCAGACCGCCTGGCACGGCGCGCGGCCGCTCTTCTTCCTCACCAACGCCACCGCCGAAAAAGTCCACTCCGACCAGGACGCCGCCGACGGCAGCGTCGGCGTCACCGCCGAACTCCTCCGCATCTACGAAGGCCGTTCCTTCCGCTTCTGCTTCAACAACCGGCAGATGGCCGAGGCGATCCTCGATTTCGTCTGGCAATCGGAATCGTTCCGCCCGCGCCTGCTCGTCGACGACGCCCGTCTGGCCGTCGGCTCCGGCCTCCTCGCCGCCGCCGATCCGCGCAAGCCGACGGTCTTCTACGTCGATTGGGACGACGATCCGTATTCGAGCGACCTCATCGGCCAGTTCCGCGACCTGCTCTACGCCGAGGGCGGACCGAAACCGGCGCCGATCTATTCCGGCTGGAAGATCCCCTTCAGCGTCGGCGGGTTCTATCGCGCGAATCAACCGGAGGAGGAAGTCGCCGACGCCATCCTGAAGGAGTGGAACCGCTTGCCGGCGCAGCGGACGCTCTTGATCCTGCCGACGGCGGCGGCGCCCGCGCGGCGGATGCTGCGCCTGCTCGCCGGGGCGGCCCCGGACCTCGGCCGCCGGCTCGTCGCCATCAACGGCGACGGCATGGGGGCGAATACCATCCTCCGCGACGGCGAATTCGCCTGGCCCGTGCGCGTGCTCACCGTGCCCGTCCTGCTCTTCACGCACAACAATCCCGTCGGCTGGGACGACGGCGCGGCTCCCGCCGGCGGCTTCCCGCTCGCGCCGCCCAACAGCACCGAGGACGTGCTGCATGTCGCCGACATGGTGAAGGCGTTCACCGGCGCCGCCTACGGCCGCGACGACGACGAACTCGCCCCGGACGCGAACGCGCTCGCCCGCCGGCTCCTGGCGACCGAGCCGAGGCTCTTCGACGACTCCGGCAACCGCACCGGCGGCCGCGGCGAATATATCTGCGCCGTCCGTCCGCGCGGGGACGCCGCCGACGCCGGACTGCCCGAAGCCCGCTTCGAAGTCTGGCGCCGCGACGCGGACCGCGCCTGGCGGCTCGTCCGTTCCCGCACCCTCGCGCCGGGGAGGGAACCGTGAGCGATGCGCCCATCGCCGAATCGGCGGACCGCGCGATCTGGTCGTACGTCGGCGGCCTGGCCCCGGCCGTGCTGCTCTGGGCGATCCTCGTCGGCTGGCTCGCCTGGCAACTCAACGAACGCTCGACCTGGTCCGAAGAGGCCGATCGCGCCACCGTGCGCGAGTGGATCGACGAGGCCCGCAACTTCCGCAAGACGCTGCCCGAATTGATCGGCGACTACGTGCGACTGCGGGACGACGACCCGGACGGCAGCGCCGACCCGCGCCGCCGGGAGACGAAGAAGGCCGAACTGCTCGAACACGTCCGCGCCCTCGTCGAACCGACGCGGGCGTTCGTGAACCAGCTCCCGCTCTTCCCGGAGATCTATCGCGTCGAGATCGAGATCGCGCCGACCCCGGGGACGGCCGGCGGCGTCGAGCACGTGGCGTGGGAGAGCGCCGTGCCGCGCCCGGCGCGCCAGAACCGCGATCGCCTCCAGGTGCTGGAATACGATCCGACCGGCGACGGGCGCGCGACCATCCGCTGCGAATACAAGCTGCACGCCTTCAACAAACTCCAGCGCCAGGAGCAGGAGCGGCAGCGGATGTCGCTCGTGGCCGGGGCGCTGCTCGCGACGGCGTCGGTCCTCGCCGGGCTGTTCGTCGTGCGATTCCTCCGGCGGGAGCGGGAGCGCGAGGTGGCGCGCCTGACGGCGCTCGCCGAGGCCGAGCACCGGGAGATCGAACTCCTCCAGGCGCAGCACCGCGAGGACGAGGCCCGGCGCTCCCAGCAGGAATTGAAGTCCGAACTGCTCGAACGCCAGTTGGAGACCTCCGACTTGCAGCGCCGCGCCGCCGAGGCGGAGAAGTCGGCGTTCGAGCTGAAATCGCAGCTCTACGCCAGCATCGGCATCATGGCCGGGAGCTACGCGCACAACATCAAGAACCTCCTCGTGCGCCCGAACGACCTGCTCGCCCGCTGCATCGAGGTCGACGGCCTCTCGCGCGAACAGGAGGGAATGCTCCACGAGGTGAAGTCCACGCTCGGCACCGTGACCGATCGCCTCCAGCAGATCTTGAAGACCGTCCGCCGCGACCCCTCCAACGCCGACGTGACGAAGCTCGACCTCGCGCGCCTCGTGCGGGAATCGGCCGACGCGTGGGCCGACATGGGCCGCGACAAGTGGAAGCTCGCCCTCGCGGCCGACGTGCCCGCCAAACCGGTCTGGATCGACGGCGACCACTCGCACCTTCAGCAGGCGATCGAAAACCTCGTCTTCAACGCGCGGGACGCGACCTTCGAGATGCGGAACCACCTGCGGGATCAGGCGCGGAAGGACGCGCGCGGCCCGGAGGCGCGCAAGGACGCGCTGCTCGCGGCGGCGGCCTGGAAGGGCGAAATCGCGCTCGCCGTCCGCCGCGACGGGGACCGCGTGCTGCTGACCGTGCGCGACAACGGGATCGGCATGACGGAGGAGGTGCGGGCGAAATGCCTGCAGCCGCAGTTCACCACGAAGCGGGACAACGCTCTCTACGAGGGCTATTCGGCCGGGATGGGCCTCGGCCTCTCGTTCGTGGCGATGGTTCTCGAACACCACGGCGGCGCGCTCGCGATCGAATCGGCCCCGCTCGCCGGCACGACGTTCCGCATCGCGTTCCCCGCCGCGAACCCCGCGTGACGCTCCGGTGTCCGATCGGTTTCCCCGTTCCCCCTAAGATGCTCCGATGGACTCCTCCAGCCCGGTGCCCGCGGTGGATTGGCGGCGCGTGATCGTCCTCGCCTTGCCCGCCCTCGCCCAGCAATACCTCGTGCTGTTCATCCAGCACTACGATCAATTCCTGGCCGAAGGCTTCAGCGACGCGCACAAGGCGGCGCTCAACACCGCCAATTACATCTACTGGCTGACCACCTGCTACGCGATCGTCGTGAGCGCCGGGGCGACGGCGCTCGTCGGACGGTTCGTCGGCGCGGGCGACCGCAAGATGGCCGACCACGCCTGCGGCCAGTCGATCCTGCTCGCCATCGTGCTGGGGATCGCCGCCACGGCGATCGTGCTGCCCTTCCTGCCGGATCTCCTCGCGCCGCTGAATCTGAAGGACGGCGCCGGCGCGATCGCGGCCGAGTACCTCGCCCCGCTCGTGCTGCTGCTCGTGCTGCAACTGGTCGAAACCGGCGGCATCGCCTGCCTCGTCGGCGCCGGCGACACGCGCACGGGGCTGTACGTCCTGTGCGGCGTCGCGCTCGTGAACGTGCCGGTCGCGTTCGTCCTCTCGCGCGATCTGCTCGGCACGAACTTCGGTTTCGTCGGCATCGCGTGGGGCACCGCCATCAGCCACGCCGCCGGCGGACTGATCGTGCTGGCGCTGCTCGTCCGCGGCCGCTCCGGGTTGAAGCTGACGCTCGCGAACCTGAAGCCCGACTTTCCGCTGCTCGGCCGGCTCCTGCGCGTCAGCGTGCCGGCGGCCATCGACAGCATGTCGATCGCGCTCTGCCAACTCTGGTTCCTGCGCATCGTGAACGACCTGGGCAACGCCGCCGCGGCGGCGCACGGCATCGCCCTGCGCTGGGAGGCGTTCGGCTACCAGGCCGGCGGCGCGTTCGGCACCGCGTCCATGGCGCTCGTCAGCCAGAACCTCGGCGCCGGCCGGCCGGGCGAAGCGGCGCGCGGCGGCTGGATGATGTTCGCCCTCGCCTGCGGCGGCATGTCGTTCATGGGCGCGATTTTCTGGCTGCTCGCCTGGCCGATGTGCCGCGTCTACGCCGGCGGGGAGGAGGTCGCCGCGCTCGGCGTGACCGCCCTGCGCACCGTCGCCTTCGCCATGCCCGCGCTCGCCTCCGCCATCGTCTTCACGCAGGCCCTGCGCGGCGCCGGCGACACGCGCGTGCCCGTGCTCTTCTCGTGGACCGGCTTCCTCGTCGTCCGCATCCCGCTCGCGTACCTGCTCACGAGCCACGAGCTGGACCTCGGGCCGCTCGGCGTCGTCCGCGGCTTCGATTGGGGCTTGTTCGGCGCCTGGGTGGCGATGCTCGCGGACATCTGGATCCGCGGCATCTTGTTCTTGATTCGATTCGCCGGCGGGAAGTGGAAACGGGTGAAAGTGTGACTGGCGTCGCGGTTCGCGGCGGGATCGGCGTCGCGCTTCGAATTCGGCCCACGCGGCTTCTCGAAGACTCGAAACCGCTCGGCGGGCAAGCCCGCCGCTATGTGAGAAGGCCCTTCACCACCGATCCATGCACGTCGGTCAGGCGGAAATCCCGTCCTGCGTGGCGGAACGTCAAGCGTTCATGGTCCAGCCCCAGCGTGTGCAGAATCGTCGCCTGCAAATCGTGGACGTGCACCTTGTCCTCGACGACGTGGAAGCCCAGTTCGTCGGTCTGTCCATAGCTGATGCCCGGCTTGACGCCGCCGCCGGCGAGCCACATCGAGTACGACTGCGGATGGTGGTCTCGCCCCAGGCTGCGGCCGAGCGTCGGGTTCGATTCCACCATCGGCGTGCGCCCGAACTCGCCGCCCCAGACCACGAGCGTCGAATCCAGCATCCCGCGGCGCTTCAAATCG
This sequence comes from uncultured Alcaligenaceae bacterium, assembly GCA_964453375.1. Taxonomy (GTDB): domain Bacteria; phylum Planctomycetota; class Planctomycetia; order Gemmatales; family Gemmataceae; genus Limnoglobus. The sequence goes on from CAYVRB010000055.1 coordinate 8,990, forward strand.
GCCACGAGCGCGGCCGAGGCCTGATCGGTGATCTTGCAGTTGTTTTTCGAGTTGCCGCTCACGTCCGAGTGGGCGTCCCAGCCTTCGTGATAGATGTTGATGTACCGCACCCCGCGCTCGACGAGCCGTCGGGCGATCAGGCACGCCCGCGCGAACGACGGCTTCTCCGGCTCGCAGCCGTAGAGGTCGAGCGTCTCCTTCGTCTCCTTCTTCAGGTCCATCAGCTCCGGCGCGGAGGTCTGCAAGCGCGCCGCCATCTCGTACTGCGCGATCCGCGTGGCGATCTCGGGATCGCCGACCTCGGCGAGGCGCTTGCGATTCAATTCGCCGACGACGTCCAGCGTGTCCTTCTGGAGCTTCGCGTCGACGCCGGGCGGATTCGTCAGGTTCAGGATCGGATCGCCGGCGTTGCGGAAGCGCGTGCCGGTGTACGTCGTCGGCAGGAAGCCGCTGGACCAGTTGGCGGTGCCGCCGCTGATGCCGCTGCCGGTGCTCATGACGACGAACGCGGGCAGGTCCTTCGCTTCGCTGCCGAGGCCGTAGAGCACCCACGAACCGAAGCTCGGCCGGCCCGGCTGGCTGAAGCCGCTGTTGAAGAAGATCTGCGCCGGGGCGTGGTTGAATTGATCCGTCGTGACGGAGCGCACGAGGCAGATGTCGTCCACGACCTTCGCCAGGTGCGGCAGCACTTCGCTGATTTCGGTGCCGGACTTCCCGTGCTTGGCGAACTTGAACCGCGGCCCCAGCACGGCCGCATCGGAGCGAATAAATGCGTAGCGCTGGCCCTTGATGACTTCGGGCGGGATCGGCTTCCCTTCGAGCTTCGCGAGCTGCGGCTTGTAGTCGAACAGGTCGAGCTGGCTCGGCGCCCCGGCCATGAAGAGGTGGATGACGGCCTTCGCCTTGCCGGGGAAGTGCGGCTTCTTCGGCGGCAGCGTCGAGTCGGCGCGCGAGGCGGAACCGACGAGCAGCGACGCGAGCGCCGCCTTGCCGAGGCCGACGCCGCAGGAGTGGAGAAAGTAGCGTCGGGAAGTTTCCGTCACGATGGATCTCCCCACGGGAACACGTTGAGCGGCGACGCGGAGTCTTCGGAGCGGAGCGCGGTGGGCGTCCGTGGGAATCAGCTCCCGCGCTCCCCTCCGCAAAGCCTCCGGGTCGCCGCTAAACGTCGATCATTCTTTCGTCACGAATTCATCGAGATTCATCACGGCCCGCGCGACGGCGGTCCACTTCGCGGCCTCGTCGCCCATCACGCCATCGGCGAACTTCGCGAGGACCGCCACTTCATGCTCGCTCGCCGGCCGACTCAAACAGCGGCGAACGATTCGATTCACCTTCTCTTTCGCAAGTCCCTTCTCGCCCGCGATCGCCTTGCCGAGCGCGGCGGCGGCGTCCATCATCGAGGGATCGTTGAGCAGCGTCAGCGCCTGGAGCGGCGTGTTCGAGACTTCGCGCTTCGCCACGCAGGCCTCGCCGCTGGGGCCGTCGAAGGTGGCCGCCATCGCGAAGGGGGCCGTGCGCTTCGCGTAGGTGTACAGGCCGCGGCGATGGCGGTCCTCGCCGGCGCTCGGCGTCCACATCGCGCCGCCGTAGGCGGTGTCCTGCACGCCGGGCGGCTGCGGCGGGAACACGCTCGGTCCGCCGATCTTCGCCGAGAGCAATCCGCTGGCCTTCAGGGCCGAATCGCGGATCATCTCCGCTTCGAGCCGCACGCGGGGGAACCGGGCGAGCAGCTTATTCTCCGGGTCCTTCGCGAGATGGTCCGGCGACACTTTCGACGATTGCCGATACGTTTCGCTCATCACGATCGTCCTGTGCAGCTTCTTCATCGACCAACCGTTCTCCATGAACTCGACGGCCAGCCAGTCGAGTAGTTCGGGATGCGTCGGCAGATCGCCCTGATAGCCGAAGTCGTCGACGGTGCGGACGATCCCCTTGCCGAAGAACGCGGCCCAGGCGCGGTTGACCGTCACGCGCGCGACGAGCGGATTCTCCTTGGTAACCAGCCACTTCGCGAAGGTGAGGCGATCCGGCTTCGCGCCGGCGGGCACCGGATGCAGCACGCTCAGGCCGCCGGGCTGCACCTCCTCGGCCGGCTGGAGGAACTCCCCGCGGTGGTGGCGGAACGTCTTGCGCGGATGCTCTTCGGGGCGTTCGCTCATCACGAGCGTGCGCGGCCCTTGCGGGATCTCCTTGCGAAGCTTCTCAATTGCCTCGCGCTGGGCCTTCAACTCTGGTGACAGTCGCAGGTATTCGCGGAAAAGCGCCAAGCCTTGTCGGGCATTCTGCTTGGCGTCGTCGATCCGCAAAGCCTCCTCGGCATCCACCGAGAGATCGCGGGCGACGACTTTGCCCGTCGCCGTCGTGATGGAGACGCGGAACCGGCCGAGGCTTGCGGAGTAGTGGCGCTCGAATCGCAGCGAGAGGTTCGCCGTCTTTCCCGCCGTCGGTTTCGCGAGGTTGAAGATCGCGTGGCTCGACTGGCCCGGCCCACGACCGGCCCAGCCCGATTGCAGGTTGCCGTCGAAGGCGAGCTTCGCGTTCGACTTCGCCCCCGCGAAGCTGTCCGAGGCATCGCTGAACTGGACGGGAGTACCATCGACCGACAGCCGGATGTCGGTGAGGAGGAAATCGCCCTTCGGCCCTTCGTAGAACGCTCGGCCCGGCCCGTTCGCCGGCAGCGATGGGTCCGTCAGCGCTTCAAGTCGAATGACCGTGACGCCGATAGGCCAGTCGGCGAACGTCAGGTTGTAAACGTCTTCCTTGGTCGGGTCGCCGAGCGCGAGCAATGAACCATCTTCGAGCAACTTTAGTTTCGTCGGACCCGCTTCGGATTTCGACGGCCGATGAATCGTCCATGGCAACAAGTGTTTGCGTTCCTCCGTTTTCCACGCGGCATACTTCGACTTGTATGGTTCCTCACCCATTTTCTCTCGTAGTTCGTCTTGCTTAACCGTGGCTGACAAAGCCAAGTCCAGCCTCTTTGTGGATTGCTCCTGTGCGAGCACCTCGAGCTCCGGTTCCTCGGTGTTGTTGAGGAACGCGAACATTTTGAAGTAGTCGGTGTGCGGGATCGGGTCGAACTTGTGCGTGTGGCACTGGGCGCAGCCGAGCGTGAGGCCGAGCCAGGTGGTGGCGGTCGTGTTGATGCGGTCGACGACGGCGTAGTAGCGGAACTCGAGCGGGTCGATGCCGCCTTCCTCGTTCAACATGGTGTTCCGGTGGAAGCCGGTCGGAACAATCTGATCCAATGTCGCGTTCGGCAGCATGTCCCCGGCGATCTGCTCGATGGTGAACCGGTCGAACGGCGTGTCGTCGTTCAGCGCCTTGATCACCCAATCGCGGTACGGCCAGATGGTGCGCGGTCGGTCCTTCTCGTAGCCGTTGGTGTCGGCGTAGCGGGCGAGGTCGAGCCACTTGCGCGCCCACCGCTCGCCGTAGTGCGGACTCGCGAGCAGGCGATCGACGAGCTTCTCGTAGGCCTGGGGCGAAGTGTCCTTCAGGAAGTCGTCGACTTCCTTCGGCGTTGGCGGCAGGCCGATCAGGTCGAGCGACACGCGGCGGATCAGCGTCGCCTTGTCGGCGGGCGGGGACGGTTTCAAACCGGATGCCGCCAACTTCGACCGGATGAACGCGTCGATCGGCGACGCCCCCGCGCTCGGCTTCGCCTCGCGGCTAAACTTCTTCGGCGCGACGAACGCCCAGTGCTGCTCGTACTTCGCGCCGGCGACAATCCAATCGTTGAGGATTTGGATCTGCTTTTCGGTGAGCGGTTTCTTGACGTGCGGTGGCGGCATCACCTCATCGTCGTCGCGGGACACGATGCGATTCATCACCTCGTTGAGCGCGTCCTTCGCTCCGTCGGCGGTGTCGAGTCGCAGCTTCGCCTTGCGCGCCGCGGCGTCCGGTCCGTGGCACTTGAAGCAATGGTTCGCGAGGATCGGGCGCACGTCCTTCGCGAAGTCCGGGGCGGCGGCCGCGGACGCCGCGAACAGGAGCAGAGCGGGGATTGCGAATCGCATGGGGAGGCCCGTCAGGTCGGTTGCTTGTCCGCGTGCAGGTACACGAAGCTCTTGCCGAGGCGGCCGCCGTAGTTGCCCGCGGAGATGGTCAGCAGGTCCGACGTGTCGACGGCGGCGCGGAGGGCGGCCTGCGTGGCGGCGGCGATCGTTTTCAGGTCCGGGCCGTTGATGATGATCTCCTGCACGCTGGCGACGCCCTCGGGCAGGCGCGACGCGACGCCGGGCTTCGATCGCAGCGTGGGGCAATACTCGGCGTAGGTGCTGGCGATGGCGAACTTGTATTTGCTGCCGGCCTTCGAGCCGCTCGACGCGACGCCGCCGGGGAACGGCAGGCTCACGCCGGGCACGGCCCGCGCGCCGGCGGCGGCCTTCACCGCGGCGTCGAGGGCGGCGTCGGCCGAGCGGCCGAAGAACCAGAGGTTCCCGCCCATCAACCCCTCGGCCCAACCGAAGCGGCGTTCGATCACGAACTCGCCGCTGAGGATCGGAATGACGCGGACGCGCCGGCCGAAGCGCTCGTCCTTGAATTGATGCCCGTCGCCGAAGTACGCGACCTTGCGGCCGAGCGGGAACCATTTCTCGCCGGCCGGAAGGACGTTGAAGCACGCCGTCGTCGGGCAGGTGAGCACGTTCTGGCTGACGCGCACGAGGAGGGCGCGTTCGAGCTTCGACTCGCGATCCTTCCAGAATCGCGGGACGTGGAACTGGAGCACGACGCCGGGGCGGCCGTCGGGCGTTTCGCTCGCGTCGACGAACCGACTGGCGCCGGCCTCGCAGTCGCAGAGGATGGACGACGACGCGTTGCCGGTGGCGTGGCGGGTGGCGACCTCGAGCCAGTGCGGATCGCGCGCGGTGACGAGCACTTCGGAATAGATCGAACGGAACGCTTCGGCGTAGGTGTCGTCGATGGTGGCGGGCATGGCCGGCGCTCGCGGGGCGTGAGGCCGTTATAGCGATTCCCGCGCGTCAGGATTTGAACGGTGGAACCGGGCCGGAGGGTTCCGGAATCGTCAGGCTGATGAGCTTGCGATAATCCGGGCGCTCGCGCAGTCCGTCGAGGTCGGGGTCGCGTTCGATGAGTTCGCGCCGCGCGTAGCCGCGTTCGATCGCGGATTTCAGGAACGCGATGGCGCGGTCGGCGTCCGCGGAGTCGCCCGACGCGCGGTGCAGGATGGCGCTGGCGCAAGCAAGGTTGTAGACGACGAGCCGAGATTCGCTGGGCGCCAGCTTGGCCACGAGTTCGCGCGATGCGGCGTGGCGGCCCATGCGGGCGAGCAGTACCGCGTAATTGGACTCGCGCAACGGGCGGATCTCGTCGGGCGCACATTCCACCGCCCGCTTCCACGCATCGGCGGCCTCGGAATGTCGATTCAGTTTCTGGAGCGCGACGGCGCGGCCCGCGTGGGCGCTCGAACGATAATCGGCGTACAGGCCCCGCGGCGGGTCCGGGGACTCCGCCATGCGGGCGACCACGGCGTCGTGGCGCGGGAGCGCGCCGAGCGGATCGCCGGTTTCGCATTGCAGCATCGCCGCGTTGTTCTCCACGCCGGCCCATTGCAGTCGGTACTCGGCGTGGTGGGGGAACCGATCGGCGAGCGCCTTCAAGGCCGCCGCGGCCTCTTCCATGCCGCGCCGCGCCGCGACGGGATGGCCTTCCGCCTCGTGCACGCGCGCGAGGTTCGCCTGGATGCCGGCGCGCTTCTGCACGAGCGTCGGCGACGCCGGTTCGTCCTTCGCGCGCCGCGTCACCAGCTCCAGGGCTCGCTCCAGGTGCCGGCGCGCCTCGACGAAGCGCGATCCTTCGATCAGGTGATTGCCGAGATTATTCAGGCAGACCGAATGCAATTCGAGGCACTCGCCGGAAACGTCGGGGGCGGACGCGACGTCCTCCATGATCTGCGCCGCGCGTTCGAAATGTTCCCCCGCGGCCGCATCGCGCTCCTGGCCGAGCAGGAGGCCGAAATTGTTGAAGGTCCGGGCGAGATCCATCGCGACGGCGGGGCCGAACGGCCGAACGCCGATCGCCTGTTCGAGAATCGCGATCGCGGCTTGATACTCGACGCGCGCCGCGCGGCCGTCGCCGCGATCCGCCGCCAGGTCCGCGAGGCGCCGCTTCACGCGCGCCAGTTCGAGGCTCGCCTCGGGCGAGCTCGGCTTCCGCAGGATGATGCGAATGATCGTCTCGGCCTGGTCCAGGCTGGCGCGCGCGGTGTCCAATTCCCCCATCTCGCGGGCGAGTTCGGCGTGCCGGCGATACGCGACGGCCTGCGCCAGCATCTGGACCGGATCGTTCGGGCGTTCCGCGGCCAATTGCTGATAAAAGGGCAGCGCGCCGGCCAAGAGTCGCATGCGCAGTTTGTGGTGGTCGGCGCGCTTCAGTTCCTCGTCCTCGGCGATTGCTGCGAGGTAGTCGTTGACGGCCGCCTGCGCGAGCACGAACCGCTCGCGCGCGACGCGCTCGTGGTCGCGCGCCTCCTCTTCGGCCCGCGCGGCGCGCCACATGCCAAGCGTCGTCCCCACCGATCCGCCGATCATCGCGAGCAAGAGCGCGGAAGCGGCGACGAGTGTTCGACGATGCTTCCGCGCCAGCTTCCGCAACCGGTAGGCGCGCGAGGGCGGCCCGGCCATCACCGGTTCGTCCGCCAGGTGCCGCCCCAGTTCCGCCGCCAGACCGTCCGCCGATTCGTACCGGCGGTTCCGGTCCTTCTCCAGGCACTTCATCACGATCCAGTCGAGATCGCCGCGCAGCTTCCGCACGAGCCGATCGGCGGTCGTCCGCCGCGCCGCCGCGAGCGCCGCGTCCGGACCGGTCGCGCTCGGCGGCGGCGGATCGGTCTCGCGGATCGCGCGCACCAGTTCGACGATCCCCACCGCGCCGCCGCTCTCGACGGCGAACGGCGGCCGGCCGGCGAGCAATTCGTACAGGAGCAGGCCGAGGCCGTAGATGTCGCTGCGCGTGTCCACGTCGTGCGGGTTCAGGCCGGCCTGCTCGGGCGACCAATACTGCGGCGTGCCGATGACGTCGCCGTGCTCGGTGCACGTGCCCAGCGCGTCCAGCCGGCCGTGCGTCGTCTTCGCCACGCCGAAGTCGATGATCTTCGGCACGGGCACGCCGTCGCGCCGCGCGATCAGCACGTTCGACGGCTTCAGGTCGCGGTGGATGATCCCCTTCTGGTGCGCGTGGTGGATCGCCCGACACACCGTGATGAACAGGTTCAGGCGTTCGTCCAGCCCCAGGCACTCCTCGTCGCAATAGCGCGTGATCGGCACGCCCTCGACGAGTTCCATGACGACGAACGGCCGGCCGTCCTCGGTGGTGCCGCCATCGAAAACCTTGGCGATGTTCGGGTGGTCCATCATCGCGAGCGTCTGGCGTTCGGTGGCGAAGCGCGCGAAGGTGGCGGCGGAATCGAGGTCGGGGCGGATGAGCTTGATGGCCACTTGGCGCGCGACCGGATCGCTCTGCTCCGCGATCCAGACGACGCCCATGCCGCCGCGGCCGATCGGCCGCACGAGCGAATAGCGGTTCGCGAGCACCGTGCCGGGGCCGACGTGGCACGCCGACGCGCCGGCGCCGGGCGCCTGCAACAACGTCGGCGCGAGGTCTTCGAGGGCGACTTCGAGGAACTCGCCCGCGCGCCCGTGCGCGCGGTACAACCGTTCGATCCGGCCGCGTCGGTCGGCGTCGGCGGCACAATGTTCGGCCAGCAACCGGTCGCGCGCGGCGGAATCCGGCTGATCGAGGAATTCGAGGAACAGATCGCGGTCGGACATGAAACCGCTCCGGGGATGCGAGTAACCCCATTCCCATAGGCGGATTCGCGGCGCGGATCGCGCCATTTCAATCGTCGACGGCGCCGACGCGCTCGTAGAGCCACGCCTTGGCGAACGCCCAGACGCGGTCGGCCTGGCGGGGCGAAATGTCCAGCAGTTCCGCCGCGCGGTCCCGCGTCAGCCCGGCGAAGAAGCGCAGGTGGACCAGTTCCGCCGCCATCGCGTCGACGCCGGCCAGCGCTTCCAGCGCCTCGTCGAATTCCAGCACGTCCAGCCGGTCCACCGGATCGCGGACGGCGTCGTGGAGTTCGACGCGGTGCCGCTGGCCGCCGCGCTTCTCGGAGCGGCGGGCGCGGGCGCGGTCGACGAGGATGCGGCGCATCGCGAGGGCCGCCGCGTTGAAGAAGTGCCGGTCGGACGTCCAGCCCGGCGTCGCCGCCAGCCGCAGGTAGGCCTCGTGGACGAGCGCCGTCGCGGTCAGCGTCTGCCCCGCCGGCTCCTGCGCCAGGTGCGCGGCCGCGAGCCGGCGCAGCTCGTCGTAGACGAACGGCACCGCGGCGTCGGAAGTTCGCGAGTCCGGCCCCATGCCCACGAGTATACGCCCATGCAGATGCCCGGTACAACCCTTCCCGCGCCGCGAATCCAAATCCGCCGGCCCGTTCCGCGAACCGAACGGTATAGTGACGGCATTCCCCCGACCTCGGATCGCACCCATGTTTCAGCAGGCGTGGAACGTCGTGAAGGCGGTCTGGAACACCGACACCACGCCCGAAGGGCTGGAGACCGCGCTCGCCGAATTGCGGACCCGCGCGCCGACGCCGGTCCTCTGGCTGTTCGGCAAGACCCAGTCCGGCAAGACCTCCATCATCCGCCACCTCACCGGCGCCGAAGACGCCGCCATCGGCAACGGCTTCCGCCCCTGCACGAAGACCAGCCGCGAATACCCCTTCCCCACCGCCGACGCGCCGCTCCTAAAGTTCCTCGACACGCGCGGGCTGGACGAAGCCGGCTACGACCCGCGGCCGGACCTCGATGCCTTCGGCTCCGTCGCGCACGTCATGGTCGTCACCGCCAAGCTCCGCGACCTCGCCCAGGGAAACGTCCGCGACGCGCTGCGCGTCATCCGCGCCGAGTCCCCGAATCGACCGGTGGTCCTCGCGCTCACCTGCCTGCACGAAGCGTACCCGCAGCGCCAACACCCCGCGTACCCGCCGACGAGCGAGCCGGAGTACGTTCGCCTGCGCGAGGAACACGAGAAGCAGTTCGACGGCCTCTTCGACGCGCTGGTGCCGCTGGACCTGACGCACATCGAGGAGGGCTACACCGAACCGAACTACGGCGGCGACGCCCTGAAGGACACGCTGCTTCGACTGCTGCCGGACGCCTACCGCCAATCCCTCGCGAACACGGCCGAACTGACCGCGAGCCTCAAGGACCTCCACGGCCGCCACGCCGGGCCGATCATCCTCGGCTACGCCTCCCTCGCCGGCACGGCCGGCTCCCTGCCGATCCCCTTCGTCGATCTCGTGCTGCTGCCCGGCATCCAGTCGCGCATGGTCTACCACCTCGCGAAGATCTACGGCCAGGAACTGACGGCCGTGCGCTTCCTCGAACTCGCCGGTTCGATCGGCATCGGCCTGCTCGCGAAGACCGCCGCCCGGCAACTGGCGAAGCTCATCCCCGGCGTCGGCAGCGCCGCCGGCGCCGCCCTCGCCGCCGCCAGCACCTTCGCCCTCGGCAAGGCGTTCTGCCTCTACTACGAACAGGTCCACGAAGGCCACGTCCCCGACGCCGCCAAGCTGCGGAGCTTCTACGAGAAGGAACTCGCCGCCGCGAGTCGGACGTGGAACCGGCCGACGGGATAATCCCGTCGATTTCCTTCGCCCGTTCGCCGATGAATGCGATGTCCGATCGTCTCGGAGATCGTTTCATGGCGCTTCGGTCGTTCGCTTGCTTCGCCCTCTTCGCCAGCTTCGCGCCCGTCTCGGCTCAGGCGCCGCCGATGCCGTTGCCGCCAACCGTTTTGGCGAAGCGGGAAGCCGTGGTGGATTTGCCCCGACCGGAGAATCTGCGCACCATCGACCCGAAGACGCTGTCCGTGAAACGGCTCGCGGGGCAATGGCAACTCTGGGCGGACGACAAACCCTTCAAGGCGTTCGGCGACAACGCCGACGACGCGAACGACGTGGCCCGCACCCTGCGCGAACTCTACCCGCAACGCTGGGGCGCGATCGGCACCGGGCGCACCGTGATCGAATACGGCCTCACGACCGACAACGATCAAAAGCTCGTCGCCCCGCAGATCGCCGGATTCGCCCGCTCGATGACGATGATGGACATGAAGACGCTGCGCGTCGAACGGATCCGCGGCGTCTGGTGTCTGCGCGACGATGCGAACCTCCACCTGAACTTCGGCCCGCACCGGGGGGACGCCGAACAGGCGCTCGCGGTCGCGCGCAAGTACGGCTTCAACCGGATCGGCGTCGCCGGCCGCCGCGACACCGCGATGACGTTCTTCACCGGCGGGCCGGATGGACTCGTCCTCGCCGGCGTCTCCTTCCGCGTGCAGGTGGACGCCATGACGCGCACCGGCATCCCGCTGCCCGCGTTCGGCTTGCTCGGCGAACGCAAGCCCTTCGACCCCGTGAAAGCCGAATACGTCGGCGAATCGACGCCGATCGACCCCCGCAAGGTCGAACTAAGGACCGAGGCCGGAGGCATCGCCCTCGTCTGCGGGAACGAGACGCTCGCGCGCTTCGCCGCCAACGACGACTTCGCCGCCCGCGAGGCCCAGCGCGCCCTGCGCGACGCCCGCGTGACGGAGTTCTGCCGCGTCGGCACCGCCGGCTGTTCGTTCTTCCTCACGAACGGCCAGGCACCGCGGACCATGCCGATGCACGCGCTCGGGCCGCGCTTCGACACCGCCGGACTGCGCACCGTCGACGTGCGCGGCGTCTGGCACGTCGCGGACGCCCTCGGCCGCCCCCTCGCCGCCGCCGGCACGCGCGACGACGCCGACGCGCTCCTCCGCCTGTGGCGCGCCTTCGGCTTCGACCAGATCGCGACTTTCCCCAACGTCGGCAAGCCCGCGCTCGCCGTCTTCGTCAAGTCCCGCTAGGATTTCCGGGGTTGCCGGAGCGGGCGATTTCGATTGACTGAAGGCATGGGGGCGACCGACCCCGCGCCCCGATCCGAGCACCATGACTCCATTACCGCCGCGTGCCGCCGACGTGATCCGCAAACCCCGGGAATGGTCGCCGCGGCTCTGGGAAGGCGCCGACTTCTTCGCCTGGCTCAAGATCCTCCTCGGCAACCGCGCCGCCGTCGGGCTGCCCTACTGGTACATCGCCGGCATCATCGGCGGCATGAGCTTCACGCACACCTGGCTCCGCTGGCTCCAGAACGGCCTCTACGGCCGACGCATCGCCGACACCCCCATCGAACACCCGCCGCTCTTCGTCGTCGGCCACTGGCGCACCGGCACCACCCTCCTCCACGAACTCCTCATCCTCGACGAACGCCACTCCTTCCCGGACACCTTCGCCTGCTTCGTCCCGAACCACATTCTCCTGAGCGAATCGTTCTTCAAGGAGAAGCTCTGGTTCCTGATGCCCGAGAAGCGGCCGATGGACAACATGGCCGCCGGCTGGGAGCGCCCGCAGGAGGATGAATTCGCCCTCTGCCTGATGGGCCAGCCGAGCACCTACGCCGACCTCGCGTTTCCGAACCGCGAAAGCCTGTTCCCCGGTTCGCTCGACCTCTCCGGCCTCACGCCCCGGCAACTGCACGACTGGAAACGCGCGTTCCTCCGCTTCATCCAGACGCTCACCTACCGCGATCGCCGCCGGCTCGTGCTCAAGTCCCCGCCGCACACCGCGCGCATCCCCACGCTGCTCGAACTCTTCCCCGACGCGAAGTTCGTGCACATCCAGCGCGATCCCCACGTGCTCTTCTCCAGCACCGTGAACCTCTGGAAATCGCTCGGCAAGAAGCACGGATTGCAGACGCAAGCGAACGACGCGATGGTCGAGGAGAAGGTCTTCCGCGAGTTCCGCACGATCCACGAGCGCTACGACGCCGCGAAGGGGGCGATCCCGGCGGGGAACCTCGTCGAGGTCCGCTACGAGGAGCTGGTGAAGGATCTGGTGGGCGGCATGGAGCACGTGTACGACGGGCTCGGCCTCGGCGGCTTTGAAGCCGTGCGCCCGCGCATCGAAGGCTACGCCGCCCGCAACAAGAACTACGAGACGAACAAGTACGAACAATCGCCGGAACTGCGGGCCCGCATCCGCGCCCGCTGGGGCGACATCATCGAGAAGCAGGGCTACGCGTGAGTGGGAAGTGATTCCACCGCCACCATTCGTTGGACTCATCCCGATTTTCGGAACCACCCAGGCCCGATCACGACTTTAGACGGTTCTCGACTCCGAACCTCCAGTTCGGAAGATCGCGTTTCCCCTTCCTCCGAGCCGCGGAGGGAAAGGCGGCGGAACACCCGTCGCGCCGGAGTCGCGATTCGAGGGGTTCCTCACCACGGGGCCGGCGAACGCGACAACCCCACTCGGTCCGAGGTGCAGTCCATCGGGCCTCACGACACGATCGACTTCCGGCGACGGATGTAGTCCCACACCACGAAGCGCTCCAGGTTCCGCCCGGCGCTGTAGATCACGCGGCCCTTCGTGCTTTCCGCCAGCGTGCGCGCGAAGCGGATGTCTTCCTCCGTCTGGCTCCAGGTCGAGAGCAGGAAGATGTTGATCGTGATCCCCTCGCGGGCGCAGAGCTTCGCCTCGCGCAGCGTCGCCTCCTCCGTGCGCGGGTCCGGCGGGTAGAGCAGGAAGAGCTTCGACCCCTCGAAGTGCGCCGTCGGAAGCCCGTCGGTCACGAGCATCACCTGCTTGTTCGGCGTGTCCTGCGCCGCGAGGAAGCGCCGCGCCGTCTGGAGCGCGTGCTGGATGTTCGTGAAGTGCCAGTGGACGTCCGATTCGACGATCTTCGGATTGGCCATGTCCGCCATGATGCGCACGACCGGCGCGTGCGTGGTGACGGCCTTCGGCATCAGCTCCGCGACCTCGGCGAGGTGACGGGGCTTCGCGAAGGTGTACATCTCGATGAACTGCAGGAAGTCGCCGGGGTATTCCGACCGGATCAGCCCGTCGAGCGCGAGGCCCATGCGCTTCACGTTCGCGTACAGCCCGTCGTAGCGCATGCTGCCGGACATGTCGAGCAGCACGCAGGTCGCCGCCTTCGGCGTGTTCTTCGTCTCGTGCACGACGATGTCGTCGGGCCGCATGCGGACGCGGCCGCCCGTCGCCCCCTCGCGCAGCATCGCGTTCACGAGGCTGCCGGGGATGTCCATGTGCGCGACGGAATCGCCGAACTCGTAGCCCTTCGTCCGCGGCGATTCCACGGCGCCGTCCCCGATCACCGCGTCCGGGTGGCGGCCGGTGCGCGACGCCTGAAGCTCGTTGAAGATCGTCGACAGCACCTTCGACTGGAACAGCCGCAGCGCCTTCGGCGTCATCCGGTATTCGCCGGTATCGGTCCGTTCCAACCCCTGCTCCTCGGCCTGCCGGCGAATGAATCGCTCGATCGCGTCGTTCAGTTCGCGGAGGTGGTCCATCCCTTCCTGATCGAGGTATTCCTGCAATTCGTCGAGGTCGATGTAGCCGAGTTGGCCGGTCGTCTTCGCCTGATCGAGTTGTTCGAGGAGCTTGTCCAGTTCCTCCAGTTCCGCCTTGATTTCGAGGGCTTCCGGCACGGTCATCGGTTGCCGGCCGGTGAACTCGTACTTCGACGCCAGCTCGTCCACCTGGTACTTGTCGCCGAGCGCCTGCACCAGCCCCGGCAGCTTGCGCGTGAACTCGCGATCCTCGCGGCCGGCGCGGTAGTAGAGGTTTTCCAGTTCGTAGAGCTGTTCGTCCTTCACCGCCGCGCGGTAGTCGGTTTCGAGCGCCTTCGGCGGCCGCAGGTCGGCGGCGCGGCCCTGGAACTCCTTCGCCGCCGCGCGCACGACCTGGCCGGTCTCGTACGTCGAGAGAATCTGTTTCTTGCGATCGTGGATCTTCTGCTTCAGGAAGTCGATGTTCGCGATCATGCCGCCGATCTGGCTCGGATCGATGCGCACCATCGACGCCAGTTCCTCCTCGGAGAACTCGCGTCGGTCGCCGTCCTCCAGCATCCGCTCGAACGCGGCCGAAGCGAGGTCCGGCGGCGGTTGCGTCGGGCTGGGGAAGGTGAGCGGATCGTACTTCTGGTACGTGTGGATGATCCCGCCGAGGTGGTCCCGTCGACTCATGGCGCGTCCGTTACAGAATAGTCGCTTGGCGTCGCGGTCGTTCCGCGGGTACGATGGACGATTGTACGCGAGCGGAGGCGGAACCATGCGGCGATTCCTGGCGGCGATGGCGTTGGCGGGCGGCGCGCACCTGTCGGCGGCCGAGCCGGACGACCTCGTCCGCCGGCTGGCCGATCCGAGCTTCGCGGTGCGCGACGCCGCCGCGAAGGACCTGCTCAAGCTCGGCGGCGCGGCGCTGCCCGCCGTGCGCGCCGCCCGCGACGCCACCGACCTGCCCGCGCTCCGCGAGCGCGCCGAGGCGCTGCTGCCCCGCCTCGAACGGATCGCCGAGTCCGAGCGCGTCCTCGCGCCGAAGCTCCTCAAGATCGACTACCGCGGCCTCCCGCTCTCGCAAGCCGTCGAAGACCTGAAGGGCAAGACGGGTATTCCGCTGCAACTCGTCGTCGAGAACGTCGGGCATCTCTCGCGTCCCGTCACGCTCGCCGGGGAGTTCGCCCCGTGGGTCGCGGTCGAGAAGCTGTGCGCCGCCGCCGGGCTGAAGGAAGACCACCGCGCCGAACTGCCGCCGCCGAAGAGCGCCCCGGCGCAAACGCCGCAATTCTCCAACAGCCGGCTCTCCTACATCAGCCCGAACGGTCAGCCCTCGATCTACTACACGCCCTCGACCGCGCCGGTCCTGTTGGTCGACGGCAAGGCGACGCCGCTGCCCGGCGCGCGGGACGCGAACATCCGCGTCCTCGTGATGCCCGCGGCGCATCCCGCCAATCGCGTGGTCCGCGGCTCCGGCACCGTCGTGTTCCACCTGGACGTCGCGCCGCTCCCCTCCTTGAACTGGGCCGGCGCCGCCAAGGTGCGCGTGACGCGCGCCGAGGACGAGGACGGCCGACCCGTCTTCGGCGACCAACGCGCCGCCGCCAACGCGCCCTTCGCGCCGAACTACGATGGGCTGCAATGGCGCGGCAGGGGCCTTTGGATCGAGGACGGCACCTCCAGCACGATTCCGATCGTCTCGGCCGCGCACAATCCGCGCCTCGCGCCCGTCACTCTCCGCACCGACGACCGCGCGATCAAGACGCTCCGCCGGCTCGAAGGCGTCGTCGTGGGCGACGTGCGCCGGCCGAACCAACCGATCATCGTCGTGGACGATCTCGACGGCGCCGTCGGGCGCGTCCACGAAGGGCCGCACCAGCTCAAGCTCGCCATCACCGGATACACCGTGAACGCCTCCGGCGGCGTGACGGTGAAGGTCCGCGCCGAGATGCCGCAAGCCTGGGCCTTGCAGGGCGCGGGGTTGATGCGCGATCCGATCCTGGCGGAGGAATCGAACATCGGCACGATCCAGAACCGCCTGACATTCTTCGACGCCGCCGGCAAGGCCTGCAAACGCCCACAGCATCGCCGCTCGTCCTACTCCGGCTCCAACTGGACGCAGAGCTACGACACGGAACTCTACTTCCCGCCGACCGACCCGCCGATCGCCGGCGCCGGCGCCCCCGCGAAGGTGACGCTCACCGGCACGCAACTGACGACGATCGAAATCCCCTTCGCGATGGACAACGTCCGGCTGCCGTGATCGCATTCGGTTCCGAAATTCCGAACTCGGCGCTTGTTCGTCGAACCGATGTCGCGTAAACTAAATACGGTATTACCTCGTTATCCTCCGACTCGGAGGCGGAACCATGAACCGCCGCGCCTTCCTCCATTCGGCCTACGGACTCTCCGCCCTCGGCCTCGCGTCGCTCGTCGGCTGCACCCCCGCCGACCAGTCCACCGCCTGGGACGGCGCCCGCCCCGGGCCCAAGGTGCTCGCCTCCTTCGCGCCGATCCAGTGCTTCGTCCTGAACGTCGCCGGCGACGACGCCACGGTCAAGGTCGTCTTCGGCGATCAGGGGCCGCACCACATCCAGGACAACCCCGCGCACGTGAAGATGTTCGCCGGCGCGGACGTCGCCTTCATCAACGGCCTCGGCCTCGAAGACCGCAACGTCCGCACGATCCAGAAGAGCCTGTCCAAGAAGGTGCCCGTCGTCGCCCTCGGCAAGCTCCTGCCCGAAACGCTGCTCATCGAAGGGAGCTGCGCCTGCTGCAAGGAGGAAGAAGGAGCCGAGGAACACGACCACGACCACGGGGACCACGACCCGCACGTCTGGCTCGGCCTCGATCAGGCGGTGAAGATGGTGGCGGCGATCCGCGACGAACTCGCCGAGCGCGATCCGGCGCACGCGGAAGGATACAAGACGCGCGCCGACGCCTACGTCGCCAAGCTGGCCAAACTCAAAGCCGACGGCGTCGCGATGCTCAAGGACAAGACCGAGCGCCAGTTCATCAGCTTCCACGAATCGCTGAACTACTTCGCCAAGAACTTCGGCCTGCGCCTGCCCGAAGTGATCCAGACGACGCCGGGCCAGGAGCCGACGCCGAAGGAATTGAAGCAACTGCTGGAGCGGTGCGAGAAGAAGGGGATCCGCGTGATCGCGATCGAGCCGCAATACGGGGCGGGCACGTCGGCGAAGGCGGTGGCCGAGGCGCTCAAGACGAAGGGCCTGGCCGATGTGCGCACGATCGTGATCGACCCGCTGGAGACGGCCGTCGAGAGCGAGTTCAACGCCGACTGGTACGAGGCGAAGATGCGGGCGAACCTCGACACCCTCGCGAAGGCGCTGAAGTAAAGTCGGGGCCGCCACATTCTTGTCCCCTCTCCCCCGGCTCTGCGGGGGAGAGGGCTAGGGTGATGGGGTCTTCGCGTTTGCTACACCTTCATTGTTCTCGAAATTACTCACCCCCCTCACCACAGACCACTACCCCCCAGCGCCGGGGGAGAGGGAGTCCATCCAAACCGGTCGCCGCCGCCAAGCCCATCACTCTGACCGTTC
>CAYVRB010000056.1:0-2878 GCA_964453375.1 uncultured Alcaligenaceae bacterium
AACTTTGGGTCGAGTCTTGATCGCCTTGCGGATGATGCCGAGAATTCGCTCGCGTTCCTCGCCGACCAAATTCAACCGCGGCGCCCGGCACAGTTCGGTGCCGTAGCCGCATTCCGCGCTCGCCAGCTTGATGTACTGCACGAGTTTCGGGTGCGTATCCAAGTGCAACAGCGGCGTGTACCAACGATAGATCTCGCGGGCTTCGGCCCACTTGCCGGCCTGCACCAAGTCCCAGATCAAACGATTCTCGGCCGGGAACGCGTTCACGAGGCCGCTGATCCAGCCGACGGCGCCGAGCATCACGCATTCGAGGAAGAGGTCGTCCACGCCGGCGAAAAGGACGTAGCGGTCCTTCACGAGGTTGATGATGTCGGTGATGCGGCGCGGGTTGTCGCTCGACTCCTTGATGCTGGCGAACTTCGGTTCGTCCGCCAGCTCCACGAACATCTCGGGCGTGACGTCCGCCTTGTAGGCCGGCGGGTTGTTGTAGATCATGATCGGCAGGTCGGTCGCCTTCGCCACGGCGCGGAAGTGCGCCATCGTCTCGCGGTCGTCCCCCTTGTAGACCATCGGCGGCAGCACCATCAGCCCGTGCGCCCCGAGCTTCGCCGACTCCGCGGCCCAGCGGCATGCCTGCGCCGTCGTGTATTCCGCGACGCCGGTGAGCACAGGCACCTTCTTGCCGACATGCTCGAGCGTCGCCTTCAGCAGATCCTTCTTCTCGTTCAATTCGAGCGTCGTGTTCTCGCCGACGCTGCCCATCATCACGAACCCGTGGACGCCGGCGGCGAGCATCGCATCGATGTGCTTCAGCGTGCCGGGGATGTTCAGCGATTCGTCGGCGTGGAACTGGGTGCAGACGGCGGGGAACACGCCGCGCCAGGAAACGGTCATGGGGAATCCTCGGGAATGGCGTTGTTTTAGTCCTCGACGAGATTCGGGAAATGGAAACCGTCCGCGATTGCGGATAGTCTTTCGGAATGAAAACGAAACTCCTGCTCGCCGTCGCAATCTCCGCCTTCGGGTCCTCCGGGTTCGCCCAAGAGCCGGACGGGAAGATCGGCACCGTGACCGAACGCCACGTCATGATCCCGATGCGGGATGGCAAGAAGCTGTCGGCCTACCTGTACATTCCCGAAGGAAAAGGCCCGTGGCCGGCGGTGTTCGAGCAGCGCTACGCCGACATTCGCGGCAAGGGGACGCGCGAAGCGGCCGCGCGACTCGCGAAGGCCGGCTTCGTCGTCGCGATGGTCAACTTCCGCGGTACCCACAAGTCCGAAGGCGTCTGGGTCGGCTATCGCGCGCTCGGCTGGGGCGAACTGAAGGACGGCTACGACACCTGCGAATGGCTGGCGAAGCAGGACTGGTGCACCGGCAAGATCGGCACCTTCGGCAGCTCGCAAGGGGGCTTCGCGCAGAACTTCCTCGCCGTCGCCGCGCCGCCGCACCTCGCCGCCCAATATATGGTGGACACCGGCCTGAGTCTCTTCCACGAAGGCTATCGCATCGGCGGCGTCACGCGCCCGAACCGCTTCAAATCCCTCGAATCGGTTTGCCGCGACCCGGCGGACAATCGGAAACTCCTCGAAGAATGGTTCCAACACCCGACCTACGACGACTATTGGAAGGCCGAGGATTGCTCGCTCCACTTCGACAAGATGAACGTACCGTGCTTCACGATCGGCAGCTGGTACGACTTCATGAATCAAGGTTCAATCGCGAGCTTTCAGGGCCGCAATTCCAAGGGCGGGCCGAACTCGCGCGGGACGCAGCAACTCGTCATCGGCCCGTGGCTGCACGGTCGGCTCAACAAGGGGATCAAGAATGGCGAACTCACCTATCCGGCGAACGCGGCCTGGCCCGAAGAGGAGCACATGGTGAAGTGGTTCAGCCACCACCTGAAGGGCGCCGCCAACGGCATTGATCGCGATTCGGCCGTGCGCTACTACGTGATGGGCGCCGTCGGCGAGGACGGCGCGCCGGGCAACGTCTGGCGGACGGCAAATGACTTCCCTCCGAAGCACGCGATGACGCCGCTCTACCTTCACGGCGGCGGCAAGCTCGAATCGACCGCCCCGACGATCGATGGCTCGACGAAATACACGTGCGATCCGTTCGTGCCGATGAGCATCCCCGGCACGGGCTTTCCCGGCGCCCGCGACGCCCGACCGTTCGAACGCCAGGCGGAAGTGCGCACGTTCACGACGGAGCCATTGAAGGAGCCGGTGGAGTGGACCGGCCGCGTGCGGGCGGAGTTGAAAGTATCTTGTTCGACGCCCGATACCGATCTCTTGGTTCGGATCAGCGACGTGTACCCGGATGGCCGGTCGATCCTGATCGTCGACTACCCGATCCGCGCGCGATATCGCAACGGCTTCGAGAAGGAAGAGTTGATGGAGCCGGGAAAAGTCTATTCGATCGCGTGGGATATCGGCTGGATGAGTCAGGTGTTCAACAAGGGTCACCGGATCCGCGTGACGGTGAGCGGCACCGGCTCGCCGCTGTACGAGCCGAACGCGCAGAACGGCAAGCCGGCGACGATCGAGTTTCCCAAGGACGCGAAGCCGGCGCTCGTGACGATCCACCATGGAAAGGAACACGCGTCGCGGATCCTCGCGCCGGTCGCCTTGCCCGAAAAGTAAACGTTATTCGGTGGCAAGCAATTCGGTCCAGTTCGCGACGTCGAGCACGCGCTCGGCCATTCGCTCCAGTCGACCAAGTTCGACAATGGCACTCAGGGTTGCGGTCGTGCCGACGGGCGGCGCTCCATATTTCTTTTCACCCAGTCGAAGTACGAGGTGCCGAGCCAGCTCGGCTTTGCCTTCGGCTTTGCCTTCGGCTTTGCCTTCGGCTTTGCCTTCGGCTTTGCCTTCGGCTT
>CAYVRB010000056.1:2978-25673 GCA_964453375.1 uncultured Alcaligenaceae bacterium
TCGGCTTTGCCTTCGGCTTTGCCTTCGGCTTTGCCTTCGGCTTTGCCTTCGGCTTTGCCTTCTTTCAGTCCCTCGCTTTTGAATAGTTCACGGAGGAACTGGATACTCGTCGAGTCTTGGATTGATAGCGACATGGACACCCTCCGATACAGTTCCGCGACCCGTTCGGCATTATACCGCAATCCGCACAAGACGAACGACGATCCCAAAATCGACCGGGATTCCGCCGGCGGCAGGTTCGGCGGCCCTAGGCGCTGCGCCAGTCGATCGAACGCCGTCGGAAGGTCGACGGCCGCCTCGTTCGTCAGGACGCCGAGCGGAGCGACGCCGGCACCCGCGGCAAGCAGCGCCTCCATCGATTCCTGCCAGACGCGGACGACCGTGTATCGAAAGCGCAGGTACGGGTTGCCGTCGGCACCCTCGATCGCCAACTCGCCGGTGAGGTCGCTCGCGTTGGCCTTCGGTCGAAGGAGCACCACCACCGAATGCACCGGCAATTTCAATTCGCTCCTCGCCAACACGTTGTAGCGGAGCAATTCCTCCGGCAAACCCAACCGACCCGACGACTCGAATTCGAGATGGAGCAGCGCCGGCCGCGGCCCCTCGATGCGGAAGAGCTTGTCCGCCTGCGCGGTCACGGACAGGTTCGTGTCGAGGGGCACCACGCGGCCCGGCGGAATGCCCGCGCGACCGCCGAGGAACGTTCCCCAATCGTCGACGTGGTCGTCGATGAGGTTGTTCAGCGTCGCGTCGAACGGCTTGGACATGGCCCACTCACAGGATTTCGACCACGTCGCCGTCCTGCATGATGTATTGCTTGCCTTCGAGCCGTTCGAGGCCCTTCGCCTTCGCGTCCTTCTCGGAATAGCCGCACTGGGCGAAGTGGTCGTAGCCGACGACGCGCGCCCGCACGAACCGCGCCGCGAGGTCGTTGTGGATGCACGCCGCGCCGGCCACCGCGTCTTCGCCCTTCGTCATCGCCCAGGATCGCACTTCCGCCACGCCGGCCGTGAAGAACGCGATCCGGCCCATCGCATAGAAGATTTTCCGCACCGTCGCCTCGCGGAACGACGCCGTGAAACCAAGGTCCGACATGAACATTGCCCGGTCTTCGTCCGATAGCGCCGCCAGTTCCATCTCCAACTTCACCGGCGCCTGGCACGCGGTCGGGCAAAGGTCCAGCAAGTTCTTCGGCAGCGGATCGTTGAACCCCGTATCGCCGCGGTTCACGAGCACCGTTTCCGGTTTGAGCGTCAGGAGTTGGAAGCTGCGCAGGAGCTTCTCCTCCTCCTCGGTGATGCCGAGGTCCTTCGCCAACTTGCCCGCCTCCATGCCGGCGATGATCCGCTTGAGCGCCGCCAGCTCCAATTCGTCCTGTTCCTTTTCCTTCGCCGGCTTGGCCTTCTTCATCTGGGCTTCGACCTTCGGCACGCGGTTCATCACGATCTCGAGGTCGGCGTACAGCAGGTCCTCGCGGAACTTCCGCAGCATCTCGGCCAGCGGCGCGCCGCTGAAGCCGTCCAGCACGACGACCATCCCGTTCGCCTCTCGCAGGATGCCGAGGCGGCGCGGGTTGTCCTTGCGGTCGTCCGCCATGAGACCGGGAGTATCGAGGAACTCGACTTTGGCGAACGTGAGCTTCTTGGGTTTGTAGACCTCGGCGATCTTGCGAAGGCGGTCGTCGGCCACGTCGGTGGTCGCCACCTGGCCCTGCTGGATCTTCCCCGGGTCGGGCGTCGCCCCGGTGAGCCATTGGAAGACCGTGCTCTTGCCGACGCCCGAATAGCCGACCAATCCGACTTTCATGGAATGCCGTCCCGAGGACCGAATCGTGGGAGTAGGGTCGCGACGACCGGGGCGCGACCGCAACCGTTAGAGTATGGCTCGGCGAACGAGGAACCACGCGGACGGCGGTTGACGGTTGACGCGACCCACCGCACGGGGGATACTGAATCCCGATGCCACCGCTCGAATGAGTGCCATGAAACTGACGCCGGTCCTCGTGTTGTTCGTCGTTCTCGGCGGGGTCGCGCGCGCCGAGGAGCCGGCCGACCACTGGGCGTGGAAGAAGCCGACGCGGCCGACGGTGCCGAAGTCGAAGCACGCCTCGCCGATCGACGCGTTCGTGTCCAGCAAGCTGAGCGAAAATGGATTGACGTTCACGAAGCCGGCGACGAAAGCGCAACTCATTCGCCGCGTCACGTTCGACCTGATCGGCCTGCCACCGACGCCGGAGGAGATCGTCGCGTTCGAGAAGGACACGTCTGCGAACGCTTACGAGAAGGTCATCGACCGGCTTCTCGGCAGCCCGCACTACGGCGAGCGCTGGGGCCGCCACTGGCTCGACCTCGCCCGCTACGCCGACACCAACGGCTACGAACACGACGAAATCCGGCCGCATGCCTGGCGGTATCGCGACTATGTCATTCGCTCGTTCAACGAGGACAAGCCGTACGACCGGTTCATTGTCGAGCAACTCGCCGGCGACGAGGCGTTCCCCGGCGACGCGAACGCCCGCATCGCCACCGGTTTCAACCTGCTCGGCCCGGACATGACCGACTCCGCCGACCAGGCCCAGCGCCGGCAGAACACGCTCAACGACATGACCGACACCGCCGGCCTCGTCTTCCTCGGCATGACGATGGCGTGCGCCCGTTGCCACGACCACAAGTTCGAGCCGATCCCGCAGGCGGACTATTACCGATTGCAGGCGTTCTTCGTCGGCGCGGAGTTCCGCACGAACCTCGAAGTCGCATCGCCGACGGAGCGGCAGAAGCACGAGGCTGCGAAGAAGGAGTACGACCGGCTGACGCAAGTCACGCGCGACGCGATCGCGGCGATCGATGGACCGGCGCGGACGAAGCTGTTCGAGGCGAAGCTCGCGAAGCTGCCGGCCGAGGCGCAGGTCGCGCATCGGACACCGTCGGAGAAACGGGACGGCGGGATGATCGAACTCGTCGATCAGTCCGCGAAGAAGGTGGCCGTGACCGACGCGGAAGTCGAGAAGGCGTTGAAGGCCGAAGAGTTGAAGGAGTTGAAGAAGCTCCGACAGAAATTGAAGGTATTCGATCCGAAGAAGCCCGGCGCGATGCCGGTGGCGATGGGGATGGTCGATCGCTCGGCGACGCCGCCGAAGACGCACCTGCTCGAGCGCGGCGAGATCTCCAACAAGGCCGACGTGGTCGAACCCGGCTTCCCGACGACGCTTCGGCCGGACCGCAAGGCGATCGTCGCGACGGTGAAGTCACTGCCCCAATCGAGCGGCCGGCGGATGGCTCTCGCAAACTGGATCACGAACCCGGACAACCCGATGACGGCACGCGTCATCGTCAACCGGCTCTGGCAGCAGCACTTTGGCCGCGGACTCGTGCCGACCGCCAGCGACTTCGGCGTCCGCGGCGAACGGCCGACGCATCCCGAACTGCTCGACTGGCTTGCCGTCGAATTCGCCGAGACCGGCTGGAGCCTCAAGCGGATGCACAAGACGATGCTGCTCAGCGAGACGTACCGGCAATCGACAATCGCATCGAAAGAGTCGCTCGCGAAAGATCCGGAGAACAAGCTGTACTCGCGCATGAATCGCATCCGGCTCGAAGGCGAGGCCGTGCGGGACTCACTCTTGTTTTTTAGTGGCCGGTTGAACCCGAAGATGGGCGGAGCCGGCGTCTACCCGCCGATCCCGCCGGAGGCCGCGAAGGGATCGAAGGGCGGTTGGCCGGTGAGCGCCGACCCGCAGGACCGCGTGCGTCGCAGCGTGTACACGTTCCAACGCCGCAACCTCCGGCATCCGTTCCTCGAAGCGTTCGACCAGCCCGACAGCAATCTGAGCTGCCCGAAGCGCGAACGCAGCACCACCGCCCCGCAGGCGCTCGCGCTCCTGAATTCCGATGAGGTGCTGGAAGCGTCGATGGCGCTCGCCGAGCGATTGGCGAAGGGGCCGGACAAGATTGACCGCGCGTATCGATTGATCTTGGGCCGAACACCGAGCGAGACGGAACGCGGACGGGCCGAGGCGTTCCTGAAAGACTCGCCGCTGGCGGAACTGTGCCGGGCGCTCGTGAACACGAACGAGTTCGTGTATCTGGACTGAATCGTTCACGATTCATCTGAATATTTCGGCGTTGAAAACGAATGGATATGGACTCACTCTGGAGTACCTCCGATGAATTCGGTTCCATTCAAAGTCGATCTGTACGCGGGTTTCGGCCAATGCAACGGACTGCTGCGGGATGAAGGCGAGCACCTCGTGCTCGAATACCAGAACCAGGACAAGATCGCCGGCATCCTCAAGAGCGGCGTCAAGCAGGTGCGGGTGCCCTTGAATGATCTCGTCTCCGTGACGATCACGAAGGGCTGGCTGGGCGGGCGATGGATGGGCGTCACCATCGTCCTTCAGGCTGGGCGGATGGAGACGCTCCAGGACGTGCCCGGCATGAGGCATGGGAAAGTGGAATTGAGCGTCGCGAGCAAGGATCGCGACGCGGCGGAACGGTTCGTTTCGGGTTTGCACCAAGAGACGCCGGCGGGATCCGAGTCGTGACCGATTTCGAAGATCGAGGTGGAACCATGTCGATTCCTTCCCGTCGCTCCTTCCTCCGCAACGCCGGGGGCGGATTCGGCGCCATCGCCCTCGCCGGGCTGCTCGCCGATCAAGGGCTCCTCGGCGCCGACGCATTGCGCGATCCGCTCGCGCCGCGGATGCCGCACTTCGAACCGACGGCCAAGCGCGTCATCTTCCTGTTCATGTCCGGCGGGCCGAGCCACATGGACACCTTCGACCCGAAGCCGGGCCTCACGAAGCTGCACGGCCAGAAGCTGCCCGAATCGTTCGGCGCGGTGAAGACGCGGCGCGGCGTCGACAAGAACAAGCTTCTCGCCTCGAAGCGGACCTTCGCGAAGCACGGCCAGTGCGGCATGGAGGTGTCCGACTGGTTCCCGCACCTCGCGAAGCACGTCGACGACCTCTGCCTGTTGCGCGGCTGCCACGGCGACAGCGTCACGCACCCCGAGTCGGTCTACCTGATGAACACCGGCTCGATCCTGATGGGCCGGCCGAGCGTCGGGGCGTGGGTGTCGTACGGCCTCGGCACCGAGAACCGGAACATGCCGGCGTTCGTTGTGCTGCCCGACCCCGGTGGCTGGCCGAAGGGCGGCGCCCCCGCCTGGGGCAACGGCTTCCTCCCGACGACGTACCAGGGCACGCTGATCCGCGGCGGCACTTCTCCCGTGCTCAACCTCGGCAACCCGAAGGGCGCCTCGGACGAACAGCAGCGGAAGACGCTCGACTTCGTCCGCGAGTCGAACCGCGAGCACCTCGCGGCGCGCGGAGCGGATTCGGAACTGGAGGCGCGCATCGCCGCCTATGAGCTGGCCTATCGGATGCAGGCGCACGCGCCGGAGGTCGTCGATCTCGCGAGCGAAACGCAGGAGACGAAGGAACTCTACGGCCTCGACCGCAAGGAGACGGCCGAGTTCGGCACGCGCTGCCTGCTGGCCCGGCGGATGGTCGAGCGCGGCGTGCGGTTCGTCCAACTCTACAGCGGCGACACCAACGGTTGGGACGCCCACTCCGACCTGGAAGGCAACCACGGCCAACTCTGCCTCGCGAGCGACAAGCCGATCGCGGGCTTGCTCGCCGACCTGAAACGGCGAGGACTTCTGAAGGACACGCTCGTGATCTGGGGTGGCGAGTTCGGCCGCACGCCGATGACGGAGGGCACGACCGGCCGCGACCACAACCCGCACGGCTTCTGCATGTGGATGGCCGGCGGCGGCGCGAAGGGCGGCACGGTGACCGGCGCAACCGACGAGATCGGCCTGCGGGCCGCGGAAGGGAAGGCGCACGTCAACGACATCCACGCGACGGTGCTGCACCTGCTCGGCTTCAAGCACCTTCGGCTGACCTACCGGCACAACGGACGCAACGAACGGCTGACGGACAACGCCGGCGAAGTGATCCACGCGGCGTTGGCGTAATCGCTATTTCTTCAGGGCGTCCGCGACGAGTTTCCGGTCCGCGGTTGTCATCGACCAGGCGAAGGCCGTCTCGAGATTGCGCAGCAAGTCCTGGTGCGATTTCTGCGATCCGGCAAGTTTGACGTTCAGGATCCCGTGCGCGAGGCACCGCAGGGCGAAGGGGTCGTCCATCTTGAGTTCGTTGCGCCCCCATGCGGACTGGATGGTATTGAAGGCGTTGGCGAAATGGCCCTTGGCCGCATCGAGGTCGCCGTCGGCCACGGCCTTGCGAGCCTTGATGTAATCCGAGGCGAACGCGATGCCGCCGGCGGCCTCGACGGCGGCGAGGATGTCGGCGATCGCCTCGCGGCCCTCGGTGCCCGCCAGGATCGCTTCCGTCC
The DNA here is from genome assembly GCA_964453375.1 of uncultured Alcaligenaceae bacterium. Classification (GTDB taxonomy): domain Bacteria; phylum Planctomycetota; class Planctomycetia; order Gemmatales; family Gemmataceae; genus Limnoglobus. Next base: position 9,335 of record CAYVRB010000056.1, read on the forward strand.
GATGGACGAGCGCGGGTACGTAGTGGTTGACGTCGTTGACGCGGAGTTTCTCGGAGGCGGCGGCAAAGGCGGCGGCCGCGTCCGCGGGGCGCCCGCCGACCAGTTTGCGCATCGCCTTCCAATATGCGGCTTCGGCTTGGATCGACACCGCGGTCGCGCGTTCGGCTTCCGGCAGCGCCTCGAATGCGGCGTCCATCGCCGTCCATGCGGCGTCGGCATCGGCCAATCGTCCCGGGGCGATGTGGTCGAATTGCACGGCGCGCACGACGGTCCGCGCCAAGTCCATGTGGCCGCGGACCAGTTCTTGACGAAACGCCGCCGCCGCCGGCGTCGCGGAATTCGGAGGCGCCGCGACGGCCAACCCCGCGCGGTACGCGTCGATCGCCTTGCGGAAATTCTCGGCCGGCGAATCTTGCCCGAGCCACGCGAGGTCTTCCAGGATGCGCCCGTAGACCGTGTGGTCGATCAGTTGTTTCTCGCCGCGCAGCTTGATGGTGGCGTCCGCGCTCTTGGCGGCTTCCTGGAGCAGGGCCTGCACGTCCTTCTTGAGTTCGCCGCGCTTGGCGAAGGCGTTGCCGGCCGCGAACAGGAACTGGGACCGCACGCGCCAGTACGCCACGAGCGTGGCCAATTCCGTGATCTTCGCGGTGCGGGGGCCCTCGGTCGCGTGCTTCAAATAACCCGCCACGGATTGAAACACGAGCTTGTCGCGCCGACTTTCCAAGTCGTATTTCTTGATGAACGCGTCGGGGGGAATGTAGTAGGTGCCCTGCCCGTACATGCCGAAATACGCGTACGACAACACCTGCGCCGCGATCGGATTCTCCTTCTCGATCGCGAGGGCCGCCTCGGCGTCGGCGATCATCCCGTTCCATTCCTTTTCGCGAACCGATTCCGTCGCGCCGCCCTTTTTGAGATCGCCGAACGGGCGGGAATAATGGAACCGGTTGAGCGTGATGAGCGCCCGATACCCGAGCACGTCGGCACGGAGGGGTTCGCGGTTCGGAAGATCGGTCGCGATCGGCCCGATCTGTTCGCGGGCCTTGTTGAGCCAAGAGACGTCGTAGACGGTGTTGCCGTGGAAGTCTTGGCGGAACACCGCGAATTCGAGTGTCCGACGGTCGGCGTTCGATCCGGCGGATTCTTCCAGGCCGACCTTCGCGAACCTCGCCAATTCCTCACGGAATTCTTTGAGCCGCTTATCCGCGTCCGAGGTGGTTTCCGCCTCGTAGAGCGTCTGCGCCAACCGCATCGCGGCGGCCCGGTCCGCGACGCGCGCGGCGGGCGCCGCGCGGCGGTCGGCGGCGCGCTGCGCGAGGAACGCCAGCGCGAGCGGACCGCTCTCCTTGGCCAGCAGGCTGGCGTCGACCTTGCCGGCCGCCGTCTGCGCCGCCGCCGAGTCGCCGGACGCGACCGCGAGGAAGTGCAGGTGGACCGCCCACTCGGGATGGTTGGCGCCGTCCAGATCGAACGCGGTCGAAAGCAATCCGAGCGCGGCGGCATCCGACGCGTACGGCTTCCACTTCCCCTCGAAAAGCTCCTCCGTCTTGCCGGTGAAGACCGCTTTCGCGACGACGGCATTCGCCAGGATTTGCGCCGCGCGAGCCTTGCGAACCGCCACCTTCAGGATCGCCGGCACGGATTGGGCCTGGTAGACTTTCGCGAGTTCGGCAGCCGAGGTCTTGTCCGCCTTGCCGACCGCCTTCAGGTATGCGACGAACGCCTGGCGATCCGCCGCCGTGTCGTCGCCCGCCGTCGCGGCGACCTCGGTCAGGTTGCCGAGCGCAGCGTTGGCGTCCAAACGACCCTCCGCCTCGGCGGCGGCGCGCCACCCCAGCGCCGCATCCTGCTCGCACTGCTTGACGATCTCAGTCCAGTTCGGCTTCCCGGACGCCGGCGACAAATCCGCCCGCACCTGCCGCGCCAGCGCCAACTGGAAGATGTCGTCCAGCATTTGGCGATCCGCGGCCGCGAGCGTCGTCCACTTCTTCGAGGCGTCGCGCGCCGATCGAAGGTTCGCGATCGATTCGGCCTTCTCGACGCCGATGCGCATGTATTCGACCGCCATCGGCAGGGCGAGATCCGGCGCGGTCGTCGCCTGGACGTACTTCCGCAGCTCCACGAGGTCGTACCCGCGCGCCGCGTCCCACCAAAGCGTCGCCAGCTTGTACGTCTTCTCGACATCCGGGTGTAGGTACTCGTCCTTCCAGAGCGCGCCGAACGGCTGGCCGACCTGCTTCTTGTCTTCCTTCAATTTGTCGAGGGCGGTCTTGATGTCGTCCGACTGCGCCTTCGTCGTCTTGCCGTTGGTCAGCGCGGCGAGTTTCGCGCGCAAGCCGTCCGCCTGCGCCTTCACCGGCGCCGCGCGCCACTGGAACATCTTTTGCTTGACCGGTTCCGCGGGCAGCAGCAAATCGAACCGACCGCGGTCCTCGGCGACGAACTGAATGATGGCGTCCCGATAATCGGTCTTCTTCTCGCCGATCTCGACCAACTTCGCCCCGATCTTCTCGCGGCGTTTCAAGTCGAGGTTCGCGGTGTAGATGTCCCGCGCCTGGGTGGTGATCGTGCTGACCGGTAGGTTGTCCAGCCCCAACAGCGCGGTGAGGAACTTGCGTTCGTCTTCGGTACCCGCCATCGCCACGCGGTGCTTGCCGATTTCGGTGGACCAGGTGGATCGCTTGTCCATCAGCGCGCCGGGAAGCACGCGCGGCAAGAGGCCCGCGAGGCGCTCGGCCTCCGCGATCTTCTTGTCGGCGGCGGCGGGATCCTTGACGTCGACCGATTTCACAAGCACATCGATGCCGGCGGCCTGCTTGACGACCTCGGCGTCGATCTCCTTGCGGAACTCGCCGAGGCGAATCGAAAGCTTGTCCTTCTCGCCCTTGTAGGCCGAGGAACTCGGCAATTCATCGAACAGTTTCTTGGCCGCGCCGTGGTTGTTGTCCGCCGTCGCCAAATCTTCGCCGGGCTTCGCGGCGATCAGATCGTTGATGGCCTTGATCTTCGCCGGATCGACGACTACTGGATCGATCGGCGGCTTGGTACCCCCTCCATTTCCGGGATCGATCGGCTTCGTATTTGGGTCGTTGCCCGGATCTGTAACGGCGACGCTGCCCGAGGAATTGGCGCCAGCACCACCGCCGCCGAAGACGCCACCGAAGTAGGCGGCGGCAAGCCCCGCGATGCCGGCCGCGATTACGCCACCGACGATCAGCCCGGTCTTTTTGCCGCCGGCCTTGGCGGCGTCCGGCTCCTTCCAATACGTCGTCGGCAGCGAGGGCATCGACGCCCGGCTGGCGGATTGCTCCGCCGCCTTCGCTTCCTTCGCCCACGGCGGCAACGACTTGGTCTCCTCCTCCGCGGGCGTCTCGCGCGGGTACTCCGTCGAACGATGCGCCGGCGGCGCCATCTCCGCGCGGGACGGCGGGCGCTGCGTCTGCACCGACGGAGTCGAAGGCGACGACGGCAATCGCATCGCCGGGGATTTCGCCCCGCCCGAACCCTTGATGATCTTCGCGATCTCGGGATCGAGTTCCACCGATCCGGCGCGGGCGCCCATCGGATCGTCGCCGTCGACCGAAATCTGCGGGCGGCTGATGTCCGTATTCCGATTGGCGGGCGCCGGCGGCAGGCCGGGGTGTGAACCGGTCCGGGCGAAGGCGTCGTCCTCATCGGCCGGAAAGTCGTCCTGACCGAGCGGCATCTCGATTTCGGATTGCGAGCCGCCAAACGCCGCGGCGCCGCCGGGCCGAGCCGGAAGCGAGAGGCCGGAATCGCTCGGCGGCAACATGCGGTCCGAATTGGGGATCACGGTGCCGCGAAGTTCGTCCCGTTCCGGCAGTTCGAACGAGACGGCGGGATCGCCGGACGGACGCGACGGCAGGTTCGGCGTCGAGCGCACGAGCGACGGGTCCATCGGCGGCGGAGGGGGCGCCACGCGGGATTTCGAGCCGGGCACCACGCCGGAGCGCTGGAGGACTTTGCCCGGTTCCATCGGCGGCAGGCCTTCGATGGCGCGCTCGAGCTGCTTGACCATCTCGATGCACGACGCGTAGCGCTCCTTCGGCCGGACGGCGGTCGCCCACTTGAGAACCTTGCGTTCCTCGTCGGTGATGACGGGGCTGGTGAAGTCGAGGCGCCCCTCGGCGTGGGCGAGCATGATGGAGAGTTGCCCCATCTGTTCGTCGAACGGGAGCTTGCCGGTGCGAAGTTCGTAGTAGCTGATGGCGAGGGCGTACTGGTCGGTGCCGGGGACGGGCTTGTTGCCGGTGAGTTCCGGGGCGCTGTAGGCGGGCGAACCGGCGGCCTTGGTCTGGCGCACGTCGGGCGTGATGATGACGGCGACGCCGCAGTCGGCGATCTGGACTTCGCCCGACACGATCATCATGTTGTCGGGCTTGATGTCGCAATGGACGATCGGCCCGTCGGCCTTGCCCAGGCCGTGGTCGGCCTTGTTGAGGAAGTCGATCCCCTTGGCGGCGCCCTGCATGTACGAAAGGAGTTCGTCGACCGGCAGGCCCTTGAAATCCTGCGGGTCGGTGCCGTCGGGGTTGAGATCCTTCAAGCGGGACGACAGGCTGCGATCGCCGAGGCCCATGGCGATGACGAGTTCGCGCAGGACGCCTTTGCCCTTCAGAGCGTCCGTCTGGTTCAGCGGAATCTCCCGGCTGTTCTTGTCCTTGACGCGCGCCGTGAAGATCGGGATCAGGTTCGGGTGGTTGAGGTTGATGACGAGGTTGAGCGCCTTTAGTTCCTTGAGGGCGCTGTTGCTGTGGGAGAGATCGATGATCTTGATGGCGACGAGCTTGCGCGTAGCTTCTTCGTTGGCCTTCCAGACCTCGCCGAATTGCCCGGCGCCGAGGAAGCTGACGAGCTTGTACCCGGAAATCGGTTCGTCGTTTTCGTCGTATTTCGTGACGCGTGGCATACCACCTCGCACCGCTGGTTGCGTATCGTTAGACTATAGGACGTTTCGGGCGGGGGACCGGCCGGCTCCGGTCCAATCTGTTTTACTCGAATTCCGACGATCCCACAACAACCGAATTCTTCGTTCCGGTTAAATCGGTGCGGGGGGTTGATCCGTCGTATTCTGGTAGTCGGATTGACGGCATTGGATGCCCTTTAACGGCGATTCGGCGAATTTGCGGCGAGTGTAGCGGACGAGAGCGGTTGTCAATGCGGGTACTTCCGGGCATTTTTGAGGGAGATACGCCGCGATCGACCCGCTTGCGGTCCGCGCCGACAGGCCGCCGTTTCGCGCCCGCTATCAAACCACCGCGTTCGGACTCGAGGTCACCATGGTCCCCACCTGGCTGAAGTCTCTCTTCTCCCGCCGAACGACTCGCAAGACGAAGGTCCGCCGCACCGGCCCCATCGCCAAGCCGAACATCGTCCAACTCGAAGACCGCGTGGTCCCCGCGGCCATCAGCATCGCCGACGCCACGGTGATGGAAACCAACGCCGGCACCACCACGCTGATGTTCACCGTGACGGCGGACGCGGCCGAGGCGGCGGACATCACGTTCAAGATCAATACGACGGACGTCACCGCCACGGCGGGCGACGATTACGTCGCGCTGTCGAACGTCTCGGGCAAGATCAACGCGGGTGCGACCACGACGACGGTCATGGTGACGGTGAACGGCGATACGACGGTGGAACTGGACGAAACCTTTACCGTCAAGCTGAGCAACCTCTCGGCGGGCAACAACTTCACCGACGACACCGCCGTCGGCACGATCACCAACGACGACACCGCGACGATCTCCATCTCCAGCCCCAGCGTCAACGAGGGCGGCAACCTCGACTTCGTGGTGAGCATCAGCAACGCCGTCGACGTCGACGTCATGGCCGACCGCAAGACCGCCGACGGCACGGCCCTGGCCGCCAGCGATTACAACAGCATCGCCAACGGGAACATTACGCTCTTCGCCGCGGACAGCACGGCCAACAAGACGATCACGGTCACCACCAAGACGGACTCGCTCGTCGAACTCGACGAAACGCTCTCGTTGATCCTCTCGAATCTCACCGCCTCCGGCCGCAAGGTCGTCTTCATGGGCGGCGGCGCCAGCCTCACCGGCACCGGCACGATCACGAACGACGACATGGCCACGATCAGCTTCATGGCCAGCCCGAGTCAAAACGAAGGAACAGCGCTGACGTTCACCGTGACCATCGACAACCCGGTCGACGTGGCCGTCATGGCCAAAAACGAGACCGTCGACGGCACGGCCAAATCAGCCAGCGACTACACCGCGATCCCGATTACGAATATCACGCTCTTCAACGTGTCCAGCACGGCCAACAAGACGATTTCCGTGACGGTCTCAGCCGACAATCTCGTCGAACTCGATGAAACCCTGTCGTTGATGTTGTCGAACTTGAATGCCGGCAACCGCAAAGTGATGTTCTCCGGCGGCGGCGCGACGCTCACCGACACCGGCACGATCAAGAACAACGATTCGGCGACGATCACGGTCGCGAACTCCGCGGCGTCCGAAGGCGCGGGCGTCAGTTTCACGGCGACACTTACCAATCCCGTTGATACCGACATCACCATCGATCTCACTCCGAGCAAGCAGGCCGGCAACAACGCGACCGAAACGACCGACTTCAGCACCGCGACCCAGACGATCACGATCCTCGCCGGTCAGATTTCCGGCAGCACGATGGTCGCGACGGTGGACGACGATACCGTCGAACTCGATGAGACCTTCACGGTCACGCTCGGCAACCTGAACAACGCCGGCCGCAGCGTCACCGGCAACGGCGCCACCGCCGTCGGCACCATCAGCAACGAAGACACGGCTACCGTTTCCATCGCCGATTCGAGCGCGACCGAAGGCGCGGCCGTGATGTTCACGGCGACGATCACGAATCCCGTCGATGTGGACGTGACGATCAAACTCACACCGGCCAAGGGCGGCACGGACACTGCGACGAACACCACCGACTTCAGCACGTCCGTTCAGACGATCACGATCCTCGCGGGCCAATTGACCGGCACGGCCAGCGTCACGACCGTTCCCGATAATATCGTCGAGGCGAATGAAACGTTTACGGGCACGCTCTCCAACCTGGCCGCCAGCGGCCGCGACGGGGGCGGGATGGTCATCTCGATTCTGGACGCGACGGGCACGGGCACCATCAACAACGACGACGTGACGGTGTTGAGCATCAATGACGTGGCATTGACGGAAAACAACACTTCGATGATGTTTACGATTACGTCATCCAAGGCGGTCCAAGGTGGATTCACCGTCAAAATCCAAACCATGGATGGCACGGCCATTGCGCCGGGCGATTACGATGCGGGCAATGCCACGCTGAATTTCTCGGTCGATGGCACGGGCAATTCCCCGGCGGGCCAGTCGAAGACATTCACCGTTGGGATCAACGAAGACTTGATCGTTGAACCTACTCAAATGTTCACGGTCTTCCTCTCCAACCTCGCCCCCAACATCGCCGCGACGCCTTTGTCGGGATTCGACATCACGGATGCCGGGGTCGGGACGATCAACGAAGACGGCGACACGGCGCAGTTCTCCGTGCAATCCGACATCACGGCCACGGAAGGCAATCCGCTGACGTTCAACATTCTCCTCAGCGCCCAGGTCGAAGCGACGACCTCCGTCACCTTGACAACCGTCGGCACCAGCGGGAATCCGGCGACCCCCGGCGTTGATTTCGTCGATGCCACGGGAACGGTCGTCACGTTCAATCCGTTGGTCACTTCGCAATTGTTCATGGTCGCATCGATCGCGGACGGTATCGCCGAACCCGCCGAGAAGTTCAATTTTACGATTGGCGGCCTCAACAACGGCGGACTCGCGGCGGTCACGCTTCCAGGCGGCGGCGCGACGAAAATCGGACGGATCAACAACAACAACGTCGCGGTCTTCTCGATCGCGGACGTCACCGCGATCGAAGGCAACTCGCTCACGTTCACGATCAATCTCTCGACGGCCGTCGCGGTCGACACCTCGGTGAAAGTGACGACAACCGATATCACGGCGAACTCATCGGACTATACCGGCGTGACCGACATGCTCGTCTCCTTCCCTGCGGGAATGACGAGCAAGACCGTCACGATCATGACCACTTCGGATACCATCGTCGAAGCCGACGAGACGTTCAAGATCTCGCTGGGAGGCCTCGACGATGGCGGGTTGACCGGGGACGTCATCATCTCCGCGACGAACGGTTCCGCGATCGGAAAGATCACCAACGACGACTCGACGATGCTGACCATCGACGACGTCATGGTCTTGGAGAACGTCGCCGGCGGTCTCGCGACGTTCAAGGTCACGCTCACGAACGGCGTCCAGGGCGGCTTCAAGGTCGATCTCAAATCGGTCAACGGCACCGCCTCCGCGAGCAGCGATTTCACGGCGCCGACCGGCACGCTCACCTTCGCCGGCATGCCGAACGAATCCCAGATGTTCACGGTCGCGATTACCAACGAAAACCTGGTGGAAGCGGACGAGACGTTCACGGTGGGGCTGATGAATGTCGTCCCGAACGACGCCGGCGTTTCCGCAGCCAAGATCAACGCGACCGACACGGCCCTCGGTACCATCCAGAACGACGACTCCGCGCTCGTGTCCATCACCAAGACCGCGTCGGCGATCGAAGGCAACAAGATCACCTTCACCGTCTCGCTCTCCAACCCCGTCGATGTCACCACCACCGTCAAAGTGTCCACCGCCGACATCTCGGCCACCGGCGGCACGGACTACACCACCCTCAGCGGCGTCCTCGTCACGTTCAATCCCACCGTCCAAAATCAATCGGTGATGGTGTCGACCACGGCCGACAACATCGTCGAAACGGACGAAACCTTCTCGATCTCGCTCGGCAGTTTGAACAACAACGGCCGGCCCACGGTCACGATCGACGCTGCCAATTCCACCGGCACCGGCACCATCACCAACGACGACAAAGCCGCCTTCAGCATCGCGGACGCCAAAGCCGTCGAAGGCGGAATGATCACCTTCACGGTGACGCTGTCGAACCCGGTTTCGACCGATACGTCCGTGACCGTGACGACCGCTGACATGAACGCTATTGACGGCGTGGATTACACGGGCTTGGTCGCCCAAACCGTGATGTTCCCCGCCCTTTCGACCAGCCAGCAGTTCAAAGTCGCGACGACGGTCGACACCATCGTCGAGGCCGACGAAACCTTCAAGGCGATGCTCGGCGGCCTGAACGACGGCGGCTTCCCCGGCGAAGTGACCATCTCCGGCACCAGTGGCACCGCCGTCGGCACGATCCAGAACGACGACTCGACCACGCTGACCATCGGCGACGTGATGCAAGCCGAAGCCGCGGGCAAGATGACCTTCACGGTCACGCTCGGCAACGGCGTCCAGGGCGGGTTCACGGTCCTCGTCAACACCGCCAACGGCACCGCCACCGTCGCCGACGGCGATTACGGCATGGTCTCCGGCACGATGCTGACGTTCGCCGGCACTCCGGGCGAGACGCAATCGTTCGACGTGAACATCATCGACGACACCAAGGTCGAAGCCGACGAGACGTTCTCGGTCAGCAGCACCGGCGCCGTCACCCTCGAGGCGGGCGTCCCGGCCGGGAAGATCGCCAACGGCTCCGCCACCGGCAAGATCGTGAACGACGACGCGGCCCAATTCTCCATCATGGCCGACAGTTCGATCGTCGAAGGCGGCATGGTCAAGTTCGTCGTGTTGCTCTCGAACCCGGTCGACGTCGCCACGTCCGTGACCCTTTCCTCGACCGACGGCACGGCGAAGACGGCCGCGGCGCCCGCGTTCGACAAGGACTTCACCGCCCAGGTCGGCACGCTCGTGAGCTTCGGCGCGAACGTCCAGAGCGTCAACGTGCTGGTGCCGACGCTCGCCGACAACATCGTCGAACTCGACGAAATGTTCTCGGTCGCCCTCGGCGGGTTGAACACCGGCGGCCGGCCAACGGTCTCGATCGACGCCGGGAACAGCACGCGGACCGGTACGATCACGAACGACGACTCGGCGCAGTTCAAGATCAACGCCGCCTCGAACGCGAGTGAAGGCGGCAAGATCACGTTCACCGTTTCGCTCACCAATCCGGTCGACGTCGCCACGTCCGTCACGGTCACGACGGCGGACGGCACCGCGATGGTCGCCGACAACGACTACGGCCCGCTGATGGGTCAGACCATCAACTTCGCGGCGCTCGACACCAGTGAAACCTTCGAAGTCTCCACGATCAACGACGACGTCGTCGAAGCCGATGAAACGTTCACCGCGAACCTCGGCGGACTGGTCGACGGCGGCCGCACGGTCACGATCTCCGCGGCCGACATGACCGGCACCGGGACGATCCTGAACAACGACCTCGCGTCGCTCTCCATCGCCGACGTGGCGATGGACGAGGCGACCGGAATGATCACCTTCACGGTGCTGCTGACCGGCGACGTGCAGGGCGGATTCTCGGTCGACATCAAGACCGCCGACGGCACGGCGATGGTTGCCGATTCCGACTACGTCGCGGGAACGCAGACGCTCGTCTTCGCGGGCAACAGCGGCGAGACGCAGCAATTCACCGTCACGGTCAACGACGACAACAAGGTCGAAGCCGACGAGACGTTCACGGTCAGCTTGTTCAACGTCGCGCCGAACGACGCGAAGGTGAAGGCCGCGGACATCGGCAGCTCCGACACGGCGACCGGCACGATCCGCAACGACGACTCGACGACGTTGACCATCGCGGACGTGAGCCAGGCGGAAGGCGCCGGCAAGATGACCTTCACGGTCGTCCTGAGCAATCCGGTGCAGGGCGGCCTCAAGGTGAACTTCGCCACGAGCGACGGTTCGGCGAAGACGTCCGACAACGACTACGACGCGAATTCGGGCACGCTGACGTTCGCCGGCAACGCGAACGAAATGCAGACGTTCATGGTGACCGTCAACGACGACGCCACCATCGAACCCGACGAATTCTTCAACGTCGGCCAGTCGAACGTCGTAACGCTCGGCGCGGGCGTGATGGCGGCGAAGGTCGATGCCACCGACGTCGCCGTCGGCAACATCACGACCGACGACAAGGCGGAGATCAACCTCTTCGCCTCGACGGACACCGAAGGCAACAACCTGATCTACACGATCACGCTCTCGAACAAGATCTCGAAGGACGTGTCGGTCGACTTCGCGACGCTCGCCGGCGTCGGCGTGCGGCCGGCGATCTCGGGCGTGGACTTCACCGCGGTGGCCAAGACGGTGACGTTCATGGCCGGCTCCACGAAGGAGACGATCGTCGTCCCCTTGACGGACGATCGTCGGGTCGAAGGCTCGGAGCAATTCGATTCGCAGATTACGAACATCCAGGCGGACGCGAGCGTGATCTCGGCGCTCTTCTTCGGCAAGGCGCTGGATACCGCGACGATCACGGACAACGACACGGTTTCCGTCAACTTCACGTCCGCCGGCGGCGGCGCGATGGAGGACAACATCGCCGGCGTCACCGCCACGGTGCAACTGACCGTGACCGCGGTCGGCGCCATCGGCGTCGACGGCATCGATCGCACCGTCGTCGTCCGCGTCTCGGACACCGTCGGCGGAACGGCCACGAACAACGCCGACTACAAGAACTTCACGAACCCCACCGACCTGATCTTCGCCAAGGCCGACTTCACGACGACCTCGCAGAACATCGGATTCGACCTGATCGAAGACCTCAACAAGGAAGGCGACGAAACGATCATCTTCGGGATCGCGCTGCAAACGGACGACACGGCCGGCCAGGCCTCGATCGGCGCGACGGCGAAGCACACCTTCTCGATCGGCAGCGACGACGAAGCGGTCCGCACCTACGACGCGTCGGTGGCGGGCGACTACCGATTCGTGAACGACGGCGCGGGCAACGTGCAACTGTTCCAGGGCGCGAACCTGCTCTCCACCGACGCCATCGGCACGCAGGCGATCCGGTTGAACGGCACGGCGGGCGTCGATTCGGCCACGATCGATTACTCGAACGGCTCGATGGTGCCCAGCGGCGGCATCAGCTTCAACGGCGGCGCCCCGACCGCCGGCGAACGGTTCATCGTGAGCAAGGGAACGTTCGCCAGCGCGGTCAACACGTTCACCGGCGCCGAGAGCGCGACGCTCGTGCTGACGGGAACCACGACGGACAACCTCTCCTACCTCAACGTGGACGCGGCCGAACTGAACGCGACGAGCGTCGGCAACCTGACGCTGCAACTGCCCGCCGCCGCCAGCGACGCGATCCTCGAAGATGACGGCATCCCCGCGAACGGCGTCTCGCAGATCCGCAGCGGCAACGGCACCTTCGCCACCACGAAGTTCGTCAACCCGACCGGTACGCTGACCGTCGCGACCGGCAACGCCGCCGACACGCTGACGATCGCGAGCATCCTCGACACGACCTCCACGATCCTCGCCGGCTCCGCCGCGAATCGCTTCGCGACCATCGCCCAAAACGGCAGCGTCGGCTCGAACGGCGACGTCCGCTTCTTCTCGAAGGCGATCGCCATGAACGGCGGTTCGATCCTGACCGCCGCCAAGACGGTCGAACTGAACGCGACCGACACGGTGACCTTGGACTCGACGGCGATCGCGGCCAACGACTTCAACCAGACCGGCGGTTCGAAGGTCTCGATCAACGCCGCCGCTTTCGCGAAGGTTTCGGGCGCGGCCACGATCAACTTCGACGGCACGATCGACGGCCCCGGCAGCCTGGAGACCGCGGGCGCCGGCACCTCGACCTTCCAGCAACCGATCGGCACGGGCACGACTCTCGCCACGGCGAAGTTCGGCTCGAAGATCAACGCGACCGCCACCGGCTCCGCGACCGTGACCGGCGGGATCACCGGCGGCCGCTTCAACGTCCGCGCCAACACGATCGCGCTGAACGCCGCCCTGGACGCGACGGGTGGACCGGTTGTACTGCGGCTCACGGGCGGCGGAGCGACCCAGTCCGCGCCGATCACCGCGACGAAACTCTACCTGGAAGGCAGCGGGGCGTTCGCCCTCGACAACGCGGCCAACCAGCTCACCGGCGACGGCAAGACGATCGCGTCGTTCATCACCATGAACGGCACGAACACCGTCACCGACGAACCGGGCATCCAGGCGTTGAACGGCGATCTCTTCGCGAAGCTCTCGAGCGGCTCGATCCTGGTCCGCGATAAGACCGACTTCATCATCCGCTTCGAGGACGCGACGCAACAGCCCGCGATCGCCATCACCGGCGGCGGGAACGTGACGCTGACGTCCGGCGGCGACGTGAGCATCGAGGACAAGCGATCGATCGATCCGACCGTCAAATCGTCGGACGTCGCGAACCTCCTGAGCGTGGGGAGCGGCAAGGTGCAGGTCAACGTCGGCGTGGACCGCGAAGACCCCGCGGGCCCCACGACGATCGTGCGGTTCCTCGCCGAAGCCGCCGCGGGCCTCGTCACCCTCGGCAGCGCGCCGACGCCCACCGACAACTTCGACATCCGCAGCAAGGGCACGAACTTCGCCGATCCGGCCAACCTGGAAAATATCGCCAAGGATACGTTCACGGTCCGGCCTGCGCTCGGTTCGCCGCTCCTGTTGAACGGCAATTCGCCGATCGTCACCGATCCGATCGCGTTCCGGCCGTACGATTCGCTCTCGCCGCGCTTCGCCGGCACGGGCAGCATCAACCTCATTCCGATGGGCAACGGGAACGGAACGTTCAACTTCGGCAACGGCTTCAAGTCGATCCAGTTCACGTCGATCGAAAACATCGGCGGCATCCAGGCGAACGCGCTCGTCGTCCAGACCGGCCCGTCGGTCTCTTCGCCGGCGAACAACTACGCGTTGCGATTGAACGCGCAGATCAGCGGCCAGCCGTTCGGCAGCGCGCTCTCGGGCAACGGCATCGTGACGAACCCGTTCGTCGTGACGCCGTCGCTCGGCGGCGTGTCGCAGTTCAACGCACCCCAGATCACGTTCGCCGACGTCGACGGCGACACGACGCCGGACCTCATCATCGCGAACGGCACCGGCGACGCGCCGCTCGTGACGATCGTTCGCGGCTCCCGGCTCTTCGGCGGCAACAACATCAACCTGTCCGCCCTCAACCCGGAGACGGACATCATCTCCCAGTTCTTCGCCTTCGAAGAAACCTTCCGCGGCGGCGTGCAAGTCCGGGCGGCGGACTTCAACGGCGACGGCAAGGCCGAACTGGCCGTCTCCCCCGGCATCGGCGGCGGCCCGCGCATCATCGTCTACCAGATCGACCAGTCGAAGGTGAACGTGTTCAACAACGCCGTCTTCTACCGCCACAAGCTGGCCGGCGGCGGGCTGTCGAACCCGTACAACTTCTTCCCCTACGAGTCGACCTTCCGCGGCGGGGTGAACGTCGCCGTCGGCGACGTGAACGGCGACGGCGTGCCGGACATCGTCGCGGGCGCCGGCTTCGGCGGCGGGCCGCGCGTGCGGGTCTACGACGGCTCCATCGATCCGACGCTCGGCGACGGCACGACGATCAACCCCGCCAGCACCATCGCCGATTTCTTCGCCTACGATCCGAACTTCCGCGGCGGCGTGTTCGTCGATGCCGGTCGCTTCGACGCCGACACCATCACCGACCTCGTGACCGCGCCCGGCCCCGGCGGCAGCGCCCACATCCAGGTCTTCCAGGGCCGCAAGAACGCCCAGCCCTTCGAAGTCGACGCGGTCCGCGGCGACCAGTTCCGTGTCGCGATGGCCAGCTTCTTCGCGTTCGAGGATACGCCGGACCTCACCAATCCGCTCCCCTCGCGCACCGGCGTCGGCGGGATCTCGTTCGGCACGAGCACCGACAACCTCGGTTCGTCCCGCTCGATCCTCGTCACGCGGCCCGAGGGCACCCGGTTCGAGATCGTCCGCTTCGACCCGGTGCTGCCGGGCGATCCGCTGACGCCGGACGACATCAAGAACAACGCGACGGTCTTCCCGATCACGCCGACGTTGAACCTGAAGCGGACGCCGGGATTCGAAACGATCCTCGCGGCGCTGGCCGATCCGAACAACCTGCTGCCGTTCAACGTCCTGCTCGACGGCGGCAGCGCCGCCGGCTCGGCGTGATCGGACCGAAACCGACTCCTTCCGCCGGCGGCCTTCGGGCCGCCGGTTTCTTTTTCCCCGCCGTCCGTAAAATGCCCGCCGGTCCCTTCCTTCCCGGGTGCGCGCTCCGATGTCCGTCGATCCCTGGTTCCAATCGCTCTTCGCCGACCGCATCGGCGGGGCGAACTACGGCAAGTCCACCGAGATCTACAAGTTCGAGAAGATCAAGCGCGCCAAGAGGCAGGCGCTCGCCGACCACCCGGAGCGCCAACTGCTCGACTTCGGCATCGGCGAGAACGACGACATGGCCGACGCCGGCGTGCGCGCCGCGCTCAAGGCCGAGGCCGACAAGGTCGAGAACCGCGGCTACGCCGACAACGGCATCGCCAACTACAAGGACGCCGCCGCCGAATTCATGAAGCGCCAGTTCGGCGTCGCGCTCGACCCCGCGACCGAAATCTGCCACTGCATCGGCAGCAAGCCCGCCTACGCCATGCTCCCCGCGTGCTTCATCAACCCCGGCGACGTCGCGCTCATGACCGTCCCCGGCTACCCCGTCGCCGGCACCTGGACTCGCTACCTCGGCGGCGAAGTCCACCGCCTGCCGCTCAAGAAGGAAAACGGCTTCTTCCCCGACCTCGACGACATCCCGGCGGACGTCAAGACGCGTGCGAAGCTACTGGTCGTCAACTATCCGAATAGCCCGACCGGCGCGGTCGCCACGAAGGACTTCTACAAGCGGGTCGTCGACTTCGCCCACAAGAACCGGATCGTCGTCGTGCAAGACGCCGCGCACATCTTGCTCAGCTACGCCGGCGAACCGCTCTGCTTCCTGCAGGTGGACGGCGCGAAGGAGGTCGGCGTCGAAGTGCATTCGATGTCGAAGGGGTTCAACATGATCGGCTGGCGGCTCGGCTTCGTGGCCGGGCACCCGAAGATCGTCCAGGCCTACGCCGACGTGAAGGACAATAGCGATAGCGGCCAGTTCATGGCGATCCAACACGCGGCGGCGGCGGCGCTGCGGAACCCGGCGATCCCCGTGGCCGTGAAGGCGAAGTACGAGCGCCGGCTGCGGAAGCTGGTGGCCGCGCTGAAGGCGGTCGGCTTCCAGTGCGAGATGCCGGGCGGGACGTACTTCCTCTACGCGGCGTCCCCGAAGGCGGCGGGCGACCGCAAGTTCGCGAACGCCGAGGAGGCGAGCCAGTACCTGATCCGCGAGCAGAGCGTCTGCTGCGTGCCGTGGGACGACGCCGGCGCGTTCCTGCGGTTCAGCGTGACGT
>CAYVRB010000057.1:0-25605 GCA_964453375.1 uncultured Alcaligenaceae bacterium
TACCTGCAAGCGGTCCTCGCGGGATTTACAAGCGATTAATGCGCGTGAACCCTGCTGAACGCGGCGGGCGGAGAAAGCCGCCCGCCGCCCCAGAGCGTTTGATGGCACTTGCGTATCGTGGAAATCAATTCGCCCTTTTCGACCTTGCGAATATCCCGCTTGTCGTCGCCCTTGTAGAAGCGGAACTCTTCCGGTCTGCCATAACTGCGAGGCAGGTCGGCGATGATGTTCGCCTCCCGCTCCAGGACGCCGTACTTCGGCGTGAAGTCGAGGAACCGCCGCGTCAGCCCGGCCACGACGCCGACGTAGTCCGCACGGAACTTCGCCCACGTTCCGTTGCCGCACACCTGTTCGATGGCCTGTTCAAACTCGGCATCCGAAATGTCGTCTCGCTTGGTTTCGAACACGGCATAGGGGCGAGTCTTGCCTTCGTCCCGAAACACGACGATGTCGGCGACATCGACAGGCCGGCGGTCGGGAACGACTCGCTCAAGGGCAATGCGGTTGGGTGGGTATTCGTAGTGGAAGATCAGATCGGCCCAGAATTCGGCCCGAACCTTTTCCTCCGGGTCGGTGAACTTGTCCGTATGGCCCCCGGACGCGACGTAGCGGATTTGCTGGCGTTGGCCGTCGCCAACCAGTTCCGCCATGCCCGACGCGAAGGCCCGCTCAAGTGACTTCATGGACTCGCTCCGTTGACAATACGACCCGGCCTGCCCCATCGAAGTTCGGTGCGAACCGCGCAGGGGCGAATGCCATCCTTGTCCATCATGGCCCCGTCTTCCGCTCACTTAGTCTTACGTCCGCCCTTTGCAGTCTGGCAAAGCTGCTCCTGCGCCGCCTGAAGCAGAATCGGCCGCGCCCACGCAGTCATGTCGGAACCGACGGACTTCGCGGCCCGCTCGATCAAGTCCCGCTGTGCAGCGTTGAGCATGATCCGCAGGGGAATGTTCATCAGCAGATCGGCATCTTTTTTTGGTCGTCCCATGATGGAATTTATGGTAATAAAAATCCAGTTTTTTGGCAAGTCCGACGTTGACGCTTAATGGCCTTTTTATTACCATGAATACACATCGACGGAGGACGACCATGAACGCTCGCGAACAACGTGGCAAGATCATCGCGGAGACCTGCTCCATCGTGAAAGTCGGCAGGCTCTGGCACGTCCCGTCGCAGTCGGGCCGTGGCACCTATTCCGTGAGTTTGGAGCGTTGCTATTGCTCATGCCCCGATTTTGCCGAGTGGGGCGCGGAGTGCAAGCATTTTTTCGCCGTGAAATTCGCCGTAACGAAGACCGAGCGCCATCCAGATGGTACTGAGACCGTCACGACGATGACCGTTGAATCGGTCAAGCGGAAGACCTACGCGCAGGACTGGCCGAATTACAACCGGGCGCAGGTCAACGAGCATCGCCACTTCGGGGCGTTCCTCGCGGACATCCGCTCCACGCTTCCCGCGCCCGCGCCCCGTCGCGGTCAACAACCGATCCGTCCCGCCGATGCCGCGTTCTGTGCCGTCTACAAGACGTACAGCACCATGTCGGCCCGTCGGTTCATGGGCGACTTGGACGAAGCTAAGGACAGCGGGTTCGTTACGCGAGTCCCGCACTTCAACAGCGTGTTGAACTTCTTCGACCGCAATGAATCGACGCCGATCCTTCACGACTTCATCGCCCGAAGCGCGGCCCCGCTCGGGGCCATCGAATCGGCTTTCGCCGTGGACTCGACCGGATTTTCCGGGGCCAGATATCAGCGATGGTTCGATGAAAAGTACGGCCGTCCGAAGTCGGAAGTCCAGTGGATCAAGTTGCACGCGATGGTCGGCGTGAAGACGAACGTGGTGACGGCATGCAAGGTTACTGGCAAGGACGGCGCGGATTCGCCCCAACTTCCCGAACTCGTCAAACTCGACCGCCAGCCGCTTCACCATCGGCGAAGTCATGGGAGACAAGGCGTACACGTCGCAAGAAAACTTCACGGCAGTGAACAACGCCAACGGCCAGTTCTATCCACAGTTCAAGAAGAATGCGACGGGCGGGATCGGCGGCGCGTATGAGAAGGCGTTCAAGTTGATGTGCCTGAACCGGGAAGACTACTTGAAGCACTACCATCAACGAAGCAACGCGGAATCGGCGTTCTCTTCGATCAAGAGAAAGTTCGGCGAATCGCTGCGGTCGAAGTCGTGGCTCGCGATGGAGAATGAGACGCTGGCGAAGGTCGTGTGCTACAACATCACCTGCGTCATTCAAGAAATGTACAATCTCGGTATCGATCCGGAATTCGTCATCAAGCCCCGCTGCACAACGAATATCGAACCTGCACAACGGATCGGCTAGAGTGGCGTCCGTTGTGCAAAGCCCGCGCTCGGCTCCGAAGACTGCGCCTCGCCGCTAAACGGGACGCCGCTAAACAGGTCGCGGCAAAACGGATCGCCTCGCGGCGAAACTTACTTCTTCTTCCCGCCCAGCCGGTCGGGGTGGAAATCCGCGTCCGTCAGGTTCGCCGGCACGCGGAACTTCGTGAAACAGTAATACTCCACCTCCCGGCCCGTCTCGTCGAACATCTGATGCACCATCAGGTTCCCGTAGTTCGGCACCGCCGGGCTTGGCTCGAAGTACAGCGCCCACTTGCCCCCCTTCGGCAGCAGCGCGTCCTCGCCCGGCGGGATCGCGAGCTCCATCCCCTCCACCGCGTTCGGCTGGTCCTTGCGCGTCACGGTGCCGAGGTACTTCACGGTCGTCTTCCCGGCCTCGGCCAATTTCAAATATCGATCGATCTTCGCGAGGTGGTTCCCCGGCCCGGCCTCGGTGATCTTGTGCCGGCTCTTCGAGGTCGCCATCGAACTGTCCGGCTTCAGCGAGGTCTTGAACCCGACGAGGAACTTCGCCACGTCCCCCTGGCCCGAGACGACGTGCAGGAGGCCGTCGAACTTGCCGTCCACATACAACACTTCTCGGCCCTTGCCGACTTCGCCGAGGTTCCGCATGTACACGCTGAACGGCTCCTTGCGGAACTGGAACAGCACTTCCTCCGTCGGCATCTCCTTCCCGCCGACGACCTCGCGCCGCGTCATCACGCATTCGTAGTCGTTGAGCTTCTGGTACTTCTCGAGCAGCCGACCGTGGAGCGCCCGCGCGCCGGCGAGATCGCTCGCCGCCGGTTTCGACTCGACCTTCGGTTCGAGCTTCGGCGCCTCCTTCGGACTCTCCTTCGGAGCGATCGCCGACGGCAGCATCGGCTTCTCCTTCGGCGCTTCCTTCTCGCGCTTCTCGCGGAGGCGTTCGAGCAGGCGCTTCTTCTCGTCGTCGGCCGCGGACGGATCGGGCAACGTCGCCGACACCGGGATCGTCACCGGCGCCTCGACGAGCGGTAGCGGCGCCGCCGGGATCGCCACCGACTTGTAGTCGGTGGTGTCGGGGAGCGTGTTCGCCATCGGCGTCGCCGGCTGGGGCGGGGTCGGCGGCTGAGCCTTCTCGAGCGCGGAGGGGAGCGGCGGGAGGGTCTTGTCGATGGCGAGGGGGGGGCGGCGCTTCGGCTTGGTGAGGCAGCCCGCCGCCGCCACCGTGCCGAATATGACCGCGAACAGGATCGTCCGACGCATGGATCGCCCCTCCTGGAACCCAACCGGTCCAGCCTACCCGAACGGGCCATGCCGGGCAATCCGAAGCCGGCGGGGGAATTCCCCCGGTTGTCTGCTTGACGCGTCGCCTAGCGCGCCGCGATGATAACCGGACCGGAGCGAACCTTCGGAATCCTCCCCGCGTAAAGGTATCCGGTGGCCGCCGCGAAGAACCCTCAGGACGGCGTTTCGGACGAGACGCTCCTCGAACGCCTCCGCGCCGGCCGTCGCGACATGCTCGGCCCCCTGGTTCGCCGCTACGAGCGCGAGCTGTACGGCTACCTGCACCGCTACCTCGGCGACGCGGAACTCGCGGCCGACGTGTTCCAGAACACCTTCGTCGCGGTGTTCGTGAAGATCCAGCAGTACGAACCGGGGCGCGCCGCGCGGCCCTGGCTCTACGCCATCGCGACGAACCAGGCGATCGACGCCCTGCGCCGCCAGAAGCGCCGCCACGAACGCACCGTCGACCCCACCGGCGACACCGACGGCGATCCGCCGCGCTCGCTCTTCGAGCTGCTCGCGGCGCGCGACGTCGACCCCGCGGCGCAGGCCGAGGGCGCCGAACTCGCCGCCCAGGTGCGCGCCGCCGTCGACGAACTGCCGGACCTCCTGCGGCAGGCGATCGTGCTCGCGTACTTCCAAGGGCTGAAGTATCAGGAGATCGCCGACGCACTCGAGATTCCGCTCGGCACCGTGAAATCGCGGCTCAACGCCGCCATGACGAAACTCGCCGAGGCCTGGCACGCGAAGGCGGCCGGCCCGTGATCGGGGGTGGACGATGGACGAACAACTCGTCGGATACGCCTTGAAGGCGCTGCCCGCGGCCGAGATGGCCGACGTCGAACGCGCCGTCGCCGCCGACCCCGCCGCCGCCGCGAAGCTCGCGCGCCTCCGCGCCTTCTTTACCCGCCTCAGCGCCGCCGCCGAAGGCGAACCGCCGCCCGGCCTCGCCGTCGCCGCCCTCGGCGCCCTCGCCAACCACATCGTCGAGAACAAGCTCCCGCTCGAGGGCGACGCCCCGGCCGAGGCCGCGGCGTGCCCCTCCGGTTCCGATTTCCATCCGATCCTCGGCGACGTCGACGCGGCCGACGCGTCGTTCGACGAGCTGCCGCCGGTCCCCGCCGCGCGCGCCGCCTACCCCGTCCGCCGCTGGTTCGAGGTGTCCATCGTCGCCGCCATCGCGTTCCTCACCGTCGGCCTCGTCGTCACCGGCGCGATGAAGCTGCGCCAGGACGGCCAGATCGCCTCCTGCAAGAATAACATGCTACGGCTCTATGAAGGGTTGAGCGGCTACGCCGACACGCACCACGACCAGTTCCCCAAGATCGGCACCGCCGCCGCGCCGAACGCCGGATCGTTCGTCACCGAGTTGCAGGTCGCCCGCCAGATCATGCCCGACACGCGCGCCGCCTGCCCCGCCGACGGCGCCGACGACGTACAGCGCGTCTCGTACGTCTACACCCTCGGCTACCAGGTGAACGGCGAGATCCAGGGCATCCGCCGCCGCGTGCAGGACATCTCGGACGAACTCACGCCCCTGCTCGCCGACCTGCCGACGTCTTCGGCCTCGCCGGCGGACGGCCCGCTCTCGCCGCACGGCAAGGGGCAGAACATCCTCTTCGCCGACGGCCACGTGTTCTTTTCGATCGTGGCGACGGTCAACAACGACGACATCTACAAGAACCAGAACGGCCGCGTCCGCGCCGGCCTCCACCGCTTCGACGCCTCCCTCGGCCGCCCCGCGGACCTGCCGTAAGCGGGGGCGGATTGCCGGCGATTGAACTGGACGAAGTTCGGTCATCGAGGATTCGAGATGGGGAAATTGACGCTGGACGCCGCGACGGTGGCGATGTTGGACGGCTTGGGAGGTCGGACGGAACTATACGACGAGCAGGGGAACCTGCTCGCCGTCGCGTTGCCTCCGTTCATTTACGAAGCCCTTCGCAACCCGCGGCCGTTGGGGCCATTCACGGAAGCGGAACTCGCGGACGCCGACCGAGCCTCTGGTCCCGGTCGGTTGTTGGAAGACATTCTCAAGGACCTGCGGGCTTGGAAATGAACTTCACCGTCTATTGGCGGCCGCGCGCGCAGGTTCAACTGGCCAAAATGTGGGATCAAATCGGCGACACGGACGCCGTGGAGGATGCCGCTGACGCGGTGAACCGCATCCTCCGCGACGCGGCCCACGAACAGGGCGAATCGCGGGATCGTCCGACGCGCCGGCTATGGTTCCACCCGCCGCTGTGCGTGCATTTCGAGATCGATTCGACGGCAGGCGTGGTGTACGTGAACGACATCCAATGGGTTGGGTGAAAGACGCGAGGGGGATGCGATCGAACATCGTGGATTCTCCGGCGACCCCCAACGAAAAACCGGCCCGAAGGGGGCCGGTTTTTTTTCGCAATGGGATCGAGGGATTACCCGAACCAGTTCTCGCTTCGTGATTCGGCCAGAACGTTGCGGGAGGCGTTCGCGCAGCGCTCGGCGTAGTCGGCAAGCGCCGGATGCGAATCGCGGCATTCCCGGGCGAGATCATCGCCGCGTTTCACGACCTCGACGTGCGCCGTTCGCTCGATGTCCGTCAGCCGGCGGGGCGATCCCTTGAAGACAACCTCGTAGATGCGACGCAGGCGCGAGAAGCGCGGCGGCTCGTCGCCGGCGGACGCGACGACTTGCCCGCCGCCAAAAGGGCTGCGGGGTGGGGTGCGGTTCGCTTCGCGGGTCTGGGTTTGCGGGCGGCGCGAGACGAGTTTCGCGCTCGGAGGTTCGAATTCTCGAACGGACATGGCCTGCCTCCTACAATGAACTATGAATGACGTGCCGGTCAACTTCGCTGCCGGCACCGCCCATTCTAGACCAGTCACAAGTGAATTGCGAGATAATTTTCTAAAAGTACATTTATGAAAAGCGACGTTCCCATCACCCCAGCGCAACGCGAATTCCTCCACGTACTCTGGCACTCCGTCGGTCAAGACGGAAATCCCTTGCCATTAACCACTTCCGAAATCACCGAACGCCTCAACCGGATCCGCGAGAACCAAAAACTCGACCCGCTCTCCGGCTCCACCGTCAGCGTCACCGTCAAGGACATGCGCGAAAACAATCTCCTCGACGTCTACCGCTACGTCGACGGGCGCCCCGTTCAGCAAGTGTCCAGCGACGACATCGAAGCCGCCCTCGCCAAGCGGGACCGACTCACCGCCTACTGGCCCGCCGTCGCCCCCGAACAGGTCGGCGGACTCGACGACCGCTGGGACGCCGGGCATAAGGCGTTCCTCGCCCGCCATGCCGAGAAGCTCTTCCAGGACACCTTCACGCTCGACGACGTGTTCATCCCCCCGCTCGCCTACTGGACCGAGATCGAGACGATCGACGATCCGAAAGCGAAGCGCGGCGATCCCGACCGGCCGCACGAACGCGCGCGGAAATCCCATCGCCACGTCGTCGACCTGCTGGAGGAATTGAGGACTTGGATCGCGAAGCCGAACGACGTCGTGCGCATCGTCGACGGTCCTCCGGGGGCGGGGAAATCGAGCGTCGCCCGCACCTTCTGCGCCGAGCTGATCAAGGGCGGCGCGGTCCGCGTGCTCTACGTCCCGCTCCACGAACTCGACCCGGACGGCAAGCCCGAAACGGAACTCGATCGCTTCGCCACCGAGCACGCGTATCCGTCCGGCGTGCTGGACCCCGACCCGGCGCTGCCGCCGCTCCTGATCGTCTTCGACGGGCTGGACGAATTGCAGCAGACCGACACCGAGGGCAAGAGCCTCGCCTACACGTTCGCCGCGAAGTATCAGCCCGCCATCGAGCGATGCCGGGAGCGCGGCCGCCGCGTCTTCGCGCTCTATTGCGGCCGCCCCATCGCCGCGCACCACCTCAAGGCGCTCTTCACCGACGAACGGCAATACTTCGAGCTGCTTCCGTTCTTCACGCCGGACAAGGATCGGCCGACCCAGTACGGGGACGGATCGTTCAAGTACACGATTTCGGACCCGGCCGTGGCCACGTTGTTCGCCAGGGACCGACGGGACGATTGGTGGCGGAAGTTCGCCAAGGAGCCGATGCCGAAAACGCTCAAGGACGACAAGCTCCGCGAGTTCAGCGTCCAACCGTTGTTGCTCACACTGTTGGCGATGGCGTACCGCGACCGCCTGGCCAAGGACTCGACTGCCGCTACGCATGCGCCGGTGTTGCCGAATCCCTTCCAGGGCGATCGATTGCCGGAGCGCATGGCGGACGTGTACGCCTGGCTCGTGCGCAAGGTCTACCTGCGCGAGTGGGGGACGCCGACGGAACATGCGACCACGAAGCCGATCTCGTTCCGGGAATTCCGCAGCCTGCTGGGGTTGATCGGCCTCGCCGCGTGGCAGACCGGCGACGGCCGCACCGCCACCGTGCCGGCCGTCGAAGCCCTCGCCGACGCGTTCGGGCTGCGCGGCCTCCTCAACAAATACCGTCAGGGGTTCCGCAAGGGCACCATCGGCCTTTTCCTCTCGTTCTTCTACCGGCACGTCGAGAAGGTCAACGGCGTCGAGACGTTCCAGTTCACGATCAAGCCGTTCGCGGAGCACCTGGCCGCCGTCGGGCTGGTCGAGCTGCTCGCGACGTTCGACCGCCGGCTCGGCGAGCTGAAGAACCCCACCGACGAGTACGCCGACGAGCGCTGGACCGCGGCCGAGTTGGCGAGCATTTGGCTCGTCGCCGCCGGCGCCAGCCCGCTGACGCCGGTCCTCCAGGATCATGTGCGCGAGGAGATCGCCCGCCGCGCAGCCCAGGAATCGGCCGACGCGGCGAAGTGGCGCGTCACCGTGCTGGCGCTGATGCAGGACGTGATCTCGAACGGATTCGATCTTGCGACGATTGACGCGAAGATTTCACGATTTGTTTCCGAACAATGTGGCAGAGCGGAGTACGCTCTTTTGCAACTCCATGGCGCGTGCCATGAAGCCGCACCGCTACCAAGTATCGCCAAACGCACACCATCGCCTGAAATCATGGATCGATGGAATACCGTCCTAGACTATTACGATATTAGTGAGTGGGACAAAAGGCTGCACGAGTATCGGGAATGGATAAATGAAAATGTGGTCTGTTTCGTGCCACTCGTTTGGCCGACACCAAAGTCCGCAGCAGCTTGGCTACTAAGGATCCGTACGCCACAGGATAGATGGTATTCATATGAATCGCCTCCTACTCCCTTATACCTTCGACAATTCAATTTGTCAGACCAGTGGCTTGTTGGAGTTGATCTGTCGTACGCAATTCTAGATGGGGCCCGACTCGATGGGGCCCGACTCGATGGGGCCCGACTCGATGAAGCCATACTCGATGGGGCCCGACTCGAAGGAGCCTCACTGAATGGAGCTTCACTGAATGGAGCCACACTGAATGGAGCTACACTTGATCGGGCCTTTCTTGCTCGGACCAGCCTCGAGGGTGCCACCTTCTTTGAAACCAAGCTCAAAGGGACCTGCCTCGAAGGGGCCGCTCTCGATGGGGCCAGCCTTGATGGGGCCAGCCTTGATGGGGCCAGCCTTGATGGGGCCAGCCTCGCGCGGGCTAAACTCCGAGAGGTCAACTTCGATCACACCCGTCTCGTGGGGGCTAGCCTGGTCCGGGCAAATCTTTTTAAAGCCAGATTCATTGATGCCCGACTTGAAAGGGTAGATCTTAAGAATGCAAGTTTGCTCGAAGCCACATGCGACGGTTTGCGACTCAATGAAAAAATGGGCTACGAGCTGTTGAAATTAAAAGGCGCGATCAACGTCCCGAAACCGACGCACTAGCGCCCTAAGTCCTGAGCGGGCCAGCATCGTTCCGAAATTCGGGATGGGTCCACGGAACGGTGGCGCGGGGGCGGTGGAGCCACTTTGCAGGCCCACGGGCGGAATTCCGTGGTAACATCCACTTCGCGAAATACCCCCCCTCCCGAGATGCTGCCATGTCCGTTCGTAAATCCCTCCGTCCGCGGTTGATCGAACTCGAACGGCGCGAGACGCCGGCGGTCGTCGACCTGTTCGCCGTTTCCTCCGGCGCCGGCATCGAAGCGCGCGTGCAGGTCCGCAACGCCGACGGCTCGCCGCGCTTCGACCTCGTCCCCTTCCCCGGCTTCACCGGCGGATCGCTCGTCTCCACCGGCGACGTGACCGGCGACGAGATCGACGACATCGCCGTGGCGGCCGGCGCCGGCGGCGGGCCGCACGTCAAGGTCTTCGACGGCGCGACCGGCGCGGAGGTCCGCAGCTTCTTCGCGTTCGACGAAGCGTTCCGCGGCGGGGCGTCCATCGGCCTCGGCGACGCGACCGGCGACAAGATCGCGGACCTGGTGGTCGGCGCGGGCGCCGGCGGCGGGCCGCACGTCAAGGTCTTCGACGGCGCGACCGGCGCCGAGATTCGCAGCTTCTTCGCCTTCGACGAGGCGTTCCGCGGCGGCGTGGCGGTGCGCGCCGGCGACGTCAGCGGCGACGGCCTCGCGGACCTCGTGACCGGCGCCGGCCCCGGCGGCGGACCGCACGTTAAGGTCTTCGACGCCACGACGGCGGCGGTGATCCAGAGCTTCTTCGGGGGCGACCCGGCCGATCGCGACGGCGCGTTCGTCGGCGTCGCCGACTTCCTCGGCGCCGGCCGGGCACAGGTGACGGCGGGGGCCGGCGGCGCCGTCGTCGCGCCCGGCTTCCTCGAGCAGGACAACGCCGTGCTCGTGTCCGGCTCCGGGCGCGTGCCGGTCGCGGCCGTGCGGCAAACCACCGACATCATCGCGATCCTGATCGGCGCGACCTCGATCAAGGACGGCTTGAGCCACATCCTCGGCGGCGTGGCGGGGATCAAGGACGGCTCGAGCCAAATCCTGGGCCTCGCCGGCGCGCTGAACGTGGAGATCGGGCGCGTCGCGGCCGCCGCGCAGGCCGCCGGATTGACCAACGCCATCGCCTCCGGGCTGAACACGATCCGCGACGGCACGAGCAACATCGGGACCGGCGCGGGGTCGATCGACGCGATCCGGCAGCAGGTGTCGAACGGCACGAACTCGATCAAGGACGGCATGAGCCAGATCGGCGTCATCGCGGTGTCGCTGACGAACGGGATCGCGAGCCTGACGAACGGGACGGCGGCGGTGAACGCCGCGATCGCCCGCGCCGGCGGCGGGACCGCCGGCATCAAGGACGGGCTGAGCCACATCGTCACGCTCACCAACGGGATCAAGGACGGTTCGAGCCAGATCGCCGCCGGCACGAGCGTGGTGAACGCGGCGCTGGGCGGCGCGAACGCCATCCTGGTCGCCGGGTCGTTCGGCGATTCGTTCACCGGGGGCGTGTTCGTGGGGTGAGCCGCTGGTTCGATCGTTGGCGGCGCGTTAAACTGGCGAAGCCACACCGAGGTTTCGCCGCATGTCGGAACCGACATCTTCCCAGACGCAGGCGGCCACGCCGGATCAGGTCCGGCGTTCGGCCACGCTCTCCTCGCTCGGCTCCCAGGTTCCCGCGGTCGGCGAGCGCTACCGCATCGACTCGGCGCTCGCCAAGGGGGGCATGGGCGAAGTCTACAAGGCGCACGACTTCGCGTTGAATCGCGACGTGGCGATCAAGGTGCTGCTGGGCGAACCGAAGAATTTCGAAGTGGCCAGCCGGCGCTTCCTGCACGAAGCCAGCATCGGCGCGCAGCTCCAGCATCCGAACATCCCGCCCGTCTACGACATCGGCCAGTACGCGGACGGACGGCCGTTCCTCGCGATGAAGCTCGTCAAGGGCCGCACGCTCAACGAGTTGTTGAAGGAGCGCGCCGACCTCGCCGCCGATCGCGGGCGGTTCGTCGCGATCTTCGAGGCGATCGCGCAGGCGATCGGCTACGCGCACAGCCGCGGCGTCATCCACCGGGACCTGAAGCCATCGAACGTGATGGTCGGCGCGTTCGGCGAAGTGCAGGTGATGGACTGGGGGCTGGCGAAGTTCCAGTCGGACACGACGGAGCTGACGCCGCAGGAGTCGGTGGCGAGCACGTTCCACGATCCGCGCGCCGCGGACGACTCGTGGACGAGCGCGGGGTCGATCATCGGCACGCCGGCGTACATGCCGCCGGAGCAGGCGATCGGCGCGGTGGACAAGATCACGGAGCGCTCGGACGTGTTCGGCCTGGGGGCGTTGCTCTGCGCGATCCTGACGGGCCAGCCGCCGTACGTGGCGGCGGATCCGGAGGCGACGCGGCAGATGGCGGCGCAGGGGAAGCTGGCGGACGCGTACGCGCGGCTGGACGCGGGCGGCGCGGAGCCGGAACTGGTGGCGCTGGCGAAGCGCTGCCTGAGCGCGGACGCGGCGGAACGGCCGGCGAACGGTTCGGACGTGGCGGCGGCGATGGCGCGGTTTCGCACGGATTCGGAAGACCGGGCGCGGCGGGCGGAAGTCGCGCGCGGGGCGTCGGAGGCGCGGCGGCGCGTCTTGGGGTGGAGCGCCGCGGCGGTCATCGCCGTTCTGGCCGGCGGCGTGGCGGCGAGCTGGTGGCAGGCCGAGCGGGCGAAGCTCGCCGAATCGAAGGCCAACGACGACGCCCGCGATGCGAACGCCGCCCGCGAGCTGGAGAAGCTGGCGAAGGACGCCGCCAGCGAACAGGAACGGCTGGCGGATAATACCATCAAATTCTTTCAGGACGTGATCTATCAAGCCAGCCCGAAGAACCAGATGGGAAAACAGCCGACGCCGGGGCTGACGGTCGCGGAAGCGTTGACCTTCGCGGCGAACAACCTCGCGGGGCGCTTCGCGGGCCAGCCCAAAGCCGAAGCCGCGATCCGCTACGCCATCGGCGAGACGCTGCTGCTGCAAGGCGATCTCCGCGGCGCCCGCGAACACCTCGAACGATCGCTGGAATTGCGCGAAGGACATCTGGGCGCCGACCACGAACTCACGCTCGAGAGCCTCAACGGCCTCGGCAATCTGTACAAAACGACCGATCTCGTCAAAGCCGAAGAAGTCCTGCGCCGGTGCCTGGAACGCCGGACCGCGGTGCTCGGCCCGAATCATCCGCAGACGCTCATGTCGATGAACAACCTGGCGGCCACCCTCGAGGATTTGGGTCGATTCGACGAGTGCGAACAACTTCAGAAAGTCGCTTTCGACGGATTGATGAAAAGCTCCGGCGAGGCCCACGACGATACGCTCACGGTCATTGGCAACATCGGCGTCTTCCATTCGCGATCCAAGATCGACTTTTCCAAATCCGAGGAGTACCTCCTCCGCGCCTATCGCGGCTGCAAGAAGCTGTTCGGCGAAGCGCACCCGAAAACCCTGGGGCACCTGAGCAATCTCGCGTATCTCTACGCCAACACCGGCAAATTCTTCGAGGCGGATCGCTATTACGTCGAATTGCTCGAAGGCCAGGATCGCGCGCTCGGGAAGCTTCACCCGCTCGCGCTCAACGGCAAGCTGAACGCGTCGTACTTCTACGAACAGAAAGGCGTCTACAAGAAAGCCGAAGAGCTGGCGCTCGCGGCGTACGAAGGCTACCGAACGATCGGCGGGCCGACCGATCCGCGGACGCTCATGGCGCTCAATCGCGCGGCGCTCCTCGACAAAGCGCTCGGCCGATACCCGGACGCCGCCAAGAAGTTCGAAGAGATCCTGGCGCTGCGGAGGAAATCGCTCGGGAACCGCGATCCATTGACGTTTTCGAGCATGAACAATCTCGGCTCGGCGTACGACAACCTCGGTCGATTCGACGCGGCCGAGCCATTGCTGCTCGAAGCCGTCGCCGGACAGGTCGCCCTCGTCGGCGACGACCACCCCGACGCTTTAACGTACCGAAACAATCTCGCGGTCCACTACTGGTTCGCCGGCAAGGTCGATCGCGCCGAACCGATCTGGAAGGATGTTCTTGAGCGCCGGAGGAAACTACTCGGCGAACTGCATCCGGAGACGCTCTCCTCCAAGGGCAACCTGGCGGTCCTCTTCACGAATACCCGCCGATATCGGGAAGCCGAACCGCTCTACCGGGAAGTTCTGGAGGCTCGTCGAAAACTCTTCGGCGACCGCCACCCCGACACGATGGCGGCCCGGTACGATCTCTTCAATTTCCTGCACGTCATGGGAGGGTATCGCGAAGCGGAAGCGCTGGGCCGAATGGACTGGGAATTGTGCAAGGCGGTCTACGGCGGCGACCACGACTACACGCTGATGACCGTCAACACGCTCGGGATCTGCCTCAAAGATCAGGCGAAGTACGCGGAGGCCGAAGAGCTCTTTCGACACGTTTTGGACCGTCGTGCCGCGCTCAAGGGCGAATCGCACGCCCTGACCGTGCAGAGTTTGAACAATCTGGCTTCGCTGCTCGAGAGCACCGAACGCTACGCGGAGGCCGAGCCGCTCTATCTCCGGGCGATCGCGGGCCGGATCGCGCTGACGAACGAAACGGATCCCCACGTCTTGGGCTACAAGAACAATCTCGGCGTCCTCTACTTCAACACCGGCCGACTGTCGGACGCCGAGCGGCTCTATCGGGAGGTCCTCGCCCAGCGTCGCGCGACGTTGGGCGAGAGCCACGAACAGACGTTGGAATCGATGAATCAACTGGCCGCGCTCCTGCAGATTTCGGGCCGGGCGCGCGAGGCGGAGCCGATGCACCGGACGATCCTCGCCGAGCGCCGGAAGGTGCTGCCGGCGGCGCATCCGTCGATCGTGAACACGGTGAACAACCTGGCCGCGCTCGTGCTGGACGATGGCCGGCTGGCGGAGGCCGAAGCGCTCTGCCGGGAACACGTCGCGCTGGCCGAGAAGGCCTACGGCGCGAAGCACGCGGAGGTGGCCGGCGCCAAGGCCCGGCTGGCGCTGGCGCTCCTGGACCTGAAAAAACCGGCGGACGCCGAGCCGCTGCTGCGCGAGGCGCTCGCGATCCGCGAGGGCGCGATGCCCAACCACTGGCTGACGGCGAACACGAAGGCGCGCCTCGGGCGCTCGCTCCAGTTGCAGTCGAAATGGAACGAGGCCGAGCCACTGCTGACCGACGGCTATGCCGGGCTTCTCGACAATCTGGCCACGCTACCGCCCGACGCGCGGCGGTACGCGATCCAGGCCGGCACGTGGCTCGCAGAACTTTACGACGCCACGAACCGTTCCGAACGGGCCGCCGCCGTGCGGAAGTCGTTGCCGAAGGAACTCGCCCCGCCGCCGCGGGCCAAACGCCAAGGTCCGCCGACCGACGGCGAATGATCGTTCAACACTCTCCCCGGAACCGTCCGCCATGCCTTCGTCCGACGATTCGACCCGAGCGGCGGACGATGCGGCCGGCCCGGCCGACGACCGGCCCGAATGCCCGCCGGGCTACGAACTCCTCGACGCCATCGGCCACGGCGGCATGGGCGTCGTCCACCGCGCGCGCGACCGCGCCCTCGACCGCGAAGTCGCGCTCAAGTTCCTCCGCGGCCGCTACGCCGTCGATTCCCTCACCGCGTCGCGCTTCCTCGAAGAAGCCCGCATCACCGGCCGCCTCCAGCACCCCGGCATCCCGCCCGTCCACCAGGTCGGCACGCTGCCCGACGGCCGGCCGTTCCTCGCCATGAAGCTCATCCGCGGGCGCACCCTCGCCGAGCTGCTCGAGCGCGACGGCCCGCACCCCACCCGCTGGCTCGGCGTCTTCGAGGCGATCAGCCAAGCCGTCGGCTACGCGCACGCCCAGGGCGTCGTCCACCGCGACCTCAAACCCGCCAACGTCATGGTCGGCGACCACGGCGAAGTGCAGGTCATGGACTGGGGCCTCGCGAAAGTCCTCGGCGCCGCGCCCGAACCGCCCGTGCGCACCGCGAACCCGGCCGAGACGATCGATCATCGTCCCGAATCGCGGCCGCTTCGCGAATCCGATGGTTCACTCACGCAGGCCGGCAGCGTCCTCGGTACGCCGCAGTTCATGCCGCCCGAACAGGCCGCCGGCGAGATCGACAAGATCGGCGAACGGACGGACGTCTTCGGCCTCGGCGCGGTGCTGTGCGTGCTGCTGACGGGCCAGCCGCCGTTCGAGGGGACGACGGCGGAGACGACGCGGCTGAACGCCGTGCGCGGGAAGACCGAAGCGGCCTTCGCCCGGTTGAACGCCTGCGGCGCCGAGGCGGACGTGATCGCGTTGTGCCAACGCTGCCTCGCGTTCGAGCCGGGCGAGCGCCCCGCGAACGGGGCGGCGGTCGCGGCGGCCGTGGCGGAGATCCGGCAGCAGTCGGAAGAGCGCGCGAAGCGAGCGGAGGTGGAGCGCGCCACCGCCGCCGTGCAACTGCGCGAAGGGAACCGCCGCCGGCGCACTTTGCTCGTCGCCGCCGGCGTCGCCGCCGCCATCCTCGGCCTCGGCGTCGTCGGCACCTCCATCGGCTACTTCCGCGCCGTGCAGGCGCGCCGGGCCGAAGCCGCCGTCCGCGCCAAGGCGCAGGCGCGCCTCGAGTCGGCCCTCGCCCTCGTCGATCGCCTCACCGTGCGCGTCAACGGCACGCTCTGGGCCACGAACCCCGACCTGCAGGACGAACGCCGCCGCATCCTCGAAGAGGCGGTCGAATTGATCGCCGAACTCGCCGGCGACGATTCCACCGACCCGCTCGTCCGCCGCGAGATCGCCCGCGCCAACCACCGCGTCGGCGAGATGTACATGCTCCTGGGCCGGCAACCGGAGGCGGAAAAGGCCATCGACCAGGCGATCAAGCTCTTCGATGGCCTCCTGGCGGAGAACCCGAACGGCGTGACGCCCTCGTCTGCGCGTTCGAGGCGCGCATCATCGCCGGCAGCCTCGCCAGCATGACGGCGCGCTTCGACGAGTCCGCGCGCGCCTTCGACGCCGCCCGCGAGTTCGCCGAGAAGGCCGCCCAACTCGAACCCGCGAACGCGGACCACCGCCGCCGCGTCCTGCAATCGCGCACGTTCGGCTCGTACCTCCTTCTCCAGTCGAACCGCGGCGCCGGAGTCGAGCAGATTCAACCGGTTCTCGACCTCGCCCGCGAGATCGGCGGCGCGCCGGACGCCCCGTTCGCCTCGCGCTTCGAGCTGGGCTTCTCGCTCAACATGGCCGGCACCTTCGCCATGAACGCCGGGCGGTTCCCGCTCGCGGCGCGCCACTTCCGCGAGGCGAGCGCGATCCTCCGCGAACTGGACTCGAAGGCGGCGCCGACGGCCCGCGAGGCCGAACGCCTCCTCCAGACGCGCGCCATGTCCGCCATCCAGCTCGGCCTCGTCGAAGCGATCCAGACGCGCGACCCCGACGAGGGCCGCCGGATCGCCGCCGATCTTCGCCAGGCGATCGCCATCCTCGACGGCTTGCTCGCCATCCAGCCGGGCACCGCCACCCACAAGATCCTGAAAATCCAGGGCCTCAGCGTCCTCGCGCAGCTGGATCGGGCCTTCGCCCCGCGCGCCGAGTACCGCGCCACCGTGAAATCGCTGCGCGCCGTCGAAGACGCCATCACCGAAGGCCGCCCCGCGTTTGAATGGGTGCGCAAGGTCGGCGTGAACGTCTTCGCCGTCGCCGCGGTGGAGGACGCCCGCGCCGGCCGGCCCGACGCGGTCGTCGAGGCCGAACGCCTACTCCGCATCGTCGGCTCGCCCGCGCTGTTTCCGGCCGGCGCCCCGCAGATGCTGTTGGTGAAATACAACGCCGCCTGCGTCTTCGCACTCGCCGGCGCCAAGGCCGACGATTCCGTGCGCCGCGTCGAGTTGGCCGACCGGGCGATGAAATTGCTCGACGAATTGAAAGCCGACCGCTACTTCCGAAACCCGAACAACGCCCGCGCGCTCGCCACCGACGCGGACCTCGCCCCTCTGCGCGACCGCGACGACTGGCGCCGGCTCGTGGTCGCCGTGTCGAAGGAGTTCCTCGTCATCGTCCGGGCCAACGTGCCTGCGAACGGCGCCGAGTTGGCGAATGCGTTGGCGAACATCGGCAAGACGCTGGTGGACCACGGCGAATTCGCGGAGGCCGAGCCGCTTCTGCGCGAAGGCCTGGCGATCCGGGAGAAATTAGCGCCGAACGAGTGGTCGACGTTCAACGCGCGATCGCTGCTCGGAGCCGCGCTTGCGGGGTTGTCGAAGCCCGGCGACGCGGAGCCATTGATGAAGGCCGGCTACGAGGGCTTGGTCCGCACGCGGGATTCGATCCCGGCGACATCGCCGCGGATTCTCTTCGACGCCGGTCATCGGCTGGCGTCGCTGTACGCCGCGACGAACCGCCCCGAGCTAGCCGCCGTGCTCCGGGCGACGCTCCCGCGCGAACCGGCGCCGACGCCGAAGGAGAAGTGATCGAGGCGCTAGGCCGCGTCGCCGTGGTGCCGTCGGTTGAGGGTGAAGGTGGTGCCGTCCCAGGTCGATTCAACGCTGAAGTTCCGTAGCACGTCGCGCGTGCCGAGGATTGGGAAATCGAGTCGGTCGACGACGATGACATGGAAGTGGAACGCCAAGACCGATTCGCGCCGGCGCTGGGACAGCAATGGGAAGCGAATTTTCATGGTGGTCAACCACGCGGATTGCGAGCCTCCCATGCCACCGATACCGTCCGGGATGCGGTCGTCGATGTCGTGGAGCCGGAGCGAGTATTTTTCGGTCATTCGACGATTCACGATCGACAATCTCGATCCTGTATCCCAAAGGAAATGAACCGGTTTGTGTGGGAACGATGTCGAGGCGTTGTCCCAAATTTGAATCGGGACGTGGAAACTCGGACACTCGACGCTTGGATAGTTCCGCGTCGACAATTCCAGTATTTCGGAATCAATTCGAAACCATCGTGACATGGAGACGACTCAAAACCCCATCGCCTTGTTGGGCGGCCAAATAAACGTTACGACGGCGCCTTCGCTCAATTGCTCCGGTAATGCATCGGCTAAGCGATCGATCTCGTCGTGAGTCGCCGCGACCGCGAGCAGATATGGCTCGACGAGCTTGTCGCCGTCCCATTTCTCCCGGACGACCGCGTGCATGCCGGGATGCTTCCGCTGCAATTCCCGCTGGGCCTCGCGCTTGGCCTTGGCCCGCTCCGGCGTGAAGCCCGCTTTGAGCAATCGCTGCTTCATCTCCGCCACCGGGTCGCGGTCCTTCTTCCTCGGCTTCTTCTTCGACGCCGCTTTCATATTTCGTCCTCCACACTTCTACCAAATTCTACCGCACCGCCCTCCCGGCGCGAACGCCTCACTTCTTCACCGGGATCACGCAGCCTTCGCCGCTCAGGTGGCGATCGTCGTTCCAGAGCATGATCGCGGGCTCTTCGATGCGGCCGTGGTCGAAGTAGAGGACGCTGATGGACGACGTGCCGAGGAGCAGGTGCTCGGCCAGGCCGACGTCGGCGCCGATCCAGCGGGCGGCGAAGACGCGCAGGTAGTGGCCGTGGGCGAAGACGAGGATGTTGCCGGTGAGCGCCTTGAGCTTGGCGATGACGCGGTCGGCGCGGGCGGCGACCTGCGCGCCGGTTTCGCCGTTGGGGGCGCCGTGCTTGAGGAGCTGCCAGCCGGGGTTCTCCTTGCGGATGTCGACGGTCTTCTTCCCTTCGTAGCCGCCATAGTCCCATTCCATGAGGTCGGGGTCGACGAGGGCGGCGAAGCCGGCGAGTTCGCTGGTGCGCTTCGCGCGCTGGAGGGGACTGGTGAAGACGTGGGAGAACTTCAGGTGCGCGACGCGCAGGCCGATGAGCTTGGCGTCCTCCTCGCCATCGGGCGTGAGCGGGATGTCGGTGCGGCCGGTGTGCTGGCCGGTCTTGGTCCATTCGGTCTCGCCGTGGCGGGCGAGGTAGACCTTGGGCAGATTCGAGGGAACGATGGCCATGGGCAACCCCTGAAATGTTAATGGACCCAGCCGGCTTGCCCGTCCGGGGCGTTTTCCTGCTTCCAGATCGGCACGACGTCCTTCACGCGGTCGATGGCGTGGCGGCAGGCGTCGAACGCCTGCGCCCGGTGCGGACAACTGACGGCGACGGCGACGCTGACGTCGCCGACGCCGAGCCGGCCGAGCCGGTGGACGATCGCCACGTCGCCGACGGGCCAGGTCGCGCGCACGTCGGCTTCGATCTCGGCCAGTTTCGCCTCCGCCATCGGCGCGTAGGCCTCGTACTCCAGGAACTCGGTCCGCACGTCGCCGGTGAGGTCGCGGACGGTGCCGAGGAAGAGCACCACGCCGCCGCAGCCGGGCCGGCGGACCGATTCGGTGAGCGCGGCGGCGTCGATCGGGTCGCGGGTCAGCCGGATCATGGGAACGATTCTACCCGCCGCTGACCGGGGGAATGAGCGCAATTTCGTCGAAAGCGGAAAGAGGCGCGGCATCGTCGGCGTAGGCGTGGTTGACGGCGAGCGCCGAGCGCGCGGCGAGCGGCGCCAGCGCCGGGCACTGGACCGCGAGCGCGGCGCGCAGTTCCGCGACGGTGGAATGGTTCGGCAGTCGCAAGTTCACGGCGTCGGCGCCGGCCAGCTCCCGGGCGCGGGCGAAGAGCAGCACGCGCACGGAAACGGATTCACTTTCCATTCGCGCCGTTCTTCCCGTTCGCGGGGTGGGATTGCCGGGAGAGCAGATCCCGCAGCCGGGCGACTTCCGATTCCGCGGCGATGCGAAGCCGGCGTTCCTCGTCGGCGCGGCATTGCTCCTCGTCGGCGCGGCGTTGCTCCTCGTCGGCGCGTTCCGCGTCGGTGAGGACCCATCGCCCCGTGCTCGGATCCCAAAACCGCAACTGCCAGCCATCGCGTTCCAGATGGAGATCCAACTCGCGGCTGGGCAAACGGCCGTCCTTCATCCGAATCGGCCGATACTGGCCGTCCACCAATCGGAAGCCCTGCATCGACGGCGTCAGGTGGTCTTCCTGGGCGTCGAACAGGAAATATTCCCTCACCTTCAACACGTCGCGATAGAGTTTGAACTTCCGGCCGGTGTCCTTCCGGTGGGTCGTCGCCGAGGCGACCTCGATGACCACGTGCGGCGGCCCTTCCTCCCAGACGAGATAATTCGGACGTTGGCCCTTGGGAACGCCGCGGACCATGAACACGTCGGGGGAGATGTGTCGCCGCCGATCTTCGCGATAGTAATGGACGAGCAGATCGCCGGAGACGTAGACGTCGGGATCGTCGGCGAAGTGGTTCTTCAACGTTTCGATCAACTGGAGCATCAGGTCGCGGTGCCAGTCCGTTTCGGGCATGATGCGCGCATCCGAGGTCGGGTAGCCATTGGTTGTGGCGAACGGATTGAATTTTCGGATCATGGAAGACCGCTCCGCGACGGTGGGATTCTACCAGCGCGGGACGGGGCGCGTCAAAGTTCGAGTTCGACGAGGCCGTAGGCGTGCGCGAGCCATTGGACGGGGTGGTACGTCCGCTTGCCGGTCGCGTCCTGGATTTGCAGTCGGCAGGCGGAGCATTCGGTGGAAGCGTAGAGGACGCGCGGCCGATCGAGCGCGGCGACCATCGCGGCGCCGGCGGCGAGCGAGCGCTCGCGGTGGCGGGAGGCGAGGCCCCAGGTGCCGGCCATGCCGGAGCAGCCGTCGTCCGCCGTGTCCACGGTCGCGCCGGGGATGCCCGCGAGCAGCGTCGGCGCGGCGACGCGTCCGAGCGCCTTCACATGGCACGGAACGTGGTGCCCGAGACCGAGCGGCAGCTCGCGCGACGGCGGCTTCAACTCCCCGCGATCCTTCAGTTCGCCGAGGAACGCGATCAGTTCGACGGTGTGTTTGGCCACGAGCGCCGCGTCGGGATCGTCCAAGAGCGCCGGATAATCCTGCGTGAGCATGACGGCGGCGGCCGGCTCGGAGCAGACGATCGTGTAGCCGTCGCGGACGAGTTCCGCGAGCGCCCGCAGGTTGTAGCGGGCGTAGTCGCGGGCGGTGTCGGCGTCGCCGTAGGTCAGGGGCGTCATGCCGCTGCCGCGTTGTCGGCGGGGGACGTGGACCTGGAAGCCGTGGTGCCGGAGCACCGCGACGGCGGCGTCGCCGATGCCGGGGTCGCAATAGTTGGCGAAGACGTCGACGAAGTACGCGACCTTCTTCGCGTTCGGGTCGGCCGCGCCGCGCCGGGTCAGGCCCATCCACCAGGCGCGGCGCAGGAACGTGCGGTGCGTGAACCGCGGCATCGGCGCGCGCCGCGACAACCCGAACGCCTTCTCTAGCAACCACCGGCTCCAGCGCGCGCCGAGCAGCGTGTTCATCGTCCACGAGAACTGCCCGGCGAGCCGGACGAGCGATTCGGTTCTCGCCAGCAGCCACTCGTGCCGGTGGAAGCCGTGCTCGGCGTAGCGCGCCGCCTTCGCCTCCAGCATGAGCTTCGGCACGTCCACCTTCGCCCGGCATTCGTCCCGGCACATCCGGCAGTTCACGCAGTGCGCCGCCACCGCCGCCAGCTCGTCCCCGTCGAGCTTCGACGGATCGTCGAGGAGCTTGAGCGCGTTCGCCTTCGCCCGCGGCGTCGCCGCTTCCGTCCCGATCGCGCGGAACACCGGGCACATCCGCGTCGGCCCCGTCCGCGGCCGGCATTCCCCGCAACCGTTGCACTTGGCGGCTTCCTCGACGGGCGACGACTCGTTCCAAATCAGCAACGTGGGTTTCTTGACTGTCTTTTCTTCACTCCGCACTCCGCACTCCGCACTCCGCACTGGAGTCATCGGCCACGCCGGACGGCTCGGATCGGGGCCGAGCCGCTTGCCGGGGTTCAGGATGTTCTTCGGGTCGAAGATGCGCTTCAGTTCGCGGTCCACCGCCAGGAGCGCCCCGCGCTGCTTCTCCATCCACGGCGTGCGCGCGAGACCGACGCCGTGCTGCGCGCTGATCGTACCGCCCAACTCCATCGCGAGCGCGTGCGCCTTGTCCGCCAGCGGCCACATCTTCGCCCGGTCGCCGGCGTCGCCGAGGTCGAGCATCGGCCGCGCGTGCACCTGCCCGGCGAGCAGGTGGATCAAGAACGACGCGTTGATCTCGTCCGCCCGCAGCAGCTCCTGCAGCTTCGCCAGGAATTCGGGTAGCCGATCGCCCGGCACCGCCGCGTCCTCGATGAACGCCTCCGGCCGGCGCCCGCGCCCGATCGCGTACAGCCCCGACACCGCCGACTCGCGGAACGCGCCGATGCGCGCCAGCTCCGTCGGCTCGCTCGTCGGCTCTTGGATCGTCACGCTGTCGCCCTGGCCGCGCGCCGCGTCGATCGCGCGCCGGCCGATCTCCAGCGCATCCCGTTCCGTCTCGCCTTCGACCGTGCCGATCAACACCGCCCCCACGAGCGGCGGTACGAACGGCACCTTCGCCAGCGAGAGCAGCCGTTGATCCAGCACGTCGCAACCGGCCATCCCCGGCACCGCGCGCAGGGCCGGCCCGGCGTGCAACGCCGCGTCGAGCGTCGCGAAGCCGACGACGAACTGCGCGACGCCACCGGCGACCGGGACGGTGCGCAGCACGGCGCGCGTCGCGAGGCCGAGCGTTCCTTCGCTGCCGGCGAAGAGCCGGGCGAGGTCGAAGGCGTCGCTCGCCGCCAGTTCGTGCAACGGATAGCCGCAGCGGTCGAAGCGCACCTTCGGCCGGTTCGTGTCGATCCACTCGCGGTTCTCTTCGACGAGAGTTCGCAGGGCCGAGGCGCGCTCGGCGGGGAACGGATCGTCCGGCCCGCAGACGGTGCCGTCGTCGAGCACGAAGCGAACGGACTGGAGGTGGTCGCGCGTGGTGCCGTGGAGGAACGCGGTGCCGCCGCTGGCGTTCGTGGCAATCATCCCGCCGAGCGTGCAACTCGCGCCGCTGGCCGGATCGGGCGCGAACCGCCGGCCGACTTTTCCGAGCGCCGCGTTCAGCTCCGCGAGCGTGACGCCCGGTTCGACCGCGATCGTCTCGCCGTCGATCGGGCCGAGGGCGCGGAAGTGGGCGCTGAAATCGAGGACGATCCCGGCGCCGAGCGATTCGCCGGCGAGGCCGGTGCCCGCGCCGCGCGCCGTGATCGGCACGCCGCGCCCGTGGGCGTATCGCACGATCGCGCGCAGGTCGTCCTCGTCCCTCGGGGCGACGACGGCCGCCGGCAGCAGGTGGAACGGGCTGGCGTCCGTCGCGTACAGCCCGCGCCCGAGCGCGTCGGCGATCGCCACGCCCCGCGCCACGCCCCGGAGTTCGTCGATCAGTTGCTCGGAAGGGATTGGCACCGTGCCGTTATAGCGTTCCGCCCCGCGTCATTTGCCGAACACCAAGCTCATCAGCTCGTTGCGGGTCATCGGGTTCGTCTTCACGAGGCCGCGCACGGCGCTCGTCAGCGTCATCGCGCCCGGCTTGCGGACGCCGCGGATCGTCATGCACGAATGGCTCGCCTCCACGATCACGCCCACGCCCCGCGGCTGCACCTCGCCCATGATGAGGTCGGCGATCGCCTCCGTCATGCGCTCCTGCACCTGCGGCCGCTTCGCGATCACGTCCACCACGCGCGCCAGCTTGCTGAGGCCGACCACCTTTCCGTCCGGCAGGTAGCCGATGTGCGCCTTCCCCGTGAACGGCAGCAGGTGGTGTTCGCAGCACGACGAGATCTCGATGTCCTTGACGATCACCATCTCGTCGTGCTTCTGCGTGAACAGTTTCTGGAGGTGGACGGCCGGATCGGTGTGCAGGCCGCTGAAGATCTCGGCGTACATCCGCGCCACGCGGTCCGGCGTCTCGAGCAGCCCCTCGCGGTCGGGGTCTTCGCCGACGGCGATGAGGATCTCGCGCACGGCGAGCTTGATCCGCTCAACGTC
The DNA here is from genome assembly GCA_964453375.1 of uncultured Alcaligenaceae bacterium. Lineage (GTDB taxonomy): Bacteria > Planctomycetota > Planctomycetia > Gemmatales > Gemmataceae > Limnoglobus. The sequence goes on from CAYVRB010000057.1 coordinate 24,291, forward strand.
GACGGGTTGATACTCGCCGGCGCGCAGCCGGGCGAGGTGGTCGAGGGTGTAGGGGGAATCGTGGGGCACGGGATCGTTCGCCGGGGGAAGGAAGCGCTTCATTCTAAGCGCGCGGGGCGGGCGGTGTCCAAGCGCAGACGATACCGGCCATTCGGCCGTCACTCGAATTGGCCAAGGGCGTCCTTAAGATACGTAGTCAATGACGGCCTTTCGCAATCGGCGGTGAGGGCTGACGGATGGCCGAGGCGTTCACGTTCTTTTGGAAGCACCGCCTCAGCCAGTGGCACGCTGCGCCGTTCGTGCTCGGCGGCACGACCTTTACTCATGCCGAACAGTACATGATGTACGCCAAGGCTCTCCTGTTTGGCGACCGCGACGCCGCGACCGCGATCTTGGACGCCGCCACGCCAGGCGAACAACAGGCCCTCGGACGCGGCGTAAGGGGATTCGACGAATCGGTTTGGGTTTTCTTCCGCGAAGGGATCGTTTTCGCCGGGAATTACGCCCGATTCGACCAGAACCCAGACCAGCGGGAGTTGTTGTTCTCCACGCGCGGAACCACGCTCGTAGAGGCTTCGCCCCACGACCGGGTCTGGGGCATCGGGTTGTCGGCGGACGATCCCCGCGCGCAACACCGTTCTGAATGGCTTGGGTTGAATCTCCTCGGAGAGACGCTCACGCGAGTTCGCGAAGCGTTGCTCTGGAAAGCCGCATGTGCCGGGTCGATATCGTGAGCTGGGTGAGATCGTCGTGCCACGCGAAACCGTGGGCATGGCACCCGCGCGCCATCGACGCATTGCAACGGCGAGCGTCGAGGCGTCCGCCCGACGCGGTTCGACGGTCCCGGCCACGTCTCGATCACGTTGAAAATGCCCGCCCGGCTCGCCGGTGATGCAAGTCGATAATTCGGAGTGGATCCCGCTCAAAACGCCAGCGTGAACTTGCGTTCGGGGCCGAGGTAGAGAAAGTTGCAGATCGCCAAGAGATCGCAACCGATCAGTCCGTGGATGTTGTCCTACACGTCCCAACCTTCCGCGGCGATGACCTTCGATTCAGGGAACGGGTACGGCCGGCCGTTTGCGACGATCGAAAGGGCAACACGATAGAGATCGCAACGATAAGGCATCTGGTTGGGCGTCGAGGGAGTCAGTATTCTCGTCTTTCCAACGTGCGCCAAGTTCAGATCCTTGAACAGAGAGGACATGAACCCCGATATTGTCGCTCCCGTGTCGATCAGCGCTCGTACCGCGATCGGCTGGGGGAGTAACCGTTCACGGCCCGTCTGATTGATCTTGCGCTTTTTCGGGCCTTCGGC
>CAYVRB010000058.1:0-25285 GCA_964453375.1 uncultured Alcaligenaceae bacterium
ACCTCGCGTGCAACTGGAAGGTCTACGTCGACAACTACCTCGACGGCGGCTACCACGTGAACACGGTCCACCCGGCCCTCGCGGGCGTGCTCGACTACCGCGAATACACGACGACGGCGCACGGCCACACGGCGCTGCAATGCAGCCCGCTCGTGCCGGCCGACAGCGAGGCTGGCCGCACCCGCGTCGGCGACCTTGCCGCCTACTGGTGGGTCTTCCCGAACTGGATGGCGAACCTGTACGGCAACGCGATGGACACGAACCTCGTGATGCCGCTTGGCCCCGGCCGCTGCCGCGTCGTCTTCGACTTCTACTTCGCGATGGGAACTCCCGAAGCGTTCAAGGACGAGAGCGTGCGCGTGGCGGAGCAGGTGCAGGCCGAGGACGTGGGGATCTGCGAGGAGGTGCAGCGCGGGCTGCGAAGTTCGGCGTTCGCGAGCGGCCGCTTCAGCGTGAAGCGGGAAAACGCCGGCTACCACTTCCACAAGCTGCTGGCGAAGCATTTAACGAACTGATCGACGCGCGAGGAGGCCGACGGTGAGCGACGAGGACGCGAGTACGCGGACGGGGTTCCTCCTGGGCACGTTCGCGTACTTCTGGTGGGGGATGGTGCCGCTCTACTTCAGCGCCCTGAAGGACCACGCCGTCCCGGCCGTCGAAATCCTCGCCCATCGCATCGTCTGGTCGTTGCCGATCATGCTGCTCATCACGGCCATCGCGGGGTCGTGGAAGCCGCTCGGCGCCGTCCTTCGCTCCCGAAAGTTGTTGCTGCTCATCCTTCTCTCGTCGGCGCTGCTCGCCATCAATTGGCTGCTCTACATCTACGCCACCGTGGTCGGCAAAGTCGTGGAGGGGAGCCTCGGCTACTACATGCTGCCGCTGGTGAACGCGTTCCTCGGCACCGTCTTCCTGGGCGAGAAGCTGCGGCCGGCGCACTACCCCGCGCTCGGCATCATCGCCGTCGGGTTGGCGTTCCCGTTCGTCGTCGCCGGGCAGTTCACCTGGCTCGCGCTCACGCTGCCCGTCACCTTCGGCCTCTACGGCTTCGTGCGCAAGGCGATCCCCGTCGATTCACTCAGCGGGCTGACGGTCGAATCGCTGATGATGCTGCCGTTCGCGCTCGGCGGGCTGGCGTGGCTCGGCGCGACGGGCGAAGGCCATTTCGGGCCGAGCTGGGGGTTGAACGCGCTACTCGCCTTCAGCGGCATCGTCACGGTCGCGCCGCTCCTGACGTACATCATGTCGATCCGACGGTTGCCGCTCGTCGCGATGAGTTTCCTGCAGTTCATCTCGCCGACGACGCAGTTGCTGATCGCGCTCGTCTTCCTGGGGGAGAATCCGCCGTGGTACGTCTGGGTGGCGTGCTCGTGCGTGTGGGTGGCGGTCGCGATCTTCCTGGCGGACGCGGCGTGGAATTGGCGTCGGGTGCGGCGCGGCGCCGCGCGGATCGAGGTCCCGCGCTCCGCTCCGCCGAGCCTGCGCGTCGCGGCTAAACTCTGATCGTGTCGATGGACGTCTGCAACGCGCCGCCCGTGACATGGACCGTCCCCTGCGCGTCGATGTAGACGTTGATCTCGCTGCGCACGCCGAACTCGGGGAGGTAAATGCCCGGTTCGACGCTGAAGCAGGTCCGCCGCAGGAGCTTGCGATCCTCCTTCGTTTCCAGCCCGTCGATGTGCGCGCCGTTGCCGTGGACTTCCTGGCCGATGCTGTGCCCGGTGCGGTGGGTGAAGTACTTTCCGTAGCCGGCGGCTTCGATCACGTCGCGGCAGGCGTTGTCCACCGTCGCGCCGACGATCGTCTCGCCCGACGCGAAGGCGGCCTTCACGCGCGCGATGGCGGCGTCCCGCGCGGCCGCGACGATGGCGAAGATCTTCGCATACTTCTCCGGCACCGTCTCGCCGACGAACACCGTGCGCGTCAGGTCGCTGTAGACGGCGCGCGGCTTGTCCAGCTTCGCCCAGAGGTCGATCAGCACGAAGTCGTCGGGCGCGATCGGGGAATCGGTGTCCGGGGAAGTATCGAAGTGCGGGTCGCCGCTGTGCGGGCCGACGCCGACGATCGGAGGCGAATAGGTGATGCAGCCGTTGTCGGCGAAGTGCTTCATGATGCGCGCCTGCACCGCGACTTCGGTCGTCTTCCCCTTGACGCGGATCTCGTCGGCGATGAAGCGGTACGCCACGCCGTAGGCTTCCGACGTCACCTTCTCGGCGGCGAAGTGCATCTTCTCCTGTTCGTCGTCCCAGGTCGCTTCGAATTGCTGAATGAGGTCGCCGGAAGAGACGACGTCCGCGCCGAAGGAGCGGACCAGTTCGAGGGTGCCGGCGTCGACGCGGCCGATGTAGGGGTTGCCGTTGCGCGGCGAGTACTCCATCGCGATCGTCTTGGCGCCGCCGAGGAGCGCGCCGACGCCGGCTTCAAGCTCCTGCCAGCGGCGGTACGCCGTCTTGTTCGTTCCCGGCAGCGAATCGAGCGAGGCCGGTTCGATGGCGTGCACGAGTTTCCGCGGCTCGCCGGTCGCGGGCACGAAGTAGAACCAGCGTCGCGAGAGGAATTTCTTCTCGGGCAGCCCGAGCACGCGCAGGGCGAGGACGTTGAGGCCGCGGAAATCGTAGAGCAGCCAGCCATCGAGCTTCGCATCGCGAATGGCGGACTGGACGGCGGCGAGATCGAACATGGGGCACCCGGAGCGAGGAGCGGTTTCGTCTCCGGGAATGCTAACGGGAATGGCGCATCGGGCAAGCGACGAATCACGCGGCGCGGCGCGGCTCGAACATCACGCGGAGGTGCGCGATCTGCCGGAGGCGGACGTCGTCGGGCGCGTCGGCCTGGAATTCGAGCAATTGCCCCGTCACCTGTTCGAGCAAACGGAACGCGAGGTGCCGCGCGTTCGGCTCGCGGCGTTCGAGCGCCTCCAGCAGCGCCGGGATCGCGTCGGCTCCCTTCGCGGCCAGTTCGTGCCAGCCGGTCTGCCAGTCGTCGGTGGCGAGGAGATCGGCGAATCGGCGGAGCTTCTCGAGTTCGAGCAGTTGGCGCGTCGGCAGGCTGAACGCGCCGGGGCCAACGGAACCGAAGAGCGGCGCGGCGTTGGGCGCGGGGCGCAGCGCCGGCATCACGGGCGGCCCAAGCGCCGGCTGCGGTGGCGGCGCCGGTTGAAGAATCACGGGCGCCTCGTCCCGGATCGTCGCGGTCGACGGCTTCGACGGCATCGCCACCGGCGGCATCGGGATCGGCGCGGGCTTCGACGCCGGGTGCGGTCCGTTCGGCCCGGCCGGCGGCGGCGGGTCGTCGTCCGGCCGTTGGCCCGCGTTCGCCGGCAAATACGGATCGAGAATCACCGTCGGCGGCACCGTGTGCGGCGCCGGCGCCGGCGGCACCAGCCGCGACGTTGCCGACACGGGGATCTGCGGCGGCGTCGGCACCAGCGGCACGTACCCCTCGTCCGCGAACGTGTTCCCCAGGTATTCGCGGATCGCCACCGGGTTCCGCTTGATCTCGTCCGGCGTGCCGTGCACCACCACCGCGCCGTCCTTGATGAGATAGCTGCGGTCGGTGATCTTCAGCACCTCGCGCACGTTGTGGTCGGTCAGCAGCACGCCGATCCCTTCGCGGGCGAGGTCGCGGATGTTGTGCCGGATGTCCTCGGTCGTCAGCGGGTCGACGGCGGCGAACGGCTCGTCCAGCAGGATGAGCATCGGCTCGCAGACGAGGCAGCGGGCGATTTCGAGACGGCGCTTCTCGCCGCCGGAGCAGCGCGCCGACGGGTTCTTCCGCACGTGCTGGAGGTTGAACCGCGTCAGGGCCTGGTCTGTCCGCTCCCAGCGTTCGGAGCGGGTCAGCGCGCGGCCGAGCGACCGGCTCTTCGGCAACGCCTCGAGGATCGCGAGGAGGTTCTGCTCGACCGAGAGCCGCTTGAAGATGCTCTGTTCTTGCGAGAGGTAGCCCATGCCGAGGCGGGCGCGGCGGTACATCGGCAGGTTCGTGACGTCGTGGCCGGCGAAGAGGACGGTGCCGTTGTTCGGCGTGATCTGGCCGGTGGCCATGCGGAAGCTGGTGGTCTTGCCGGCGCCGTTGGGGCCGAGCAGGCCGACGACTTCGCCGGCGTTCACGTCGAACGACACGCCGGCGACGACGGTCCGAGAGCCGAAGCGTTTCACCAACCCGCGGACGTCCAGCAAGGCCATGGTCGATTCCCCGGCGCGCACCGCCACCCGTTGCGAGGTCCGGGTTGTACCGCGAACGCCCGCCACGGGCAAGCCGAGGTGGAAATCGTTATTTCGTCGGGGGCTGCGAAAACGTGATGGGGTCCAACTCCAGCTTCGGGCCGGCGATGGCGATCGGGAAGCCGAGATTGCCGTCCTTGCCCTTGTGGTAGCCGAGTTCGTGCCGGTAGACGATACGGAACTTGCCCGCCGGGGCGGACTTGATCTCGAAGTTCCCGTCCGCGTCGGTCAGGGCGTAGAACGGGTGGTCGTAGACCATCAACTGCCCGCGCATCCAGGGGTGGATGTTGCACTCGAAGGAGTTCGGCCGGAGATCGGCCTTGAGCGCCGGCGTCGTGTGCGACTGGCCGGGGGGCATCGTCACGTTGAAATCGGGCGTGGCCGTGTTCGAGGTGTACTTCACGTTGTGCGAGATCGGCGAGCTGTTTTTGAACGCGATCGTGTCGCCGACGCGCACGGCCAGCACGCGCGGGATGAACTGGCAGCACGGCTGATCCACCGCGTGCTCCCGCGCCTTCGGCGTCCGCAGCGCTTCGGGAATCTGGGCCTCCGCGAACGTCGCGTCCCGGGCGTCGCTGTCGGGCCGCAGGTAGACCCACACGTTTTTCAGGCCGCGGTTCTTCTTGTTGACGATCACTTCGTCCGGCGTCAGTTCCCCCTTGGAGAGGCAGTGCTCCTTGTCGGTCTGCACGACGATCGCCGGGATTCCGGGGCCGTTTTCCGGCCAGACGACGCGGCCGGTCACGGTCGCCCATTTCGCGGTGGCGCCGGGCGCGGCGATGAGCTGCCGCGGGTCCGGCTTCGATTCTTTCGGTTTGTCCTCGCCGTGCGAGACGGCGACGCCGACGGTCACGGCCGCGAGCGCCAGGAGTCCGCCGAGCTTCCAGTAATGCGTTCCCATGCGTAGGCCCTCGTTCACGAGTGGTAAAAGGTGAGGGCCGACCGCCGCGCCCGAACGGATGGCCGCCGCCGAAGCGATGGCGCCCTCCGCCAGCGCGGCGGGAACCGAAACCGACGCCGCGACGCCGAGCGACAAGCCCCGCGCCGCGAGCCGCGAACGGAGCAGGTCCCGCCCGGTGTCCAGCCGGCGGCGGAGCGTGCCGAGCGGGACGCCCAGCAGCTGCGCCGTCTCGTCCTGCGTCCGGTCCTGCAGGTGGAACGCGATCAGCGGCGCCCGGTATTTCTCCGGCAGCCGTGCGAGTTCCTCGTCCAACTCGGCCATTGCCTCGCGGGGCGTCGCGTCCGTGCGGTCGATCGGTTCGCGCACCGGATCGGCGGCGCAACGGCGCGCCGCCTTCACCGCGATTCGCCGCGCGACGACGTACAGCCAACCGGCGAGCGATTCCTTCACGGCCACGCGGTGCGCGGTCTTCGCGAGCGTCAGGAACGTCGCCTGGTAGGCGTCCTCGGCCAGGTGCGCGTCGCCGATGGTGCGGCGGCAGACGCCCAGCACGAGCGGCCCGTGGCGCGCGACGATCGCGGCGAACGCCGATTCATCGCCTTGCGACGCGAACCGGGCGAGCAGCATCCGGTCGCTGTCCGCGGAGGACGACGGCCGTCGCAGCTTCGCCAGCAGGGATTGCACGTTCGCCATCGTGGAACCCGTCGGGATTCGGTGCCCTCGTCATGGTAAAGCCGCGCCGCGATGGGAACTGCTCAAAAAAGTGGGGAGGAGAAACAAAAAAACGGCGCCGACCGCGAGGGTCGGCGCCGTTCGCGTATCGAGTTGGTCTTCAGCTAGCGATGCGACGGCGGGCGGCGGCGAGGCCCGCGAGGCCGAGCGCGAGAAGCAGGGCGCCGGCCGGGGCGGGCACTTGCTGCACGGCGAGGTCCTGCACGATGTCCTCGCCGAAGTCGCCGACGAGGGTGGCTTGGCCGGTGGTCAGGTCGATGGTGTAGAGGCCGCTGCCGCTGCCTTGCCCCGTGGTGAGCACGGCGTAGGCGGTGCCGTCGTTGCCGGAGATGTCGAAGCCGGCGTTCGAGATGTCGACGCCGAGCGAGCCGATGGTGGTGATGACGCCGCCGTTGGGCGACGGCGGGCCGTTCAGGCCGCCCTGGCGGACGAGCGAATCGGTTTCGGCATTGAGTTCGTAGAGGGTGGTGACGGTCGTTCCCGCGAAGTTGTTGCTGTAGGCGGCGGCGACGATGCCGGTTTCGGACAGGGTCGCGTCGTTGAAGAGCGTCCCGGTGCCGCCGGCGGTGATGCGGAGGTTCTGGCCGGCGTCGCTGACGATGCGCAAGGCGTTCGGCACGGGGTTGAAGTCGACGCCGAAGGAACCGCCGACGAGGGCGAAGCCGCTGGAGTTGATCGGGGTGGCGACGCCGGTGGCGACGTCGATGGAGTAGACGAAGCCGCTGCCGCCGAGGTTGCCGACGCCGACGAGGGTGTCCGGCGTGGCGGGGCGGAAGTCGATGCCGACGATGGTTTCGTCGGGCCGCAGGCCGGAGATGGCCACGGGCGCGGTCAGCGTGCCGGGGGTCGCGGAATCGAAGGTGACGAGTTGGCTACCGCCGACGAGGCCAACGACGAAATCGGCCTTGGCACTGACGTTCGCCAGGGCGACGACGCCGAGCGCGAGCATCCATTTCCGAAGGGCGAGCATGATGAAGACTCCGAGGGAGCAATGAAATTTCGCCTACCGACAGAGCATGTTCTAACTGAAAACCTGAGGCGTTAGAATCAAGAAAACCGGTGGAATTGGCATAGTCGGAACGGGAATGTGGGAGATTCCGACAGGACTTCCGATGTGGCGCGAATATTTGGGTTGGTACGCGGCTCCGGCGACCTCGTTTCGCGATGGATCGTGGTCGAAGCCCACCTTGTCCGCGTCCGCCGCGTTCCGCTAGAGTGCCAGCACCCCAAAACCGTGAGCGAACCGATGGCCGAACGACAGCCCTTCTACGCCTACCGCATCAACAACCCGCCGAACATGGGCCTCGTGAAGGCGCCGATCGAACGCGATTGGATGGACGCGACCTCGCAGCGGTTCGCCTATCGCTGCCTGCCGCTGAACATCGCGAACCAGATGGGCTGGTTCCTCACCTGTCCGTGCACCTTCGAGCTGTACTGGTACGGCGGCAACGACAAGTCCGACATCCAGCTGCGCTTTCTCGATTTCGCCGACCCGTCCGTAACGACGCACTTCGGCTTCGGCGTGCTCACCTTCTCGCTGCCGTACCTCTTCCGCACGCCGCCCGAGACGAACCTCTGGGTGAAGGGGCCGAGCAACCTGCCGAAGGACGGCATCCAGGCGCTCGAAGGCGTGATCGAAACCGACTGGGCGTTCAGCACGTTCACGATGAACTGGAAGGTGACGCGGCCGGGGGAATGGATTCGCTTCTCCATCGGGGAGCCGGTGTGCATGGTGGTGCCGGTGCCGCGGGGGTTCGCGGAGCACCTGACGCCGATCGCGACGCCGTTGGCGAAGAACGAGGAACTGCACGCGAAGTACCGGGCGTGGGAGGCGAGCCGATCGAGCTTCCTGACAGGGCTGAACACGAAGGACCCCGACGCTGTGAAGCGTGGCTGGCAGAAGGACTACTTCCAAGGGAAGCAATCCGAAGGCGGCACCTTCGACGGCCACCAAACCAAGCTCGAAATCCAGGACTTCCGGGTCGAAGAGTGACATGGCCCTCGAAACGATGATCGACTTCCCCTGCCGGGCGAAGCGCGACCTCGGCGGCGGCGACCTCCGGGCCGGGACCGAATCGCTGATCGACCTGCTCGCGGTGCAGCGCCGCGTCCAGCAGGTGCGCGCCGGGACGCGGCCGGACCAGCTCACGGTCGATCTGGACGTGCGCGTGATGCGGATGGTGGACGGCGACGCGGTCGAGCGGGTGTCCACGCTCGGCCGGCTGGAGTTGGAACTGACGGCGCTCGAACCGCACGTGCCGACCTGCACGAACTGCCCGGCGAACGCGGCGCGCGGGCCGTTCGGCTGTTCGGTGCCGATCCGCTTCCCGATCCGCAAGAGCGCGGAGCGATGGCTGCTGGACCACGTGCAACCGCCGGATTCGCTGGGCGGAGCTCTCTGCCTGGAAACGATCGTCGAGGACAACGTCGACGGCGAGCGCACGCGGGATTTCCGCACGCGCGGCTGGGTGGAGGCGTTCCCCGGCCTGAGCCGCAAGCTGCCCAAGAATGCCTACGACAAGGCCGAACTCACCGGCGACGAACTCCTGCAACCGCTCCTGCTGGCGAAGGGCCGCCTCGCGCCGTGGCAGGGTTTGAACGTACTATTCTGGTTCGGGGCGGTGAAGGTGGACGACGTCGTGCCGAAGACCCTCGACGAGATGGCGAAGGCGACGCGGCTCGACCCACTCGATCGCGCGAAGCGGGCGAAGCTCGCGCTCGGCGCGCCGGAATCGGATTACGGCATCCTCGATGTTCAGTTGTTTCTGAAGGTGCTCTTCGTCGCCTGGGTCCGCGACGTGGACGTGCTCGTGGACGCGGGCGAATGATTACTCCACGTCGATGATGGCGACGGTGCCGGCTTCGCCGCCGGCGGCGAGGCGGAGGCCGTCCGGGGCGAACGCGAGGCTTGCGACGCGGCCGATGCCCCAATCGTAGACCGCGCGCGGCGCGCCGTCGGCGCCCCAGAGGCGCACAGTCTTGTCCCAACCCGCGGTCGCGAGGTGTCGGCCGTCCGGCGCGTACGCGAGCGCCGTCACGCGGCCGGTGTGGCCCTTCAACGTCATCGCCAGGTCCAGCGTCCGCGCGTCGTGGAGCGCGATCGCCCATTCCTGCGCGATGGCGAGGCGTTCGCCGTCGGGGTGGAAGGCGAGGGCCGGGGCGGCGTGCGCGAGGCCGACGGTCCGCGGTTCGAGGGCCTGCGTCGGCCAGACGCTGAGCCGGTGGCCGGCGCTCGCCCACGCGACGGTGCGGGAGGGCGGATGCGCGGCGATCGCGCGCACGCCGGTCGGTTCGCGGAAGCGCGGTTCCAGCCGCCGACCGGTCGCCAGATTCCGCAGTTCGAACATCCCCGGCGTCGACTTCATCCGGTCCCCGGTGCCGATGGCGAGCACGTCGTCGTCGAGGAACGCGAGCGCCGTGGTCGGGGCCGTGTCCTTCGGGACGAGGATGTTCCATTGGTGGTCGGCCAGACGCGTGCAGCCGAACCATCCGGTCGCGCCGCCGAAGACGAGCCGGGCGCCCGCCGGATCGAAGGCGATGGCGTGGATCGGCGCGTCGGCGAGTTCGCCGATAGGAACGCGCTCGCGTTCGAAGTGGACGAGCGACCCGTCGCGGCCGCCGATCGCCAGCGCCGCCCCGTCCGGCGAGAACGCCAGCGCGGTGATCGCGGTCGCGGGGCCTTCGAGAAACTGCATCGTGGTCGTCCCGGTCCGGTGGCTCCGGTATCTTAGATGGCATGAGCGTCGAAGTGCAATGGACCGACACCGACCCCGCGACGGGCGAACGCCGGTTCGTCTCGGCCGAGAAGTTCGCCCGGCATTGGCGGTTCAAGGCGCGCCGCAAGCGACGCGAGGACTGGACGCACGACGTGCCGCCGACGCGCGCGATCTGGGAGACGCTGCTGGAAGCCCTGGAGCGCCGCTTTCAACGCCGCGAAGGGGTGAAGGAGGACGACCTCGCGGCCGTGCGGAAAATCCTGGCGGAGTGGACCGACCCGCCGACGCTGGAGGACCTGCGCTGATGCCGTACACGCCGATCCTCGCGACGCTGGGCTACGTCTTCTCGCCCGACCGGCGGAAGGTGCTGCTCGTGCATCGAAACGCCCGCGCCGGCGACGCGCATCTCGGCAAATACAACGGCCTCGGCGGCAAGCTGGAACCGAACGAAGACATCGTGAGTGGGATGCGCCGCGAGATCCGCGAGGAGGCCGGCATCGAGTGCGGCGAGCTCCAATTGGCGGGCACCGTCTCCTGGCCCGGCTTCGGCAAGAACGGCGAAGACTGGTTCGGCTTCCTCTTCCGCATCTTCGACTTCACCGGCACGCCCGTCGCCTCCAACCCCGAAGGCACCCTCGACTGGCACGACCTCGACCGCGTCCCGGAGCTCCCGCTCTGGGACGGCGACCGATGGTTCCTGCCGACGATCTTCGATTTCGACGCGAAGCCGTTCCACGGATTGATGCCGTATGCGAACGGCGAACCCCTCGGCTGGACGGTACAGTCCGCTCGATGAATGGGCACTTTTCGCGCCTTTTCTCCCGCCGGTTGTTTCCGTCTGGAAACGTGTTCTAAGCTACCGGCAGATTCAGCCGCCACGGGTCTCGCGGAAACGTACGCTCATGCAGGGTCGGCGAAGCTCCCATCGGATGAAAATCCAAACGCCGCCGGAACGATTCGTTCCCGAGGCGGGGGTCGAGGCATTCCCCGGCTACAAATTGACCCGCTTGCGGGGTCGCGGGGCGTTCGCCACCGTGTGGGAATCGACCAGCCCCAGCGGCCAGCCCGTCGCCTTAAAGTTCATGTCGAGTGCGAACTCCAACTCGACCGCCCGCGAAATCCGTTTGCTGCAAGGCATCCAGAAGATCGAACACCCTTATTTGTTGGGGATCAATCGAGTTTGGTCGATGCCGGGCTACATCGTGATCATGATGGAACTGGCGGACGCGAGTTTGCTGGACCTGTTCCTGCTCTATGCGGAAGAGTTCGGCAAGCCGATCGAGCCGGAGAAGATCCTGCTCTATCTCGGCCAGGCGGCGAGCGCGCTCGACTTCCTCAACGCCCGGCGGCATCCGTTCGACGGCCGCATCGTCGGCTTTCAACACAGCGACATCAAGCCGAACAACATCCTGCTCCTTGGCAACGAGGCGAAGCTGGCCGACTACGGCCTCGCCACGCCGATGCTCGGCAGCACTACCCCCTGCTTCCGCCAGGGCACGCTCGACTACGCCGCCCCGGAAGTCTTCCAAGGCTCGATGAGCGATAGCAGCGACCAATTCTCGCTCGCGGTGACGTACCACCTTCTGCGCACCGGCGCGTTCCCGTTCCCGTCGCCGCCGCAATCGCCGGGGAAGAGCTTCCACCGCCCGCCGCCGAATCTCTCCGTGCCGGGGATCGAAGAGCAGCAGATCGTGTTGAAGGCGCTCTCGCCCAGCCCGCAAAACCGCTATCCCTCCTGCTCGGCGTTCATCGACGCCCTGGCGCACGCGCTCGGGATCGAAATGAACCGCGACCACCGGCAAGTCGTGACGGCGCGGCCGAAGCCGACCGGTTCGACCGTCATCAAGTCGCCGGTCCGCGTGCCGGCGTTCGCGCCGCCGGTCTCCTGACATGCTCGCGCCGTTCTTCGCCATCGCGATGCGGGCGCCCGGTCGGCAGCTCGCTTTCCGCCGCCTCGCGACCATCCATCTTCTGCTTTCCTCCGTCCTCGTCCTCGCCGCCCTCCAACGGCCGAGCGCCGAGTTCCTCGGCATCGTCGCACAGCTCTTTCTCGTCCTCGGCATCGTGGAAGGCGCGGCCGCCATCGGCTGGCGCCTCACGCAGCTCCCGAAGAGCATCGCGCTCGAATTCCTGCTCGCGTCGCCGGTGCAGCCGCGCCGCCTCTACCTCGCGGAGGCACTCGTCGGCGTCGGCCGCTTCGTGCTCGTCAGCCTCGCCGGCGTACCGGTCGTCGCCTGGCTCGGCTTCGCCGGCGTCCTCGATTGGTCCGACGTCGCCGTGCTGCTGTTCATGCCGTTCGCGTGGGGCCTCGTCGCCGGTCTGGGCCTGACCGCGTGGGTGTACGAACCGCGCGGCGTGAAGCGCGCCGGCGAACTCCTCGGCCTCGCCGGCGTGCTGGTCTACCTCGTCATCGGCGTCATGGCCGGCGAACACCTCCGCCTCTGGCTCGAACAACTTCCGAGCTGGCTCGGCAAACTCGTCTTCGACACGGTGATGTTCCTGCACACCATGAACCCCTTCGGCGTGCTGCGCTACTGGTTCGACACGGGCCGCGCGGGGTGGATCGCGTGGGAACGGATGGTGGACCTGCACCTCTTCGCCGGCGTCCTGCTCGCCCTGCTCGCGCTGCGCGGCGCGTTCCGCCTGCGCGGACACTTCCAGGACCGTCACTACCGGCCGCTCTCGAGCGACCGCGCGGCGGAGACGGACCGCATCGGCGAGCGACCACTTTCGTGGTGGGCGGTGCGCCGCGTCATGGAGTACAGCGGGCGCGTGAACCTCTGGCTGGCGGTCGGCTTCGCGGTGCTCTACTCCGCGTACATCGTCGCCGGCGACGCCTGGCCGCCGTGGATGGGCAAACTCGTCTTCGCGCTCTTCGACGGCTGGGGCGGCCCCGCGATGATGGCGACGGCGCTCGCGGTGCTCGCGGCGGTGCCGGCGGTATATCAGTTCGGCCTCTGGGACGCGACCGCGACGGCGCGCTGCCATCGCCTGGAATTGCTCTTGCTGTCGGAGCTGACGGGCCGGGACTACGCACATGCGGCCTTCGCCGCGGCCGGGAAACGAGGCCGGGGCTACCTCGTCGGCGTCGCGCTGCTCGCGTTCGCCCTGGCCGCGGCGGGTCGAATCCAGTGGTGGGACGCCGTTGCTTCTCTGCTCGGGGCCGCGAGCCTCTGGCTCTTCGCCTTCGCCCTCGGCTTCGGCGGCTTCGCCTCCGGGAACCAGACCAACGGCCTCGCGTCGCTCGTCACGCTCGGCCTGCCGCTCGCGCTCGTCGGCCTGTGGCACCTTGGCCAGCCGGCCATCGCTTCGCTCCTGCCGACGGCCGCCGTCTTCGTCCCGCTCAAGACCGGCGCGACGCCGATGTGGGCGGTCGGATGGCTCGCGACGACCGCGATCGGTCTGATCTTGTTGCGGCGGGGTTTGGCGAACTGCGACCGCGACCTGCGCGCCTGGTACGACGCCAATCAAGGCCGGCGGTCTGATTAAAGGGGACTGTCACCTTTTTTATGGGCCGAATAAAATAAATCGGTCCATATAAAAGGTGACAGTCCCCTTTATTGGCCGATCCCGTCCCGCAGCGGCGGCAGGTCCTTGTATTCGACGGGACGCACCGCGTTGGTCGATTCCGCCTTGCGATATTGAAGCCGGTATTCGGTCTGGTTGCGCGTCGCGCTCGTGCTCGTCGTCGTCGCGCGGTCGTTCCAGCGCCACGGGATCAGCCACCCGAGCGCCGGGCGCTTCGTGAAGTTCGTTACGCTCGTCGTCACGGGGCCGATCACGTATTCCTCCTCCCGAACGATCTCGAAGTTCTTGCCGACATGTTCGCGGATCAGGTCTTCGGCCTGCGAGCGGTTGTAGTCCGGAAACCGGTCGGAGTTGTCCGGGATGGCGACGACGCCGCCGTCGCGGTCGCGCAGGATCGGCCGCGCGGTCGTGGTCGCGCAGCCGGCGGCGAGCAGAAAGACGAGAAAAGGGATCCGTTTCATGGTCGCGGTTCATACCGGGGGCCGGCGCCGTTGTCGAGGGGAACGATCAATACTGGAAACCGCAAGTGAGGCCGAGGACGGGCACGGGCCAGACGTTGCTGCCCGCGAAGGCGACGCCGAACCCGGCCTTCAGCCCCAGGTGGCCGTGCAACCGGTCGGTCCAGGCGCGGCTCCAGGAGAGGTCGTTTTCAAACGTGACGGCCGCGATGCCCCGGAATGGCCGGTTGAGGAAACCGCCGGACCCGCGCACGGGGCTGTAGTAGAAATCGAATCCGGGCTGGGAAAACCAACTGTTCCGCCGGCCCTCGTAAATCCGGCCGTCGAAGCGCACGCCGGCGAACAGGCTGGGGACGAAGCCGTAGAGCGCCACGCCGCCTTCCGCCCAGGCGTTGCCGTCGCCGATCCGGCGCTGCGCGCGGATCGCGGTCGGTAGACCGAAGACGAGATCGGTGCGCCATTCGCCGAGGTCGATCAGGTCGTGCGATTTGTCCGAATCGAGCAAACCGTCGGCGACGTACACCGGCCGCGCGGGCGCCGGCGCTTCGGCGAAGCGATCTTGCGCCGGGAGCGGCAGCGATGCGATCATCAGGCCGGCGGCCGCCAGTAGCCGGAAGGGCATGGGCGAATCTCGTGGACCGTCCGCGGTGATAGCCGGAATCCGTCCGCGAAGGAATGGCAATTTCCCCGTCGGGAACTTCGCCCCAGACAGGCTGTCTTGCCCCGGAATCCCGGTGCGGTTATAGCCTCGTCGGGGGAAGGTCTTCGCATTCGGGGGACGCGCGTTGCGTCGACGGGCCTGGCTCATGGGGTTGCTCTGCGCCGTCGGGTGCAGCCGGTCGCACTACCGGCTCGCCGCCGACCGGGAGACGTACCCCATCATCGGCGAGCGCGTGGTGAAGCCGGAGTACGCGATCGGGCGGACGAACATTGTGCCGCCGCCGGAGTCGCGCCTCGCCGACCCGACGAACCCCGACGCGCCGCCGAAACCGCCGGACGATCCCGCCGCCGCGATCTTCATGGCCAACCCCGGCGGCATGAAGGGCTACAAGGGCTGGGAGAAGGACGGCGTCGCGCCGGCCATCGAACCGATCGGCTGGGAGGAGACGCTCGGCCTCGACGAAACGGGAACGCTGAAGCTCGACGGCGACCGCGCCACCGAGATCGCCCTCGCCAACAGCCGGCAGTTCCAGACGCAACTCGAAGCGGTCTACATCCAGGCGCTCGGCCTGACGCTCAACCGCTTCGAGTTCGACCTGCAATTCTTCCTGCGCCGCAACACGAGCTTCCAGCACGTCGGCACGAGCAGCCTGCCGGGCGAATCGAACACGCTCGTCAATTCCAAGACCTTCGGCGTCACGCGCAACCTCGCCGCCGGCGGGCAGCTCTTCGCCGACTTCGCCAACGGCTTCGTCTGGGAGTTCACGGGCCGCACGCGCACGGCCAGCAGTTCGATCGGCGCGACGCTCGTGCAGCCGCTGTTGCGCGGCTTCGCGCGGAACGTGCGGCTCGAATCGCTGACGCAGGCGGAGCGCGACACGCTCTACGCCGTGCGCGACTACGCCCGCTTCCGCAAGCAGTTCTGGGCGACCGTCAACGTCGACGGCGGTGGCTACCTGCAACTCCTCCGGCAGGTGCAAGGCGTCCGCAACGCCCGCGCGAACCTCCGCAGCCAGGAGGGGAACTACGCGCTGTATCAGAAGCTCTTCCAGGGCGGCCGCACGCAGGTGGCGAACGTCGACCAGGTGTATCAAGCCCTGCTGAGTGCGCGGCGCGACCTGATTTCGAGCGAGATCGAACTCCAGAACTCGCTCGATCGCTACAAGCTGCTGCTCGGCCTGCCGCCTCGTCTGAAGATCGAGCTGGACGACGCGCCGCTGAACCGCTTCGTCCTCGTCGATCCGTCGGTGGACCAGATTCGCGAGGAGTTGGACGTCTTCGAGCGGGCGCGCAAGGCGGAGTTGGACGCGGCACCGACGGTCGCGAGCCTGAAGGACTCGCTCGCGGCGTTGAGCGGAATATCGAAGCGCTCGGACGCGGTCGTCGCCGGCGCGGAGGCCGCGTTGAAGGCGTGGGAGGCCGACCTTGCGCGGCCGACGCCGCCGGACGAGGCCGAACAGGCGGCCCGCGCGAAGGAGGCCTACGAGCAGCAAAAGACGAAGCCCGCGGAATTACGGGAACTATTGAAAGCGGTCACAAAAGAAATCGAACGCCAAGAAACGACCCTGAACGAATCCAACCGCGAAGCGGCGTGGCAGGCGATCGTCGCGACGACGCGCGACCTCGCCGGCGTCCTCGATTCCGCCATCGCGGCCGAATCGATGGCACGCACCTACACGCTGCGGCTCCCGGACCAGACTGAAACGGAAGAAGCCCTGCTGCCGTTCGCGAAGGAGAACCGGCTCGATCTCCAGAACACGCAGGGCCAAGTGACGGACGCGTGGCGCCGAGTGAGCGTCGCCGCGAACGCCCTGAAGAAGGACCTCAACGTGCGCCTCGACGGCCGGCTCGTCACCGATCCCGGCGGCACGAACCCGTTCGCCTTCGGCGCGGCGGGCAGCACGCTCGGCGCGTCGCTCCAAGTCGATTCCCCCTTGAACCGCCAGGCGGAACGCAATCAATATCGTCTCAGCCTCATTTCCTACCAACGGGCGCGGCGGGACTACATGCAACTGGCCGATTCGATCGAACTCGACGTGCGCACCGGCCTGCGCGAGCTGCGCCGACAACGGATCAACTTCGAGATCGCCAAGCAGCAGCTCCTCGTCGCGGTGCGCCAGCTCGCGATCGAGCGCCGCCTGCTCACGGCGCCGGTGCAGGATCGCCGCGGCGACGACGGCGCCGCCACGCTCCGCATCCTCAGCGCCCAGCAGTCGCTGCTCTCGGCGCGCAACGGCCTCGCCGACAGCTTCTTCAATTACGAGCAACAACGCATCCGACTTCTGATAAACTCGGAGAAGATGCAACTCGACGAACGGGGGTTCCCCACCGATGAGTACCGCGCCGCTTTCGCGTCCGGCCGACCGTAGCCGACCGTTCCACGCCTGGATTCGCCGCGCCGTGCTCGTCGCCGCGCTCGGCGGCGGCGGCGAGCCCGGCGGGATTTAAGGCCACCCCCGCCACGTCGGTTCGCGGTCCGCCGACCGGCCCGTCACCGCCGTGGTCTCGCGCGGCGAACTGAAGATCACCATCACCGACCGCGGCGAACTCGAAAGCATCGACGCCGTCCAGGTCATGTGCGATCTCAAGGGCGGCGGCAAGCTCGTCTCGATCATCGAGGAGGGGAAGCGCGTCCGCAAGGGCGACGAAGTCGCGAAGCTCGACACCGACCAACTCGCCCGCCAGATGAGCGAGCAGGAGGTGAAGTGGCAGACGGCCGAAGGCAAGGTGAAGGCCGGCCGCAGCAAGCTCGCGCAGGCGAAGAACAAGGCCGAGGGCGAGATCGCCAAGGCCGACCTCGCGCTCACCCTCGCGAAGATCGACCTCGAAGCCTACGACGACCCGCAGGGGGAGTACAAGAAGGACCTCGACAAGCTCAAGGGCGTGCTGGAACTGAACCGCAAGCAACTGAAGGAGGCCGAGGACGACATCGCCTTCACGAAGTCGCTCGTGAAGGACGGCTACGCACAGCTCGAACAGCTCCGCGCGAAGGAACTGTCCGTGCAGCAGCGGAAATTCGAGGTGACGAGCGCGGAATCGGAAGTGCTGGTGCTGGAGAAGTTCACGCGCAAGAAGAAGATCACGGAACTGAAGGCGAAGGCCGACGAAGCCGAACGCGAACTGAAGCGCACGAAGGAGACGCAGCAGGCGCTCGTGGACGAGGCCGAGAGCGACCTCCGCGCCGCCGAGAGCAACGCGACGGTCGAGAAGAAGCAACTCGAGTACGCCGCCGAGCAGGTCGAGCGCTGCACGATCAAGGCGCCGGCCGACGGCATCCTCGTTTATTCCAGCTCCCGCTACTGGGACGAATCCGCCCGCATCCGCCCGGGGGCGCAACTCTACTACCGACAGGAGATCTTCAGCCTGCCGGACCTCTCGAAGATGCGCGTGAAGATGAAGATCCACGAATCGGTGGTGAAGAAGGTCAAGGTCGGCATGGCGGCCACCTTCCAGATCGACGCGCTCGGCAGCAAGACGCTCCACGGCAAGGTGACGAAGATCGCGACGATCGCGCAGGCCGACGGCTGGCGCGGCCAGGGCGTGAAGCAGTACGAGACGGAGCTGAGCATCGACGACATGCCGTCCGACGCGGGGCTGAAGCCGGGCATGACGGCCGAGGTGAAGATCCTCGTCGGCGCCGTGCCGGACGCGCTGAGCGTGCCGGTGACGGGCATCACGGAGTACGAAGGCCAGAAGGTGGTCTATGTCGTGTCGTCGTCGGGGATCGCTCGTCGAAGCGTCGCGGTCGGCGAGAGCAACGAGCAGTTCGTGGAAGTGACGGACGGCCTGGCAAGCGGCGAGGAAGTGGCGCTCGATGCGCGGACGCGGGCGGCCGCGGACCTGAAGGCGACGGGGGCGAAGGAGGAGAAGAAGGACGAGAAGAAGGCGGAGCCGAAGAAGTAGTCCGGTTCCGCGCTCGGCTCCGTACGAGTGAATCCGATTGAATCACAGGAGGGATCAAGAAATGAAATGCCTTACCGCGTCGAGTTCGATTGTGTTCGCAACCTTTATCGCACTGGCCGGTTGCAACAAGACCCCGCCCGGTGACGCGAAAAATCCGCTGACGCCTCCGAGCGAAGCGAACAAGCCGCCGTTGGCAGACTCGGTTCCATTCCCGAAATCGGATGCCAATTCGACCCGGATCGCGGCTGTCGGAGACTACCAGGTCGCACTGCCTCCGGAATTCGTATTGGTGTCTGGATCGAAAGATAATGGGGAAAAACTCCGGCACGGCACATGGAAAGGACCGACCGATGCGGACGGTTACTCCCCACTGATATTTATCTTCATCTCCACCGATGAGAAATCGTTGGCCGAGAGTCGGAAGAATATGAGGCAGTGGCTGGTGAATTTCTCCGCCGGAGCGGCCAACAAACATTACGAGATTGCGACTCGTGATCGTACGGAAACGAGCGCGATCAACGGGTTCGAGTTTTCGCGATTCCGCTGGGCCGGTTCACGACAGGATCAAACTCCCGTGCGCGGACTCGCCTACGGAGCGATCGATGACGTGGCCGTCATCACGATACTTGTGGTCAATTTCGGTGCGAAGGCGGAGGAGAATAACAAAGTTCTCGAATCGGCGCTTTCGACGTTCAATAGGAAGTGATACTCGCGTCGATAGGGACTTTCCGGGCGACGGGCCTCGGAAGAGTCAATTGTACGGTTCCATGCATGGCTATATATCGATCTGATCGCGGCGGATTATCCGCTTACGGCAGGATTTCATCGACGGAAATCTGCCCGACGGTCGCGCCTTCGAGCACGAACGGCACCGATGTGCCGATGCCGTAATCCGTCCGCGTGTCGTAGCACGGCGGGTCGGCGGTCGGCTGCGGCTCGGTATAGATTTCGACGCGACGCTCGGGCAGGTTCACGATCCAGTAGATTGGCAATCCGTCGCGGGCATAGATTCGTTGCTTGTCGGTCTGATCGACTTCGAGAGATGAATCGGCGACCTCCACGATCATACCAATTATTTCCGGCACCGGATGCTCGGTCTCGTAGTCGTCGTCGTAGCCCCGAACCACAGTGATATCCGGTTCGAGTTCGCTCGAAGTTAATGTGATCGCAACTTGAAGTCTCGTATCCCATCCGGTCGGAAGCATTTTCTTCAACGATTTGCGCGTCCGAGTCAATGCAACGGAATGCGGCGGATTTTGGGGCCACTTGTACACAATGTGGCCTTCGATCAATTCAAGTTTTTCATCGGCGGTCAGAATACCTTCCCGGAAGAGTTTGTGATACTCCGAGACCGTGAAGCGGTGAATTCTGTCGTGATTGACGAGCGGATCGTGTCGCTTCTTTGTGATTGCCACGGTGGCTCCCCGATTCGTTTCGGTTCCGCGCTCCGCTCCGAAGACTCCGCGTCGCGGCTAAACGGGTCAGATGAAATACATCCCCGCCTCGGCTTCCGTCGTCGCGGGGGCCTTGCTGCCCTTCACGCGCAACTTCGGCTTCTCCAGCACCACGGTCGTGTCGGCCGGCACGCTCTCCGTGATCCAGGTGTTCGAACCGATCACGGCGCGCTCGCCAACCGTCGTCGCGCCGCCGAGGATCGTCGCGTTCGCATAGACGACCACGTGGTCCTTGAGCGTCGGGTGGCGCTTGTACGAGCCGTGGACGAGCTCGCCGTTGTCGTTGCGCTCGAAGGAGAGGGCGCCGAGTGTCACGCCCTGGTAGAGCTTGACGTGTTCGCCGATGTCGCAGGTCTCGCCGATGACGACGCCGGTGCCGTGGTCGATGAAGAAGCCGGGGCCGATGCGGGCGCCGGGGTGGATGTCGATGCCGGTCTTGGAGTGGGCGTGCTCGGTCATCATGCGCGGGATGTACGGCACGCCGAGGAGGGCGAGTTCGTGGGCGACGCGGTAGACGGTGATCGCCTCGAGGCCGGGGTAGCAGAAGATGATCTCGTGGCTGCTCTTGGCGGCCGGGTCGCCGCGGAAGGCGGCCTCGACGTCGCGCTCGAGCGTGAGGCGCACGTTGGCGAGGCGGCGGAGCAGTTCGATCGCCTTCACCTGCGCGAGGGCCTGGAAGTCGACGTGGGGCGAGTCGGCCTTGAGGTCGTGGCGGAGCGCGCGGGCGATCTGCTCGGTGAGGCGGTCGTGGAGCGAATCGACGAGGCTGCCGACGTAGTAGCCAATGTTGCCGATGTGGAGGTTCTGGCGCTTGCCGTAGCCGGGGTAGAGGACTTCCTGGAGGTCGGCTGTGATCTCGGCCACTTCATCGCGATTGGGGAGCGGTTCGTGGCCGAGGTGGTTCAGCCGGCTGCAACTGGTGTAGGTGTCCACCAGTCGTTCGGTGATCGATTGGAGTTCGGTCTCTTTGAGCGTGATGTCCGTGGCCATCGGCGGTTCCGGGGAAGGCGTTCGTAGGGGAATCGTAGGCTGGGGAATCTGCGGGGACAACGACCCCTTTCCTTCCTTCGGCCGGAGGAGCGTGAGAAGATGAGGAATAGTCCCTTCCCGCATCGGCGTGGCGCGGATGAACGCGGTTGCGGCACGGGATGCGACACGGCCGGGCAGTACCGGGTTCGCCGCGCGCGCGAGGCTCGGGGCGTCGGAAGAATTTGAATCGAGAAATGCACTGGAATTACAGGGGAAAACGCGATGTCGCCGGATTTTTTCGGGTGTCGGAACGCGATTGGCGCGCGGGGTGCAATTCTCTCTCTCGCACGGGTTGGCGGGCCGGTGGTGAGCGGAGGGGAGAGGCCGCTCATCAGTATCCCGCTGGCTCTCGCAACAACAGACCGGGCTTCGCGAACGGAGGGGAGAGGCCGTTCGCGAACCCGGTCGGTTTGTTTGTTGCATCGGAGATCGCAAGGCAAAGTAATTAGGTCGGCTTCGCAAGTATCGATTCAGCTTTTTGAATTGCGGCTGACAGTTCATTGATCGGCATAACTACTGGTGTCCCGTCCGAAAGACCAAAGTAAGTCAGTACCAGATCGTTCTTTTCATAATGGATCTCCGCGACAATCGGGCCGTGAACAGCGAGAGCGATCTGCACAACTCCAAAATCACGATCGGGCGGCGCACAGTACCAATATTCCAATCGATCGCCATGATTGTCGGACATTGGAATCTCATCAGTCGTTGCAACTTCACCGGAAGGTAACCGAACAGAATCAACCTCCTCACGGAATCCGCCGGCGATCGCAGGCCTTCCGGTATGTCGCGCCCAACTCCACCGGCACGCACAGCTCCGCGTTCAGCCACAACGGCATCGTCGGCAGCGGTCGACCCAGCCCCAACGGCTCGGTCCAGATGTCGATCTGCTCCGCATCGCCCCGAAGGACGGGTCGATACGCGACCGAATAGAGCGCGATATCGTGCGCGAAGCGCGGCTCTTCGGCCAACAACAGCGGCAGGATCGCATGGTGAAGATTCGCCAGCCGCGACGTGCAGATGTCCACGATGACGACGGACACGCCGCTGGCGAGGTAGCTGGCCACCTTCGCCGCGAACGGCAGTCGGGCCTCGTCGCGGTCCTTGTTTCCCGGGCTGACCAGTTCGACGGCGCCGACGATCCGCAATCCCGTATCGGCCGATTCCACGATTTGGATTTCGAAGTCGTCCGCGAACACGGCGGGAACGGTGGCCGTGGCGGCGGGGGGTGTCCAGAGCTTCGCCTTCGGCTCCGCGACCGCGACGCCGCCGGTTCCCGCATCCGATTCCCGTACGCCATCCAACCGCTCGTACGTCCCGACGTCGATCTCGATCCGTCGGCCGGCGTGGACCTGTTCCTGGGCGAAATAATTCTTCGGCAACAAGTCGTTCAGCGATTCGCAAATGTAGCCAAGCCACGCGGCGTGGAACGATTCCCACGCGTGGCGCGGGAACAGCGGCGGATGAAAGTGATCGCGGAGCGCCACGGCGAATCCTCCGCGGCCATTCTACACGAAGCAGCGCCCGAGCGCGAAGAGGATCGCCGCGAGCAGCGCCGTGCTCGGCAGCGTCAGGCACCAGGCGAGGAGGATCTTGCGCACGGTGGAGGTCTGTACGCCGGAGCCGTTCGCCACCATCGTGCCGGCGACGCCGCTGCTGAGGATCTGCGTGGTGCTCACCGGGGCGTTCGCCACGTCGGCGCCGAGGATCGTGGCGGCGGCCACCAGTTCCGCGACGGCGCCTTGTGCGTAGGTCAGGTGCGATTTGCCGATCCGCTCCGCCACCGTGACGACGATGCGCTTGTAGCCGACCATCGTGCCGATGCCGAGCGCGAGGGCGGTGCCGAACTTCACCCAGAACGGCACGTACTCGATGGCCGCGCCGAAGGTCGCTTTCGTGGTTTGCCCGTCGGTATCTTTCGGCAGCGCCTTCACGACGCGGTGGATCGCTTGCCGGATTTCCCATCGGCGTTCGATCGGAATCTGCTCGAACGATTCGATCTCGGCGAGTTCGGTCTCGAGCAGGGCGAAGTCCTTCTCCAGTTGCGAATTCATCTTTTCGGGCGGGATCGCGCCGCGGGCGGCGGGGATGGCCGAGTAGACCGCTTTGGCATGATGTGCGGAGGTCGTGTTGAGGGCGTAGTGGAAGGGCATGAAGCCGATCAGCACGAGGACGAGCAGGCCCATCCCCTTCTGGCCGTCGTTCGAGCCGTGCGCGAAGCTGACGCCGCCGCAGGTGGTGACGAGCGCGGCGCGGATCCAGCCGGGCGGTCGATCGTCGCCCTGCGGCGGTTCGTAGAGGCGCTTTTCCTTCACCATCTTCTTGAGGACGAGCAGGAGGATGAGCGCGCAGGTAAAGCCGACCATGGGGGAGATGAGCAGGAAGAGGCCGGTCTGCCCGGCCTTGCTCCAGTTGACGCCGGCGAGTCCGTGGCCTTCGAGGAGGCTGTTGGCGATGCCGACGCCGAGGATGCTGCCGATGAGCGTGTGCGAGCTGCTGACGGGAAGGCCGAGGTACCAGGTGCCGAGGTTCCAGCTCACACCGGCGAGGAGCAGGGCGAGGACCATGACGAGCGCCGCCGGCGATCCGGCGCGATCGACGAGGAGATCGACGGGCAGGAGATTGACGACGCCGTAGGCGACGCCGACGCCGGCGGTGAGGACGCCGAGGAAGTTCATGAAGCCGGAATAGACGACCGCCGGCGTCGGCTTCATCGTGCGCGTGTAGATGACCGTCGTGACGGCGTTCGCCGTATCGTGGAAGCCGTTGATGAACTCAAAACCGAACGCGATGACGAGCGCGAGGAAGAAGAAAAAGGCCGTGCTTGTCGGCAGCGAGAGAACCGCGTCCCAGAACCACATGAGGCGACCCCGAAGTCGGGCGGGCGGCTCCGCCGGAGAGAGGAGATAGTGTCCGAACCGAAACGGGATTCTCCAGAGCGCGAGCACGGCTTCTCATCGTTCTTCAACAAATCTTCACATTACAAACGGGCGCGATTTCCGGGTGAATTCCGCCGATCTCGGCCGAACGGCCGTGCGCGATTGATCTTGCGTCGAACCGCTCGAATCCGCGATCCTCTTGCGTTCCATGCGAGTGGGAATCATGCCAGCGACGACTTTGGCTCCGATCCGATTTCTGCTGCGCCGCGCCGTGATCGTCGAGCGACCATCGGACGCGCCGCCGCGCCCCGGCATCGGGATTTGGATCGAGTGCGCATCGGTAGGGGTGTACCTCCTGCTGGTGTCCGCCGCAATCCTGTACTCGACCTCGATCCGGCTGTACTGGTTCGACGAATACTTCACGCTGCACCTGGCCCGCGATCCGTGGGCGTTGGCGTCGCATCTGATGGCCGGGGCGGACCAGAACCCGCCGCTCGGCTACCTGCTCACATCCGCCTGCGTCGCGATTTTCGGCGACGTCGCGTGGGCGGTGCGCTTGCCGTCGCTGGTCGGAGCGGTGCTGGCGGCGCTGGGGTTGTATCTGTTCGTGCGCCATCGGCGCGGGCCGTGGGAAGCGGCCCTCGCCATGACCGTCGCGTTCGGCAGCGCCCCCGTCTGGGTCTACTTCTTCGAAGCGCGCCCGTACGGCCTCGTGATCGGCCTCGCGGCGATGGGACTGGTCTTCTGGCAGCGCCGCCGACCGCCCGCGTTCGTGGCGTGCCTTTTTCTAGGTCTCGCGTCGCACTACTACTTCGCCGTGCCGATCGCCGCGTTCGCCCTCGCCGAAGGTGCCGTCTGGTGGCGCGAGCGGCGCATCGACCGGCGCTTCGCGAGCGCCTTCGTCGCCTCCGGCGTTCTGCTGCTCGCGATGCAGCCGTTCTGGGGGAACACGTCGAAGCAATACTCGGCCCACTTCTGGTCGAAGGCGAAGTTCAACGCCGGCGCCGTCGAGAGCGCCTACGCGGAGTTGGTGCGGAAGGACGTGGCGATCCCGTTCGCGGTGGCCGTCGTCGCGGGCCTCGTGTTCGTACGTCGAAAAGAACTCGAACCGTATCCGCTTCCCGAAGCCGTCGCCATCGCGGCGCTCGCGGCCGGCCCCGTCCTCGGCGTCTGGTTCGGGGCGAAGGTCGTCGGCATGTACCACTTCCGCTACACGCTGCCCGCGATCCTCGGCCTCGCCATCGCCTTCGCCTTCGTTGTCGGCCGCGCGTCCGGCGGCCATCGCGGCGCGCTCGCCCTCGCCGCGCTCGCGTTCGCCACCTTCGGCCTCGCGGGCAACCTCCGCCCCACCCACGGCCACTACGCGATGGAAGCGAAGTTCCTCCACGAGACGGCCGACCTGTTGCAACGGCATTCGACCGGAACCGTACTCGTCGAAGCGCCGTTCGAGTTTGTCCGCCTCTGGCACTACCGCAAGGAGATTGCCGTCGAGAGCCTCGCGGACCTGAACCTCGCGCTCGCGTACACGAAGTCCGACACCGTGGATCGCGGCCTGCTGGCGCTCGCAAAGGTGACGCCCGTACCGCTGACGACGCCCGACGCGATCGCGGATCGCTTGAAAGCCGGCGAGGCGATTCACTATTTCGGAATGCGCACTGGCTGGCACCACGTCGAACTCGAGCGCCGGGGCGTCAAGTTTGAACCGATCGCCTCTCGCTACAACGGCACCCTGTATCGACTCTCGATGAAGCCGTGTGAGGTGCTGACGGTTTGACGGACAGTCCGACTAACAGTTAGGCTGGCGG
>CAYVRB010000059.1:0-25130 GCA_964453375.1 uncultured Alcaligenaceae bacterium
ACCACGCGCGGGCACCGGGGCGCGACCCCGGCCGCGATCGGGCTTCCCAGGTTCGTCGTGGTCTCCGTCCGAACGGTCACGTTGGTAGTGGGTTTCCCCACGGGCAAATCACCGCACGTTCGCCCCTCCCGAGGCGTCGCAGTTTCCGCCGCGCCAGAAGGCGCGTCGATTTCGGGGGCACGAACACCGAAGCGTCCCCCTATCCATCGATGATTTGCTTATTCCCGGTTCGGCACCGTCCCCGGTCGGACTGACTGGCAAGCCGTTTCCGGCCTCTCGTGGTTGAGCTATTCGCCGTCGGGTGTTTCGCCCGAACGCCGACTTCGGTAAAAGCCGGTCCCGCGTGTTGCCACGACGGGAACTCCCCACGCCAGCGCGGTTGAGCGAGCATGAGCGGTGTCACCCGCTTGTAGCCCCGGACCCCCGCGACGGGATTTGTGGCAAGGACGCCACGCACCCGCTTTGACCCACAACGGCCTCGAAGACAATACTTCGAGGTGTTCCCCTGTCGCCCGTCGATTCACTCAAGAAAGAAACACGATCGGATAGAAGACCGAGATTACTCCGACGTGGACCGTCTTCCTTACGAGGGAAGCGAGGCCCTCAGACGGGATTACTTCGGCCAGCCTCCGTCGAACCGGACGAGCGCCTATCGACGCATCCGGCTCTACGGGCATGACGTGATGAGGTGCGACCCCATCCCCTTAGCTCGGTGGTAGCCGAGTTTACCGGGTGTCATCGCCGATCCGATGAGCGCCACGAACAACGTTAGTCGTTCCTGACGACCCGCCGTGGACGAACCACAGCACGCCCGGATTAGCACGCAGCAACCCACGGGGCGAAGAGGAATGCGGGCTCTGGGTGCCCAATCCGGCGGCTGAAATCGAAATGCAATCCCCACGCAGGTCGACTGCCCGCGGACGAGCGTCATCGTTCGAAGGAAATCGACTGAAGAAAAGTCGTTTGGCGACGAGAAGCGTGACCGTGGTTTGCTGAACGCATTGGGGTCGTAGGTCGTTCCGGGGACCAAGTCGGCCGACCCGATCGCCTTCGTCGGCCGAGGGCGCGACCCCAGACTATACCTTTTTCAGACGGAGACCGGCACGAACCGCTTGGAAGAATTCCTCTTCCGTATTCACGACGCCGACTGTGCGAGGATCTAATTCGTCAAGCACTACGCGAAGGGCCACCCGCATCACCGTGTTCGCGGTAATCCGTTCCCCTTTATCTGTTCGCCGTCGCTGAAATACTTTGGCGAGGGCTTCCGCCGCGTCGCGGAGTTCCGCATCGAGGGGAACAGTGACTCGCTCGGTGTAGAGTTCCGACTTCTTCTCGTGACCGTTTGAGACCGGCTCCGGGCTCGACTCCTCCCTCTTCACCGTCCGTGCCCGCCGAGACACTTCGGGCCTCGGGGCGCGGACCGGGGAGTGTTCCACTATTTCGGCCGGGGCCGTGTGTTCGACCGGGGCTATTGCGACCGCCGGGGCTGGGACATCGGCCGGAGGGGTCTTCACCACTTCCATCCGCGGAGTCGCCGGTGGCGCTTCGGCGCGGGTGTCCCGAAACGGATCTTCCCGTCGGGGCCGGCTGCCAGACTCGCCGAGCGCGCCGAACCCGCCGAACGTCTTTAGTCCGGTCGCGAGTTCCTTGTCGGTGACCTGCCCCTTAGCCATTTACGACCTTCCGTGCGGGTTCCTCGCGAACGGCGAGTCGTTCGAGCACTTCCGCCGCCAGCTTGGTAAAGTCTTCCGTCCCCCGCCCCCGTGGCGACTTTTCGTAATCGAATATCGTCTTCTGAACGCTCGGTGCCGACTTGGCCTTCGTGTTCACCCGGATGCGGGATTCGAAGACGCTGTCCGCGATCTCCGTCCGGAGCAGGCCCTCGACCTGCCGACAGATTCGCTCGTTGTGCGAGTAAAGAGTGAGGACGACCCCGAGGGCTTTCAGATTCGGCGCGAGCTTGAACATCTTCGCGATCGAATCGGACAGGAGCTGGAGCCCAACCATCGGCAGGTACTCCGCGCTGCACGGAACGAGGAAGTAGTGACTGGCGACGAGCGAGTTCATGACCACGAGCGAGATGGACGGAGGGTTGTCGAGAAAGACCAGGTCGTAGTCCGCGAGCGCCTTGGTCTTCGCGAGGCAACTCTTCAGAATCGACTCCCGTCCGACGACGCTCACGAGGCTCAAGTCCGCCCCGGCGAAATCCTCCGTCACCGGCACGATATCAAGCCCCTTGGTCGGGGTTGGCAGGATGAGTTCGTCGAGCGAGGTCTCATCGAGGATGGCGTCGTAGAGGGTGCGTCTCCCCTCCTCCATCGAAACTGGTCCGATGAGGCTCGCGGTCAGATTCTGCTGGGCGTCGAGGTCGATCACGAGTACCTTTTTCCCCGCACGGGCCAGGGCCGCGCCGAGGTTCGCCGTGACCGTGGTCTTCAGGCATCCGCCCTTGTGATTAACGACGCTGATAATGAGTGGCTTTCTCATCGCGCCCTCCTCGCCTGCCGGTCTTCCAACCATTCCTCCAGCTCGCGGCGGCGAAACTTCCAGCGTCCACCCGTGGTGAGACGAAACGCCGGGATCTCGCCCTCGTTGATGAGCTTGTAGAGCGTGTTGCGATGGACATTGAGGAAGTCACACGCCTGTGGCACGGACATGATGTCCCGGTCTTCCGGAAGTCTTGCGGCCGCGGGGCCGCTATCAGCGAGAGCGAAAGCTTTCATGGCGAAGTGCAATTCTCGTCAGTCATTCACTGCTTCGGCATAGCACCTGCCAGTTCGGCACACTAGATGTTATTTCTGCACAGTCCTGCACAACCGAGTCCAACATCTGAAGTTCATAACTTCAGAAGCTCGGAACCTACGAAAATCAGAGCTGATGAAATTCGGAGTATCGCAACTTCGCTTCTTCAGAAGTTACGAAACTCACCACTTCACAAGCTTCGAAAAGCCGAAGTTCGGCATTTCCGATCTTCAGACATTCAGATCTTCCGAACTTCGGTAGTTCGCATATTGCAAACTCCATGCAATGTGAAGTTGTGATATTCGGAATTGCCGAAGTTCCTCATCTCCGAAGTTCGCAGTTGCGGAACTTCACATCATCCGAAGATCCGAAATTCACACATCACCATGATGCGAAATACAGCTTGCGAGAAAGCGTGACCGAAGTGTAAGAGGGCTTTAATCGAGTTAAAGCTCGATTTGGTAACTGACTGTAATCAGGAGAGTATTTGGCGGAACCTAGAAAGCAGGGCACAAAAAAGCCAGCTTTGGCGAGCTGGCTGATTTGTCGGGCGGAGGCCCGGAACGATTTCGTGTGATTCAACACCCGCGAAGTTAATTCACCACCCTCCACTTAGTCAAGATGCTCTTTGAGCGTCTTCGGATCTTTGTGTCCTCGGAGTTTCATTTCCGCCTCCGAACAGGGAGGAGTAGGGAACGTGTGTGTTCAAGATGGCTTCCGGCTTGTCCGGGCAAATCAACTACTGGCCGCTCTCGCGGCATTCAACACGGGCGAGATCAGTTTTCGAGCGTTGCGGCTCTACCTCGCTTGTCATGAGTCGCTCGCAATTCGGGAGGCGGCCGACCGATCACGACGGCGAGGCCAGAAGGCCCAGCGCCGCTTTCAACGTTCGGAACTCGCCGTCCGGATCGGCCTCGAACCCGGGGCCTCCGTGTCTCGTGAGCTTTCGCTTCTTCAAAAGGCCGGACTCGTCGCCTTCTCCGAATCATCCATCACCGTGGCCGATCGCTCACTTCTCGACGGCGACTCGCCGGCACTGCTTGGCGGACGAGGAGCACGGCGGCTCGTGCCGGTACCGCGACAAGTGCTGCGGTTTCTCTCGGTCTCGACGAAGCCGGCCCTCGTGAAAACGGTCCTCGCCTACCTCCTCCGCGGCTTGTCGTTGGGAGCGGACGGGACGATGAGAGGAAAGGGGACGGCCAAGATCTCTTGGATTTGTGCCCTCTGCCGGATCTCGGAGCGGGCCGCGCGTTCCGCCCGTGCCGAACTGATTCGAATGGGCTGGATTTCGAAGGACACCGGCTCGGTGCAGCGGAAGCTGAACCGCGACGGAGCATACTTTGTCATCGACATCGCTTGGCGTCGCACCGCCGCCTCCTTTGCACCCCTAAAGAAGAGTTTTTGCCGTCAATTTGCACCCCTTCCTGAAAGACTGGAAACTCCTTCGGATCTAAAAAACCGGAAACTCGCCGACGGCGGCGACGCTGGTCCTTGCGGGAAGAAGAAACCGGATTGGAGAAACATTCACAGCGAGGACATCCGCAAACCGGCCCGGCTCCGGGAGCTCTACGAGCAGGCGACACGCTCCGGCTGGATCGAGCGGAGCGATGCCGCGTGGTTGAACTTCGCAGCCGCCGCCGTGCGGGCGAACCGGGTGGCAGGGGACAGCGTGCGGATCTTCGTCGGCATCGTCCGAAAGGGGCTCTGGCATCACATTTCGACCAGTGACGAGGACCGGGCGAGAGCCGTTCTTGCGACCGCTTTTGTGCGAAACTCCGGCCGTGAAGCGGAGGCTGGACGAAAGCAAGCTGCAACTCCGATGCGAAACGACAGGAGCCTTCACCAACCTGAGATTCAAACGCTGCTGGAGCAGGTGCTTTTCAAGAGTCGTGCTCTGGACGCGCCGTCACAATCCGAGGTCAATCTCGAACGGGCCTCGTGACGAGCCGTGATCGGGAGAGCGGGAAGGTAGCATTCGTCAGACGGGACCACATGGCCAGCTTGAGTTCAGTCCCGCAGTTCCGTGCCTCGTCGCTACCGGACGGAATTCAAACCGTAGCTGAAGAATTGACCGGAGTGGGGAAGGGAGAGTTTCGACCAGCACGACGGGGAAACGAGGAAGCCCTCCTACGCGGCTCCGAGCAGAAGGGCACTCGCATCCTTCGACCTGCGCTCATTTCTTCTCTACCGCTGCGGCCTTCGGCAGCAGGTTCTTTCGCTTGAGCTTCGCTCGCGTCGCTTCGGCCTTCGACTTTTTCGCTGCGGGCGTCTTGCTCGCCCCAGTTCCGTGGTGCCGGCCGGTTCCGTTCGTCATCGTCTTTCCTCCGAATGCGGATGCAGCATTTAAATCACCGTGATCTAAATGCTGTAGTACTAAAGTATGCAGTCCCCAGAATGGCCGCCAAGATCAATGGGCCGCTTTTTTGGGAGTTCGGCTTGTCGGACGTGATGGCCCGGTTCGGGAAACAGCTCCGAGAGGTGCGCGAGGAGGCAGGCATCTCGCAGGAAAGGCTCGCCGAACTGGCGGGGCTTCACCGGACCTACGTGTCGAGCGTGGAGCGAGGGAAGAACAACATTTCTCTCATCAACATCGAGCGACTGGCGCTCGCACTCGGCAAGTCCCTGCGAGACTTGATGCCCGATGACGCTCTCCCGCCGAAGAAGAAGAGCTAATCCGGAACGACCACCCGTCCGGCCGGGCCGAGCAGTTCGCCGGAGCGCGCGTAGAACTTGGCGAGCGCGTCGCGTGAGGCGAGGAAGAAGAGGATGACGAGCGGGAGATACGGCCAGGCCTGTCGCCCCAGCGCGTAATCGCGGGTCGCGTAGACCCAGACGAGTGCCACCACCATGTTCGCGTAGAACTTGTAATATCGGTAGTGGACGAGGTCGAGGTATTCGAGCGCGGCGACGCTCCGATCGAGCCGAGCGAAATCCCGAGGCGGCAGTTTAAGACCGGTCCAGTGGTGCAGACGATCAATGAGGAGCCAACGCACGGCGCTCACGGTAAGCCCCGCCGCGAGTGCCATCACGGTCCCGGAGAGAAATGCGGTGAGCGGTGGATTCGGGTCGCTGCCGGTTCCCCACGTCACGCCCGTAGGCGAAAGCAGTGGAAACCCCTGGAGCGCGGTAAACCCCGGAAGCACGTAGGCGATAACCAGGCCGAAATTGTTGAGTGAACTCTCTTCGGATGCCACGCGGCGGAGCTACATCGTTCCGTACATCGGGTAAAGCGCCGCAACGCAATTGCAATGAGGCACTCGGGGACGCTCTCAGAAAACCCGTCTCCGGGTCGAAACGGTTTTTCCGTTCGCGGGCTAGCGCGAGAGTCGTCCGTGAAAATCGTGCGCCGAGAGCGCGTTTCTGCCTGACAAGCCAGCTTCCCCCGCCCCAGAAACGGACGGCCTTACCGGCCGTCGAAGTCTTCCAGCCGAGACCTCCTCGTCTGGTACTCTTACAACTGCCCCTCGGCCGTTCCGCTTCGCTCTCCGGCCTCCCACGTATCGACTCGCCCGTCTGCGACGGCCCCCGGCCCCACCTGTCCGCTTCACTCCGCCGCGTCAAGGTACGGTCGTACCTCCCTTTACTCCTTGACTCGGCTCCGCTCCGCCCGCCCCGGCCACCGCCCGCCAGCGTCCGTCTGCGGCGGACTCGGTGCGAACTCGTTTCCGGGGGGAGGAGCGGTTCGCCACCGGGGAGGCATGAACCGCCCCTCCTCCCGGAAACATTTTCGGGGAGAGGGGACCGGGGTTCACGACACACGCCCGGCTATTCCGCCGGGTGAATTGGAGCAACACACCATGAGCATCGGAAACCGAAAGGACTGCTACGCAGAAATCACAAGCGCCATCATCGCCGACCTCGAACAGGGAATAAGGCCCTGGGTCCAGCCGTGGGCGTCGGGAAACAAAAACGCGACGCGACCACTTCGACACAACGGCGAGCCCTACCGCGGAATCAACGTCCTCTGGCTCTGGCGGGCCGCAAGCCGAGCCGGATACCATAGTCCGCACTGGCTGACATTCCGCCAGGCGCAGGAACTCGGCGGCCACGTCCGACGGGGTGAGAAATCCACCCTCGTCGTCTACGCCTACCTCTACACGAAGACCGACGACGACGACGCAAGAGACCCCGAGGAAAAGCGAGTCCCATTCTTCAAAGCCTACTCGGTTTTCAATACCGAGCAGGTCGAGAACCTCCCCGAGCGGTTCCGGCCGACGACGAGAGAGGGAGAAGAGGGTTTCAACAACGAGTCGAACTCGAGCGCCGTCGAGTTCTTCGCTAACACCGGTGCCGCCATCCGCGAGGACGTGGGGCGGGCCTACTACAGCGTGCTCGAAGACGCGGTCTACATGCCGCCGTTTCGAGCCTTCGAGAAAGCCGACCGCTACTACTCGACGCTCGCCCACGAACTCACCCACTGGACCGGGCACCCGAAGCGGACCCCGCGGAAGTTCCCGAGGGCGGCGGACTTCACGCCCGCAACCTACGCGCGGGAAGAACTTGTCGCCGAACTCGGCGCGGCGTTTCTCTGCGCCGACCTCGGGATCAACCTGACCCCCCGACCGGATCACGCCGACTACATCGCGACGTGGCTGCAAGTTCTTCGGAACGACAAGAAGGCCATCGTCCAGGCGGCCGCCTACGCCCAACGGGCAACCGACTACCTGCACGCCCTCCAGCCGCAAGCAATCAAACGGGCGGCCTGAGCACTTCAACAACTTCCCGGCCGCGCGGAGAAAAATCGCGGCCGGACTTCACTCAAGGAGAAATCAAAATGACTACCAAAGACATTATCCTCATTCACTCGTATTCCCGGAAAGAAGCACTCGAAGACGGGGTGCTCATCGATGTGACCGAGACGGCGAAGGAGGCGGGGTTTCGCTACCCCGTTGCTCTCACCTCCGCCGCATGGGCGACCTGCGTTTCTATCCCCACCGGCGTGACAGGCCAGGACGAGGCCGGGCGCCTGTGGGACGTGCTCACTATGCTCCGCCTCGCAACCCGCTCGGGGAGTTCTGGCACGAGCACGCTCACCTTTGACGTCCTCATCTTGAACGACAGGACGGGCCCTAAGCCGGTCCGGCTGAAGGCCGTCTGCGGGCCGGACGACTACCTGTCGCCGTGTCTCACCCTGATGCTGCCCGAAGAAGATTGAACGCGACTGGAGTAACATCGAACGAGTGGGGAAGACCATGACCACGAATAACGAACACGCCATGAGATTCGCGGCACTCCTGCCGCAAGACTCCGAAGATGACCGCACGAACCTCATCGACATCCTCACCGACGCCATGCACTGGTGTTGCGAGGCGGGAGAGGAGTTCGACGAGATCTTGCGAATCGCCGAGATGCACTTTTCGGCGGAGCGAAGCGGAGAGGAGTAAATCGTTCCGCACGACCCTTCAGGAGCCGACTCGATGAGTCGGCTCCGTCTTCACGCCCGTGGCCGAAGGTCGTTGGAAAAATCTTTCGGCCCGATCATGCTGGACTCGCGTTTGGCTCGCATTGCTTCCACGTCGCGACTCGAAAAAGCCTGAAAATCAAGTATTTCCGCTGCGCGCGGCGAGTCGCCGGTGGCCTACAATCACTTTCGAAAAGGGGCATCGCCCCTTTGTCCCATGCTCCTTGGGCACCCCGGAGACGGTCACAAAAACAACGGGTGCGCCGTGCCTCGTCGTCGGCACGAACTGCCTTCCAATAATCGACGACTGCCAGCGTTTAGGTTTTCGCCCGAGGTCCGAGGTCGCGGTCTCTCACGGTTTAGCTTCCACGTCCCTCACTCCGGGGAACGTGGACGGTGAGTGTGAAGTCCGCCGGTTCGAAGGAGGTGTTTACCAACCCAGAAATAGGAAACAGACGATGGACGTTGAATTGATCGACGTAACTGAGAGTGCTCGCGGATTGCCGCAGCACGTGCCGGGATGGCGGGTGGCTCTGACACAGGGTGCGTGGGACGTCGGCGTGGGACCGAATGGGGACGACCCGGACTGGGGAGACGAGTCGGTCCTGAACACGCTGCTCCGTTCACTCTGGCAGACGCTTCGGAATGTCCCTCATCACCAATTCGGGTTCGTTGCCGGATTCGGCTTCGAGACCGAACGCATTCTGAGCGACTATTCCGAACTCTCGACCCACAAGCCGGACTGGATTCACGAGCTGCGTATCGTGCTTCCGGTATTTGCGTGCATCGACGAAAGCGGTGCTCCGCAACTGGTCGTCCTTTCGCCGAGCGAGCTGCCTCGCAGACCGCTCCCCAATTAGGTTTTTCGAAGCCCGGACATTTCGTCCGGGCTTCCCTTTGCGACCACTCCCTGCGGGAAGTCCCGTCGCCGAAAGGTCGCGTTGTCGCTCCGGTGAATTTCCAGGTCCTGCTTTCACAGTCAGCAGACTCTCGCCGGGATGGTCCCGGTGACTGTGGACGGAGGGCTGGATGCGCCAGCAGACGGAAAGGAGGAGTTGTGGAAACACTCAATGAATCAGAAATGGAAGGAAAAGCCAAAGGTTGAGGTGGTAGTGGC
The DNA here is from genome assembly GCA_964453375.1 of uncultured Alcaligenaceae bacterium. Taxonomy (GTDB): domain Bacteria; phylum Planctomycetota; class Planctomycetia; order Gemmatales; family Gemmataceae; genus Limnoglobus. The sequence continues at coordinate 9,261 of CAYVRB010000059.1, forward strand.
GGCTGTGGCTCTGGCGACAATGTATCCGGACGACCTCAAACCGAAGGACTACAAGGATGTCGTGGAAGTTGGGCCAGTCCGGATCCCTCTCTACGCTAGGGAAAATCCGTTCGGAAATTCATACCGCATGCTCGTGGCGAGCCGTTATTACACGCGCAAGCAGGAGCAATGGCTCGACATGGAGAGAATTCCGGACGTGATCGAGGCCTTGAAGAAGGTTGAGAAGAAGTACAAAAAGGCGAAGCGACACCTCGAAGGAGGTATCCTTCGCCGGGTGATTAGGTTCCTGTTTTAGTTTTCCGCAGAAGTCCGGCCACACACCGGGCTTCTGCACTTTCCTAATCCCAGGTCGAAATTACCACGGCGGGTTTTCCGTCGGCAACTCGCGTCGCACGTCTCCTCTCCATGCATTTTCATTTCGAGCCGGTTGCCTCTCAGAATGAGTCGAGCGCGGCAAATACTACCGGTTCTTTGGCTGTCGAAATTCCCGGCTTCGGCCCACGCCCGGTACTCCTAATTTCTTGGAGTATTTTGTGCGACGTCTGGCCGGTCGATTATTCTGTCCGGTCAGGTCACTGTCGGCCGGACAAGGTTCGAGGCCCGGTTTCGAACGTAAGTCTTGATCGTGCCGGCAGAATGGTGCGGAAGCCTGTGAGGTGTGTTGCAGAAGGTCGGCCGGTCAAGTCACCGCGCGGAGGGTTTTGCGAATATCTCGCGGAGAATCTCGACGAATTCCCCTGTGCGGAAATCATCTCGAAACAAATTGTGCTCCCGGAGTCGGAGCATGCCCATCGTTGTCGGGTTTTCGAAATCATCCGCCACCACTTCGCACACTCGCTCGAAGTGCGGGTCCGTGCGGCTTTCGCCGGCGAGCGTCCGTGCCCGCTCGTACTCGGGTTCGGTCATCATGCCGACAATGGTGTAGGCGTCGAGTGCGTGGTGCCGGCCGAGGTCCTTGTTCGTGTCCTCCTTCCGGTCGGCGAACGCGGACAGTTTCATCAGCAGGTACGGGAAGGCTTCCGGCACATACACGGTGGCCGAGAATTCCTCTCCCCCGGAACGCCGCCCGCGAAGATCGACCGCAATCGGGCGTTCTTCGAGATAGAGCGCTTCGTCGGTCTGGTGCGCGTGGAAGCCGACGCTCTTTCCCTTTGGCCGAACCCGCGGCGAATGAACCTGGAGTTTCGATCGGCTCTCCCCGAGCGGGCCGACCAGGGCGTCGATCTTGACCTCCTGGGTGACGCCGCCGATTTGGATCGGCCGCTTCCATTGGAGGTATTTCGCCTCATCGACGGGCGTGTACCCGAGTCGTCGAATTGCCCCGACCAGCGCCTCGGTCCGCGCCCGGTCGGTGAGCAGGTCGGCCCGGAGGAACACGTCGATGTCGTTCGTCGCCCGCGGCTCGGGGAGTTCGGCAAAGAGCGTTCGCTCCCGGCGGTCCACGAGATGCATCCGCTTCAGAAAGAGGCCGAAGCCGCCGCCGACGGTCAGCGGGACGTTCTCGTTCCGGAGTTCGTAGAGGAGGTCGAGCAGGCAGGTTCTTAGCGGGTCCATTCGTCTCCCTTCCGTGGGTCCGGCATCTCGAACCGGACGCGATCATCCGTGAGGTTTTTCTCCCGACGACTATTTCGCCGGCCGCGGCAAGACGCCGCTCATGACGACCCGCCGTACTTGCGCCGCGGTCTCTTGGTCCCGCTTGTCGCCGCTTGAGAGTTCCAGGAAGGTCTGCACCGGCGAGGCCGTCAAATCCTCACGCCGGTCAAAGTATACCTCCTCGTCCCCGGTCTCAAGAAGCACCACGGACGAAAACCGCTCGGCCGGCTGGAACCGGTCCCCGAGAAAGCGGAGCAGGCCGGTCACGTCGGAACAGTAGAACTCCTCGGCCCCGTCCCGGGCCATCACCGCGTACGCGCCGACCGAACTCGACCCGGTGACCGCCACCCGGTTCTCCGGTCTGTCGGCCCATTTGCGGAGCAGCGTTCGGAACCCCGAGGGCTCGACCCCGCGGAGTTTCCCTGCGACCCGCGCCGTCACTTTCGGGGCAACGTAGTTCGCGGCGAGTCGGTCGAGGAGTTTCTCCGGCTGGACGAGCCGGAGCGTGGTGACGCCGCCCCGCTTCCGCTCGACGATGAGGTCTTCTTCTAGCCGCTTGCACACCTTGGAGACCGTCGCGAGCGTCACCCCGCCGCCGCGGCGGGCGAGTTCCGAGAGCGCCTCTTGCACGGAGTCGAAGTTCGGCACGGACAGGAAGAGGCGGGCGGCGACCGAGCTACTCCCCCGGTAGACGTTCTTGATCACCCCCTCGGTCTTGAAGCGGTTGGGGCTCCCGGTGCGGCGGAGGTAGATTTCGTCCGGCACGATCACGACCCCGTTCCCGCACAGGTCGATGCCGCTCACCGCCTCGGCCTCCAGCCGATCGAGCGCGGCGTCGTCGAGGTAGGGGAGCACCACCAGTGGTCGAAGCTTAACCGCTTGCGCCATTTCCCGGATCGTCTCGATGGCCTCGGCCAACGCCTTCGCGTTCACCACCCGTTTGCACTCAGCGGCAAACCGGAGCGACTTCTTCCGCCACTTCGCACGGAGTACGCCGTCTATTCCCTTTACGGAGGACCGTTCCCAGGAGAGGGCGAGCGGCGGGAAGGCGACGTCGCCCCGGCGGAGCCGGGTGAGGAGTTCGGCTTCGGTCGGAAGCGGGAGACGGGTCATGGCGGCACCGGGTTCCAATTCGACGGAGTTATTTTCCTGAAAATAGTATATTTCCTAAACAGGAAAATAGCAGATTTCAGGAAAATCAACAAGTCAAAATCGCGACGTGTCCGAACGCACACGGTGCCGGGCCGGAAAGGTTCCGCACTTGTCGGCGGGAGTTTGCGATCCGATTTCGGGACGCAAGAGCATTGCAAGGCCGCACCCCGCCGAGAAATGGTATTCTCCCCGTTCAAGTCAGGCTTCCACGACTTGGCTCATTTCCACCAGCGCCCAGTAGATGCTCACCGCTTTCCCCGGCCGGGGTGCTCCCGGCGGAGGACCGGCGACTTTCGCTCAGGTTTTCCGCCAGGAGAGATCCGATGCCGAAACTGGACCCGACCGAACGACTGAAGCAGTTTGTAAACCGCCTCAAGCAGCTCGAATCCAAAGACGGCCGGATGACCCGCGCCGAGCACTCGGCCCGACACGGCAACCTCGACGTGGGCGGCTGGTATTACGCTCCCGGCCAGACGTGGCTGGTGCGGCGGTGGCAGGCGGCATCGCTGCTCGGGCTGTACCCGATCGGCGATCGGCCGTGCAGAGGCCACTCGGCGACCTACTGGACCGAGGACGGCACCGCGCTGGTCGAATGTGGAGTCCAAGACTGGGACATGATCCTGATCTGGCAGGCGGGCGGCGACTTCTACACCCGTCTCCTGACCGGTGAGGAAGCGGAAGAGGTCAGCGAACTGTACCGAACGATGACGATGATCGCGTTCGGCTTCCACCTTACGCGGCGGCCGTCCGATCGTGCGCCCCGGAAGCGGAAACAGCCTTAATGACAGTGCAAGCCACCGCAAGGACTATTGACCACGTGACGACTCAGGCGCGCTGTCCCGCAGGAGGTTTTTTAGGTCGCCCCTCCTGTGTTCATCGCCTCGGCTTCACGCGTCCGATTCCGTCGTGCGGCAACGCGCCCCGAGAGTGGTTCGCAAGAACCCTTCGACTTCCGAAATCGTCCCCAAAACGGGAATCGCGGCGGGGAGGCCCGGGAGTTGGTCGGCCGACGTCAGAAAAGCGGCGATCGGTTTTGCGTAGCGAACTGCGAGTTCCGCCTCGCTCACGGTCCCGGGACCGCCTGGAAGCGCGATCAACATGTCGGACGCGAGCACGTTGATGTGGTTCCGCGACATCGGGTCTGTGCCCCGCTCACCGCTGAGCGGAAGGTGCGTCGGAATCGCGATCTCCACCCAGGGATTCGGGTATCCGTGCTTCGGCCGGGCGGGGTCGTCCTCGCGGCACGGCAAGATGCCGATCACCAGCCCCTCGCGGCCAAGGGTTTCGGAAAATGCACGGCTGACGGAGGCCATCACGCCACGCCCGCCTCCAGTGAGGAGGTGGACGCCGAGTTTCGCCAGCAGTTCGCCCACCGCCGCAGCCGGAATTGAGTGTTCCTCCGCTCCGGAACCGATGACACCGATGACCGGACGACGAACGACCGTGATCATGACGCTGCTCCCATGTGGCTGACGACGACCGTCGCGACTGGTTACGAAAGGTAAGTATGTGGAGTTTGGTACTTCTCACCCGCGACCATGACCGCCGCGGCGAAGTCCCGGAAGTAAGGCAGCCTGACTACCGGCCGGCTCTCAGCGGATTTCCGGTATGCGTAGAACTGTTGCGTACTGAGTTCCGCGAGGCGCGCGACCGCCCGCCGAACGGAGGAACCTTTCTCACATCGCTGTTCAAGAAGTTGAAAGTTCAAGAACTCCAGCCCCTCGTCCCGGTCCGGTTCCGCACCGACTCCGACCGCCTTCTTCCGAAGAGCCTCGCCTCCGCTCCGTAGTGCGGACCGGATCTGACTGAACGTTTGCAGGTAGACTCTCGTGCCGTCTGCCGTCTCAGGCTGCGGGAGATGCGATTCGATCTCCGCCTCGAACGCCGGCTGGTTCGGATCACTGGTGAGGAACACAATCATCCTCGCCAGCGGCTTAAACGAGAAGGCTCTGCTCGCGGCAGCCAAGTCCGCCATCGCCGTATTTGACTTGTGGTAGATCAGACCCACCGGGCGGCCCTGAAACAGGGCGAACTCGTGGATGTCGCCCGACCCAACCCACGACTCCATCTGCACCGGGTGCCATTCCCTCGTGCCCTTCCGCTTTTCAGTTTTCTTGTCCGGCCGCGTACCCAGCTTGTCGTCGCGGAGCGGGTAGGTGATGACCATGTCGAGCAACCCCTTGTCCAGCCTGTCGAAGAGTTCCCTGGCGGTGCCACTCTCGGTGTGGATCGCCACGTGCGAATGGTGTCCGAAATAATCGCTCTCGGCGAGTTCCCCGAACACATACGGCATGAACGAGGCGAGGACGCTCGGAATCGAGCCGAGGCGGAGCCGTGTAGACCCGAACCGCTCCGGAACCAGCGCCGCCGCGACGACCTCTTTGGCCTGACGGACCGCTTTCAGAAACTCCTTCGCTCGCGTTGTGAGTTGCTTTCCCTCCGCTCCCCCCTCTTCCAGCACGGGGTCGTTCAACAGATCCACCAGCGCGGCTTTCTGCTTGGACACATAAGACGGATCGCGGATCGGCTCCAACCGCACCTTCTCCGCGATGACGCCCCTGTCAAGTTGGTCGAGCATCTCGATCAGACGGTTGATGTCTTCAAACGAGAAGGGGAACCGCTTCGGCTGCTTGTCGCCCATCGGGGATGCACCTCTCGCAATCGCCGTGCAAAAAACGCATCGTCACAGCTATTGATGCGGCGATTGCATCGGCCATAAACTTAGCCACGGTTTGAGTTGGGGCAATGACCGCCTCGACGAAAACTGCCGCAGCGTTCGCCCCCTGAACCCTAACTGCCGCTTCATTGCAACCAGCGTCCGTCGTCCGACCGCTCCCGCGGCTGGCCCGGACCGCTACGTCCCCACGCACCCCGAGGAGCGCGTCTCATGAGCGACTGTTGTCAACACCGAGCCGACTCACCCGAGTGGCTCCAATACGCCCGCACACTTGCTTGGAAGCACCGAACGGTGGTGGTCCCAGCCGTGTCCGTTCTGCTCGTCGTCGCTTTGCTTCTCAGCACCCTGTTCTACCAGCTCTCCCCCACCGACATCGAGCGGGCCGAGGCAGACCTTCACAAGTCGTGGGCCGTGGTGAACGACATCGAGGAAGAGGCCCCGCGACGACTGAAGGACTGCCGCGGCCACAACCTACGTGCGGCCGAACTCCGAAAGCTCGTGGCCGAGAACGAGAGCAGTTCCGACTTCGAGTGGCTGGAGTGGCAGCGGGCAAAGGCCCAGGGGCACGCCCAACTCGCGACCGCAGCGGACGAGCGGCGCGATCACCTCCTCCGGCTTGCGGCCGAATATCGCAGGCTCATCGCCGAAGCGAACCGCGAGATTCTCCGCGCGAAAGACGCCCGGGAGCGGGGGACGCCGTACGCAATCGCCCCGCGCGTCCGTGAACTCTTGAAACCCATACTCACCAACCACTGACCCCGAGGACGTTATGAACTGGCTTTGGTCCTACCTCCGCCGAAAGGCGGCCGAGTCCCTCCTCGCCGGGGTGCATGACGCCCTCGCCGCGGGAGGAGGTTCCTCGGGCCTGAGCGATGAACAGGCCGCGCAGGCACTTCGCGCACTCGCCGGGAACGTGGTCCCCGTGACATCGACTGATTCCGCACCGTCACCTCCACAACTTGGCGGCCCGAGTCCGAACGGCACCGCGGACTCAACAGAGCAGGCCAAACGCGGCCCGGGACGCCCCAGGAAATTCCAAGAGCCACCCGAATGAAGAAGGCATTCTCCATCACCGAACGCGACCGGGCGATTCTTCTCGCGGTGCTCCACAAGGTGCCCGTGCTGTCGGAACCGGCACTCTCGTGCTGGTGGCCGGACACGGACGCCGGCCGTGACAACATGGGCCGACGACTCTGGCAACTTCGCGAGGCGGGTCTCCTCGCGCGGTACTCGCTCCCGGTGCAGGCCACACAACGGGTGGAATTGTTCTACCACTGGACGCCGGGCATGCCGGAACCGGAGTTCGGCACACTGGCGTGGCAACTCACAAAGCGTTGGGAAGCGATCTCAACGCGGCAGACCGTGTTCTACACCGCGACCGCATCGGCTGCGAACCGCTACGGCCGCACAATCCAGAGCCCGCTCCGCTCGACCTCGGCCATCGCCCACCACATCGGCTTTGGGATGACCTTCGCCCACTATGCGTTCCACCACCCGCTGCTCGCTGCCGCGTGGGTGGCGGAAGACGTGATCGCCGAAGTTCGCGGGCACGGGGAGAAGGTGGTCGATGCCTGCGTCGTGGATTCGTCCTCGATGCCGGCACTCGCGATCGAATTCGCGGGCGCGTCGTACGCCGCCTCAAACGGCGAGCGTCTCCGCGACATTCACCACGACTGCTCCGAGCGCGGCTTGCCATACGAGATGTGGACCGTCCCCGGAGGAACCACCAAATGACCGCCGCCGAAGAATACACAGACCTCCCCGAGCGCGAGCAACGGATCATCGACGAAGTCTACCGGCACTGGCTCACAACCCCGAGTGTCGCCCGCGAGCGAATTGCTTCTCACCTTACTCCGGACGCCGTTCGAAAATTTCTCGCGCGGCTCGTGGAGCGGGACTGGCTTGTCCGCCACCCGCTCACCGAGCACGACTCGTACTTCCTCCTTGGAAGCCGCGCCACCTCAGCACTGGGTGTCCGCCGGTCCGCCGCCCCGCTCGGCGTGCAGTCCCTCCTCGAACATTACTCCGTGCTGCTTGCCTCCACGCGGCACGGTTGCGGAGTCATCACCGAGGAGGAGTTTCGATTTCAGTTCCCGGAGCTGTGCGAGCCGGGACAGTCGGCGAAGAATTTCTTCATCGACGCGACCGTCGATCCATTCCGCCTCGGCCTCTACGTCGTCGATCACGACAAGCTCAGTTCTCGGCTCGTGCAAAAGGTCCGACGCCGCATCGGCCGGCTGATGGAGTCCGACCGACCGGCACTTCGACGGCTCGTCCTGGACGGCGGACTCACCGTCTGTGTGCTCACCGCCACCGACGGCAAACGGGCGCACCTCGAAGCGGCGTTCGCCCGGACGCCGCTCCTCAATGTCGCCGTGTCCGTCGAGGCTCACCCCGAACTCGAATCCCTCTTCCTCATTCACCGGAGGTAGCCCGATGTCTCGCCAGTGGACCGCACGCCGGACGACCGCGCTCGTCGAATCCGAAATCGAGCCGTCCGACTTCCGCGCCACGAATCCGCTCTACCGCGCCGGACCGGAACTTACCGACGCGAGACGGCATGTGCTTCGACTCTTCGCCGCCCACGCGCTGGTGCTGCTGCCGCTTCAAGTCGGAGTGTACTTCCTCGCCGCACACTCGCTGGGACTCACCGTCTCCGTCACGCTCGTCATCGCCGCCGTTCTCGCCGCAGTCGCTCTTGCGAAGTGGATGCGGCTCGAAGACCTCCTGCAAAAACTTCCGCTGCTCGTCCTTCTCGCACTGGTCGGAATCGGCCTCCTCTACCTCACCGCCCGGTCCACGCGGGCGAGGGACGCGGGCGGGATCGAGTTCTTCGGCACGCTCTTCATCGTCATCGCGATTGTCTCGATCCTGGGAAACCTCTATCAACCGCTCGCGGCCGCGTACCAGACGCTGACACTGAAGACCCCGGCCCGCGATCTCGCCATCGCCGCCGTCGGCCTCGTTGTTTCGCTCGCGCTCGCGGCCTTTGGTCAGGCGATACCACAGCGGGCCGCACTCCTGCTCGCGTTCACACTCACGGGCGGATACGCATCAGTCGTTGTCGTCGAGTACGTGGCCTGGATGCGGGCGAACCCCGACCGAAGCCTGGATCGGCCAGGGCAGGAAAGAGATGTCCAAAAGTCGCACACAGGCAGCGCGCTCGTCTTCGGCCTCGTGACCGGCCTCGGCTACGGCCTCTTCGTTACGCTCCTCGTCAGGCCACCGCAGGGCTCACCGTGGACCGACCCGACGGAATTCCTGACCTTCAAGTCCGATGGCCTCACCACAGTGCGGCTTTGGTGTCTCGCGTTTTTCATCGGGGGGATCGTCGGGACGAACTTCGCGCTGAACACGCTCCGGCCGCCACGGCACACGGGCGCGAACTTGAGGCTCGCCTTTGACGCGCTGGTCGTCTTCCTGACCTACCCCAACACGAGTCACCCGCTCGCGCACCGGATGAACGCGAAATGGCTTCGGCCCTTGTCCGTGCGGCTCGTCCTCACCGGGCTCGTGTTTTCGGCAGCCACGAACGCGCTCCTCTCCTCGACGAGACGGGCCGACCTTGTTCCCAACTCCGAAAAGGACATCGTCGCAGAACCTTTGGGTGGAGCGATGCCGGGCGCGCGTCTGCGCGCGGGAGAGAACCTGCCTCCGTTTGGCGGTTGGCATGCCGGGTTCGGGAACGGCCCTGCGAGTTTTCCCACCCCCGACGGGCAACCGCGGACGACCTCGACCGAGACGACGGACGGGAACGCCGAGACGATCGCCGAGCGATTCATTTCGAGCGCGGCGATCCTCGTGCTGTTCCCGCCAGCCCTGATCTACGCCCTGGTCTTCACGCTCGGGGCGATCGCACTGCCGCACTACTACCACCGCTACGAAGCACCGGCTGTTCACGGACCTGCCGCGTGACTCCGCCCAGGTCTCTCGATTCTTTCGCCTGCAACTTCTTTCGTGAGGAACCAGAGATGATTGTCGCATCGCGTGCATTCCCCGCTGTGGTTCATCCGCCGAGCGTGCAATCCACGCTCAACCGGCTCTACGACGAACGCCGACCGCCCACGCCGTGGGATGCCAAAGTCGAGCGGTTACTGAACGGCCTTAGGGGGCCCCACCTCTACATCGGCCGCACCGTGAAGGACGGCACGCCGTGGCTGCTCCAGCGGTCGCTTCTGAACATGCACGGGCACACCATCGGCGGGAGTGGGACGGGGAAGACCGCCTTGTGTCTTGCGCCGATCATCTTCCAACTCATCGCCCGGGGAGATGCCTCGGTCGTCGTCATCGACCTGAAAGGGGACCGGTCGCTTTTCTGGGGCACGTTCATCGAGGCCGAGCGCGCGGGACTGCCGTTCCGCTGGTTCACCATCGAGCCGGGCTGTGCGAGTTACGCCTTCAACCCGCTCGCCCAGTCGTTCGACCGCGAGCGGACGCTAAACGCCAGTGCGCAGAGCCTTCTCGTCTCGGTGGGTCTCGACCACGGCAACGAATACGGCGCGGGCTACTTCACCGCGGGTCACCTTGAGACGATCACCGCGTTCTTCGACAAGTTCGACGACATCCGCTCCTTCGAGGACTTCTCGCGGTACGCCGAAGAGCGGGGGAGTTACATCGCGACGAACACCGACATGGACGGCGCTCGGCACCTCAGGATGATCCTCCGCCAACTCGCCACGGTCGCTGCGCTGAATGTGAGCGCGTCGTCCCGGCCGGCTGCGAGGCCCGAAGTGCTGCGGGATGCCATTGACCTGAAGGACCCGCTCTCCCGGCCCGAAATTCTCTACTTCTGCCTGCCGTCTATGGAGGAAGAACTGACCGCAAGGAGCATCGCTCGGCACTTATTGTTTGGTCAGGTCCAAGCGGCCAAAATTGTCGGCCGAACACGGAAGACGGTACCGGTCTACCTGATCGTAGATGAGTCCCAACAGGTTCTGGACCAGCACACCAAGATCATCCTGGAGATGGCCCGCTCGCTCGGCGTCCACATCATCCTCTCCCACCAGTCCGTGGACCAGCTCCGCACCGCCCACTGGGATATCGCGAGCGTGGTCGAGGGGTCGACCACGTTCAAGATGAACTTCGAGGCGAGTTCGCTCGCCGCGCTGAACCACATGGTGGACTACAGCGGGGTGGTTCGCGTACCCACGCTCTCCTACACGCAGCCGATCTACCCCGGGTTCGACGAGAACGATGACGCCGCTTTTTCGCTGCGGCGGGCGTACCCGCGGGGCGAATTCGAGCCGGCCCTCGCAACGGTGGGCGAATCGTTCCAAGCCGAACTGACGAAGAACCAGATCCTCGCCCTCAGCGCCCACCCGCTCCGCGGCCTCGTCCGCTCCCGCACCGACGGTGGCCTCACGCAGTACGCCGGGAAGTGGGTCGAGATCGAGTGCGAGCACCCGATCACCAAACCGGAGTACGAGGCGAGAGACGAAACCCCGCTCCCGGCGGAACACCCCTCTTGCATCACAGTGGAAAGTAACAGGCGGACGGAACGACTCCGAGACGCCCCGCTCACGAACAAGCCACTGCCGGTCAAGCGGCCACCCCGCAGCGTCGATTCGGCCATCGCCGAGCGCCTGAAGGCCCTCCGGGATTCAATCTGCGGCAAGACCGCTGGCCCGCCAGCGGGGGAATGATCGTGTCGCTCGCGAGCGAAGTCACAACTTGGCAGGAAGGCGGCGGCGCGGGTGGAGACTCGGCCACACGGTTTCGCTCGCGCGTCCGTACGAACGCCGCGCCGGATCGACTCAGGCGGCGACTGGAAATCCTCGGCCTGCTTTCCTTCGCGGAGAGCATCGAGCGGTACGAGACCAACTGGCAGTGGACTGGGAGCGGGCAGGGCTATGAGATCCTCTGGCGAGAAGCGACGACCTTCGCCGACCTCCTCCCTCTGGCCCGATTGTGAGCCGGGGGCGGGGATGGGTGCTGTCGCGCCAGAAGACCAGTACAGCGGGAGCGTGACGCGGAACCTGGAGGCGCTCCTCCTCCGCGGCATGACATTCGGCACCGTCTACGCCGACCCGCCGTGGAGCTACGGGAACACCGCGGCGCGCGGGGCCGCCGAGAACCACTACCAGACGATGACTCTGCACGACATCTGCGGTTTGCCCGTTTCGCAACTTGCCGCCCCGCGAGCCCACCTCCACCTTTGGACGACGGCCGCGTTTCTGAATGACGCCTTCTCCGTCATCGAGGCCTGGGGCTTTGCCTACAAGAGTTGCTTCGTCTGGGTGAAGCCGCTCATCGGGTGCGGCAACTACTGGCGGCTCGCCCACGAGTTGCTTCTGCTTGGCGTCCGCGGCCGCACACCGTTTCGCGACAAGACGCAGCGGAGCTGGCTGGAACTCGCCCGTGGGCGGCACAGTGGAAAGCCGGAGCGGCTCCGCAAGATCATCGAGCGAGTCAGCCCCGGCCCGTACCTCGAACTCTTCGGGCGGAAGCCGGTGGACGGCTGGGTGGTGTTCGGCGACGCCATCGAGCGCGGCCTGTTCGACCTCGACATTCCCGAAATGGAATGACGTCTCGCGACGCAACCGCCAACCCACCGCCCGCGGGCGGAGAGAGTGGGGGACCACCATGAATCCGGCGAATGACGAACTGCACGTCCGCTTGCAGCGAATCGAAACGCTCCTCGCCGCACTCGTCGAGCAGCGGACGGACAAGGAGTGGTACTCCACTGCCGAGGTTGCGACGATCCTCGGCCGGGCCGAGTTCACGGTGCGGGAGTGGTGCCGACTCGGCCGCGTCCGCGCGGAGAAAAAGAAGTGCGGACGGGGGCCGGCGAGCGAATGGATCGTCAGCCACGCGGAACTCACGCGCGTGCGGAACGAGGGGCTGCTCCCGGACCCGCGACTGTAATCCCCGTTGACAAGGGTGACGGGAATGGTCCAAAATACCGCCAGATATCATTTATTGGAGGGGTTTTGGACATGGCTGCGAAAACGGCCAATCTCGACGGTCGGCGAGAGCGGAAGGCCCGGGCCGTGTTCCGCAAGCACGGAGGCGTCCTGCGGATGGCCGACGTCGTCCGGGCGGGCATCCACCGGCGGACCCTCTACGCCATGCGCGACGCGGGCCAGCTCGAAACCCTCGCCCGTGGCCTCTACCGCCTCACCGACGCGGAGCCGTCGGCAAACCCCGATCTCCTCACCGTCGCGGCGAAGATCCCGCACGGGGTCGTCTACCTCATCTCCGCCCTGGCGTTCCACGACATGACCACCCAGGTGCCGCACGAGGTCTGGCTCGGCGTGCCGCGGAACAGCGAGCCGCCGCGGCTTACGTACCCCCCCGTCCGGGTCGTGCGGCTTAGCCCCGGTCCGTACGGGGCCGGCATCGAGACGCACAAAATGGACGGCGTCCAGGTGAAGGTCTACAGCCGCGAGAAGACCATCGCCGACTGCTTCAAGCACCGGAACGAGGTCGGCCTCGATACCGCGCTCGAGGCCGTCCGCCTGTACAAGGCCCAGGGCCGGGTCGATGCCGACGCGATCCTGCGATACGCGGCGGTCTGCCGCGTCGCCAAGGTCGCGAGGCCCTACCTGGAGGCGCTGCTGTGAATAAGAACCTGCCCGCCTCCGTTCGCCAGCGGCTGACCAACAAGGCGAAGGAGACCGCCCGCCCGTTCCAGGAAGTGCTCCAGTACTTCGCGATGGAGCGGTTCCTCTACCGGCTCTCCCGGTCGCACTCCGCCGACAAGTTCGTGCTGAAAGGGGCGCTCATGTTCACGGCGTGGGGAGCGCCGGTCACACGCCCGACGAGGGACATCGACCTCCTCGGCCGCACGGACAACGAAGTGGAGGCGGTGGCGAACCTGATGCGCGAAGTCTGCGGGCAAGCGGTGGAACCGGACGGACTCGTCTTTGATGTCGCGAGTGTGGCCGGTGAAGCGATCAAGGAGGACGCGGACTACTCGGGCGTACGGGTCACGTTCTTGGTCACGCTTCAGAACGCGCGGGTGGCGATGCAGATCGATGTCGGCTTCGGCGACGTGGTCACGCCCGCCGCGATGAAGACCGACTATCCCGTGCTCCTCGACTTCGCCGCGCCGAAACTCCTCGGCTATCCCCGCGAGACCGTGGTCGCCGAGAAGTTCGAGGCGATGACCAAGCTCGGCCTGCTGAACAGTCGGATGAAAGACTTCTACGACCTGTGGCTTCTCTCCCGTCAGTTCGACTTCGACGGGCCGACGCTCGCGACCGCACTCCGCCGAACCTTCGAGAACCGCGAAACCGGGATGCAGTCTCAGCCCACCGCGCTCACCAAGGCGTTCGGAAGCGACGCGGCCAAGCAAACCCAGTGGCAGGGGTTCCTCAAGCGGACGAAACTGAGCGACGTGCCGACCTCACTCCAGGTCGTCGTCGATGCGCTTGTGCCGTTTTTGACTCCAGTGGCAGGTGCCGTTGCGACGGGCGTGAACTTCAATCGGAACTGGGTCGCACCCGGGCCGTGGCAAGAGCGTGAATAGGGTAAACGGCGAAAACGGGCCAGTCCACCCTCCGCATTTTTGGGGACAAATTGGGGACAGCATCGCCAACGCGAGGTCCCGGCGAGTACAATGCGAGCGAAGTGTGGTCTCGGCAGAAGACGCTGTGGTGACTGGAAATACAACGAAAAATCAGCGTATGGGCGATGCGTTGCAAACGCGGCAAAGTTAGCTTCGAATCCCTCCCTCTCCGCTTGTTTTTAGAAACCGCCCTTCGACGAGTACGTCGAAGGGCTTCCTCATTTCTGGGCAAAGGGTTACGCCGTCGAGGCGGCAGTTCAAACACACAATTTCGAGCAAACGCCGCTTCGTGGTGTAATCGGCGGTAAGCCATTGCTCCTTCAGGGTTTGCGAGAGTTCAAACACTTTTGCCGCCAACTCGGCGGTTTCGTCGTGGGAGCGGTCGAGCACTTCCAGTTGCAGCTTGATGGACGCCAGCCGGTCGCGTAGCTCGGTATGCTTCTTGGCGAAGACTTCCTGGTCGATGTCGTCGGCCAGACGCATGTTGAGCAGCCGATCCTGCTGCTGGATGATGTGTGTCTCCTGACGGGTCAGTTCGGTCCGTTGAGCACGGCTGTCGGCCTGGGCATCACGGGTCTGCGACGCCAGCACCATGCGGAACCAATCGCGGACGGATTCGTCCTCGACCTTCATCTTGTCGAAGATCGCCAGCACCTGGGCTTCGATGTCCGCTTCCTTCACTCGAATGCGGGGATGGTCGTTCTTCGCGTACCGAGCGCAGCGGTAGTAAACGTGTTCGTTGACGCCGCCATCCTTCCTCTTCTTCTTGACCAATTCGCCGGTGATGGGATGGCCGCAATGACCGCAGGTCATGAACTGTCCCGCGTAGGTCAGCGTGGTGGCGTGATGGACGTGCCCGCCGAGAAGGGCCTGCACCCGGTTCCAGGTCACACGGTCAACGAGCGGCTCGTGCTTGCCCGGATACCATTGGCCCTTGTGATGGACTTCGCCGATGTAGGCCCGGTCTTTCAGAATCGTGTGGATGGAGCTTCGAGGAAACTTCGGCTGCGACGGGCGGTAGACCCGGCCTTCGGCGTTGATCTTGGCCACCACGCCGTCGAGCGTCATGTTCTCGTAGGCATAGAGATGAAAGATGCGTTTGACGTTGGCGGATTCCTGGGGATCGAGTTCGATGACGCCACGGCCATCCTTGCGGATGTTGCGATAGCCGTAGGGAGCGGGTCCGCAGAACCAGCCCTCCTTCACACGACGAGCGATCCCCTCGCGGACATCTACTGACATTTGTTCGGTGTAGAAGCTCGCCATGTTGGCGAGCGTCCGCCGCATCATCCGCCCGGCGGGCGTGTTTTCCGTCGGCTGCGAGATCGAGATGAACGGCAGGTTGTACTCCGACTCCAGCCGTTCCAGTTCGACGTAATCGAAGAGGTTCCGCGAAGCGCGGTCCACCTTGTAGAAGAGAAGCCCGTCCAGAGCGAAGGCGTTCTTCTTGGCGTAGGCGAGCAGTTCGCGGAAGGTCTTGCGTTGTTCGCCCTTGCTGGCGGTTTCGGCAATCTTGAAGAACTTGACGATTTCGCCGCCCGCCTGGGTCGCATAACGCTTGAGGGCTTCCTCCTGCACTTCCAGGCTGAAGCCCTCGCGTTCCTGTTCCCGGCTGCTCACCCGTGCCAGTGCCGCGAATTGTTTCATGGTGGAGACCTCGACGAAAGCGCCTCGAATAACCGACCCACGTCAAGGATCATTATAAGGGCGTCGTCGGGCGTGAGGGTAGCTTGGTAGTACGGTTGCCAGACGCGAATCGTCGCTTCGATGAGTTCAGCGGTGATCCAGTCCGGTGTTCCCGCCGGGACGACGCACTTGGCATCCTCTCGGGTTCGGCAATCGCGTTTTCGATTGCTGCGGGACATGGCCAGGAACCACCATCGACAAGGTTTGGAAAAATGCGCGCGGAGCCACACCTGACCCGACGCGCGGGACATTC
>CAYVRB010000060.1:0-21495 GCA_964453375.1 uncultured Alcaligenaceae bacterium
CCAACAGCACGCCATCCGTGCCGCGCATCCAGTCGCCGTTCTCCGTCGTGTACAAGTCCCACAGCCAGCGGCCTTGCTCGCCAAGCCCATCGGGCATCTCGAATCGCGTGTTCATCGCATCACCTCTCCAGAGTGTCCCCGTTCGCCGTTTCCAGCCTACAAATACGCTTGAAATCTAGGGGTTTCCGCGTGCCGCGCTCCGGTAGGCCCGGAAACCAGGGGGTTCCCGGAATCCTTTTTGCGGGTATCTCGAAAAATCTGCGCCGGGGCGGGGGGCTGTCTTGCTGTTGAGGGCCGGCCTTCATTAACCCCCCCCCCTATGGGGTGGCCATAATTACACGTCCGCCTCAACCCTCGCCCCTTCGCGTCCCCCTTCGCCTTCCGGTTTCCCCTCGCTCTCCCGTCTCCCCGTCTGCCGGTATCCCGTCCGCCAGTGTTCAGGTATCCTTGCTTCCCGTTCGCCGGGTTGCCGGTTGCTGGTTGCCCCGGATGCCGTGGGTGGTCAGCGCAGACGGCGATGGTGCGGGATGCCGTTGGCCTCGTCGCGGGCGTGCAGTTGCTTACTCGCGGCCTTCGCATCACGCGATCGCCGGGCGTCGATGATGGCTTGCTTCTCTTCGTTGGCCGTGGGCGTGCGGCCTTGCTTGGCGTAGTTGGCGCGGAGAGTGGCGACGGCGAGCGCGGCGAGAGCCTTCTCCGCTTGTTGCCGTTGAGCCGGTGTGCGGGGAGCGGGGCGGGCGGGGCGTATGGGGCGGGCGGGCATCGGCGGTCCTCGGTGGGGCGATGCCGCGATTATGGCCGATGCGGATACGGTGGGGCGATGGTGGGGCCAGAGGCGTGGGACGGCGTTGGGACGGAGCGGGGCGGCGTGGGACGGCGACAGTCCCGAATCGCCGTCCCATAATATCGCCTTGAAATCAAGCGGAAATGACAAGGTTGGGACGCCGTGGGACGGTTGGGACGGCGTTTTGCGCTTGCCTACTGGTTGGGATCATGCCGCCTTCCGCTTCAGCGTCTCGCCCGGTCCGACCAATGCGAGGATGGCGGCCCGGACATTGGGCGGGAGCGTATCCCATCGGCCTAGTACGTCGGCGAGTTCGGGCGAGTCAGTGTAAGAATCAGTGTAAGCGGATGGCGTGTCGCTCGTTTTCGCCTTGTTTTTAAGGCCATTCTTGCCACTCGTCGCCGGACTGTCGATCCGGTGGTTGCGGGTTCGAGTCCCGTCGCCCTCGTTCGTGAATGTCAATGCGGGCCGGTGCCGGAAGGCGCCGGCCCCTAGCATTTCCAAGCATTTCTGTGAAGAGTGCCGTAGAAGTTTCGGCGATTTCAAGTGGCGACCATTCGTTTGGGCTTCATGGGGCGCTTGTCACCCCTTCTCGGGTGCGGTACAGTGACGGGAGATGGTGCGGATCATGCCGGCGCTGCTCGTGGTTCCCGGCCTGCTCTTCGGACAGTTGGCGGGGTTCGCCCACGCACACGTGGATTCGCCCCACAACCATGATGCGCGGCCGCACCTCCACTCGCCGTTCGAACTCCCGCACGACACCGACGTTTCGCACGACGACGATGCGATCTACGTACCGTCG
Source organism: uncultured Alcaligenaceae bacterium (assembly GCA_964453375.1). GTDB lineage: Bacteria > Planctomycetota > Planctomycetia > Gemmatales > Gemmataceae > Limnoglobus. Next base: position 1,587 of record CAYVRB010000060.1, read on the forward strand.
GTCGATCTCGCTCCGGGCGAAGCACCGGGATCTGGCGATGAGTCGGTCGCCGTTCCCACGCTCTTCGCGGCATCGGGAATCCAATCTCCAATTGAAGGCCCGGCTTTCCCCGCGTCCTGCCGCGGTCCGGCGCCGCCGTTGATCGAATCGGCCTGTCCACTCTTCGTTCGTCACCTCGCGCTGCTGCTCTAGCCGACGGCCGCCGCGCGTTCGCGCGTTCGTCTCCACTCCCGATCACTGCTCCACTCGATTCGTCGATCCGTCGCGCCGCGGCGCGGAGGCTGTCATGAGTTCCGCTCGTATACCGAAGCCGGTCGTCGCGTTCGCTTTGGTGGGGGTCGCGATCGCGGCCGGCTATTCCTTGCGCGCTCGGTGGTTGCCATTGTTGACGGCGCCGTCGAGCGCCGAGCGCGGGGAGGAAATGGAGCCGCCGGCGGCCGCGCCGTCGAAGATCATCGTGAACGAGCAGGCGCAGGCGAACCTGGGATTGGTGTCGAAGGCGCTGAAGCCGCAATCGTTTTGGAAGACGATCGCGGTGCCGGGGATGGTGGCGGACCGGCAGGGGATCAGCGATCGGAACGTGGTGGCGCCGGCGGCGGGCGTGGTGGCGAAGATCCTGCGCGTGCCGGGCGAGTCGCTCGCGCCGGGCACGCCGCTCTTCACGCTCAAGCTGCTCGGTGATTCGCTGCACCAGACTCAGGCGGAACTCTTCAAGGCGGTGCAGGACATCAAGCTCGCGGAGGCGCAGCGGAAGCTGTTGGACGCGTCGTCCGGCGCCGTCGCGGGCACGCGCGTCATCGAGGTGGACAACCAGATCGCGCGGCTGGAGATCGCCGTGAAGGCCTACCGACAGGAATTGCAACTCCGCGGATTCTCGAAGGAGACGCTGGATCGCGTGGTGAAGGGCGAGTTCGTCGCGGAGTTGACGGTGGCGGCGCCGGAGCGATCGGTCGAGATCGGATCGAAGGACGGCGCGCAGCCGACCTACGAAATGCAGGAATTGAAGGTGGACCTCGGCCAGCAGGTGCAATCGGGGCAGACGCTCTGCCTGCTGGCGAACCACCGCGTGCTGGACGTGGAGGGCCGGGCGTTCCGGGACGAAACGCCGTTCCTCGAACGTTCGGTGCAGGAGCGATGGCCGGTCGAAGTGGATTTCCAGGAGGACCCGGCGTCGGGCTGGGGCGCGGTGAACCAGACCTTCCAGATCCGCCATCTGGCGAACACGATCGACCCGGCGACGCGCACGTTTTCGGTGCGCATCCCGCTCGAGAACCAGTATCGCGTGGTGAAGCACGACGGGCGCGAGCAGACGCTGTGGCGTTTCCGCCCCGGCCAGCGCGTGCGGCTCCAGGTGCGGGTCGAGGAGTTGAAGAACGTCTTCGTGCTGCCGGCGGACGCGGTGGCGCGGGACGGGCCGGAGTCGTTCGTCTTCGCGCAAAACGTGAACACGTTTGAACGGATCGCGGTGCGCGTGCTGGTGCAGGATCGGGACCGCGCGGTGATCGCGAACGACGGGACCCCGCCGCCCGGCAGCTTCGTGGCGCAGGCGGCCGCGGGGCAATTGAACCGGATGGTGAAGGCGGGCGGCGCGAGCGGCGTGCCGAAGGGGTACCACGTCCACGCGGACGGCAGCCTCCACAAGAACGAAGACGAAGGGAAGTGACGCCGTGTTGAACTCCGTCATCCGCTTCGCGCTGACGCACCGCGCGCTCGTCCTGGCGGGCTGCCTGGTCGTGCTCGCGTACGGCGGCTACCTGACGACGGCGCTGCCGATCGACGTCTTCCCCGACTTGGATCGGCCGCGCGTGGTGATCCTCACCGAGTGTCCGGGTCTGTCGCCGGAGGAGATCGAATCGCTCGTCACGCAGCCGATCGAGACGGCGCTGCTGGGGGCGTCGGGCGTGGAAGCGGTGCGCAGCCAGTCGAGCCAGGGGATGAACGTCATCTACGTGGAGTTCGGTTGGCGGACGGAGGTGCGGTACGCCCGGCAGGTGGTGGCCGAACGGATGGCGACGGTGGCGCTGCCGCGGGACGTGCGCCCGCAGATGACGCCGCCAGCCTCGATCATGGGCCAGATCATGCACGTCGGCGTCTCGTGGACGCCGAACGCCCCGTCGCGCGCCGGGAAGACGGCGCTCCAGAACCGCATGGACCTGCGCACCGCCGTCGATTGGCTCGTCCGTCCGCGGCTGCTGCGCCTCGCCGGCATCGCCGAGGTCATCGTCATGGGCGGCGACCGGAAGCAGTACCAGGTGCTGATCGATCCGGCCCGGCTCGAAGAATACCGCGTGACGCTGCGCGACGTGGAGGCGGCGATCCAGGCGAACAACCGGAACGCCAGCGGCGGCTTCCTGGAGGAAGGCCAGGGCGAACGGCCGGTGCGCGTCATTGGACGGCTCGGCCCTGAACCGGAAAAGGTGTTGGCGGACCTGCGCAAGGTCGTGGTGAAGGAGAACCCGGACCGGGCGGTGTTGCTCGGCCACGTGGCGGACGTCGCCGAGGGGCCGGCGCCGAAGCGCGGCGATTCGAGCATCGACGGCGAGGCGGGCGTCGTGCTGACGATCGTCAAGCAGCCGCACGCCGACACCCGCGCCCTGACGGACCAAGTCAAGGCCGCGCTGCGCGACATCGAGGTCGGTCTGCCCGCCGACATGGCCATCAACACGAATCTCTTCCAGCTCAAGAGCTTCATCGATCGCGGCGTGTATTACGTCGAGGAGGCGCTCGTCCTCGGCGCGGCGCTCGTCGTCGTCGTGTTGTTCCTGTTTCTGCTGAACGTCCGCACGACGTTCGTGACGCTGACGGCGATCCCGCTCTCGCTCGTCGTCACGGCGCTGGTGTTCCGGCTGATCGGGCTGCTCACCGGCACGGAATTGTCCATCAACGTGATGACACTCGGCGGCATCGCCGTCGCGATGGGCGAGTTGGTGGACGACGCCATCGTGGATGTCGAGAACATCCACCGGCGGCTGGGCGAGAACGCGGCGAGCACGGCGCCGAAGCCGGCGCTCGTGGTGGTGTACGAGGCCAGTCGCGAAATCCGCTCGGCGATCGTGTTCGGTACAGCGGTGGTGGTGCTGGCGTTCCTGCCGCTCTTCGCCCTCTCCGGCGTCGAAGGCCGGCTCTTCGTCCCGCTCGGCATCGCGTACATCGTCTCCATCCTCGCGTCGCTCGCCGTGTCGCTCACGGTCACGCCGGTGCTGTCGTACTACCTGCTCGGCCGCGCCGCGTCCGCGCGCGGCCACGGCGACGGAGCCTTGCTCCGCATCCTGAAATGGGGCGCGGGCTTCCTCATCCGCTTCAGCATGAGGTTCGCACCGGCGTTGCTGCTGCTGACGTGGGCCGTCGTGGCCTGGTGCGGCTGGAAGCTCACCACGCTCGGCGCCGATTTCCTCCCCAAGTTCGACGAAGGCTCCGTGCAGATCAACGTCGGCCTTCCCGGCGGATCGTCCCTGAAGGCGTCCAACGAAGCGTCCGCCCTGATCGATGCGCGGCTCAAGCTGTTGCGGAAAACGCCGGACAATCCCGCCGGACCGATCGTCCACTTCGCCCGGCGCACCGGCCGCGCCGAGCTGGACGAACACGCCGAACCGGTGAATCGCAGCGAATACATCCTCACGATGAACCCCGACAGCGCCGTCCGCCGCGACGAATTCCTGAAGGCGCTGTTGGCGGACCTGCGCGCGAACGTGCCGGGGGTCGACGTGGAGGCCGAGCAGCCCCTCGCGCACCTCATCAGCCACATGCTCTCCGGCGTGAACGCGCAGATCGCCATCAAGTTGTACGGCGACGACCTGGACAAGCTCCGCGATCTGGCGGGTCGGATCCGCGACGAAGTGGCCGGCGTGCCGGGCGTGACGCCGCCGATCCTCGACCCGCAGGAGCGCGTGGACGAGGTGCACGTGGTCTTGCGGCCGGACGACCTCGCGTTCCATCAGATCAGCCGGGATTACGTCGCGGAGTTCGTGCAGACGGCGCTGAAGGGCGAGGCGGTGTCGGTGGTGCTCGAGGGGCAGCGTCGCTTCGATCTGGTGGTGAAGCTGAAGGAACCGTACCGGTCTGACGCCTACAAACTCGGGGAACTGCGGCTGGAGTTGCCGAACGGCCGCGGGCTGATCCGGCTGCGCGAAGTGGCCGATTTCCCAACGACGGCGAGCGGCCCGAACCTCGTGAATCGCGAGAACGTCCGCCGCCGGCAGACGGTTCGCTGCAACGTCGCCGGCCGCGACCTCGACGGCACCGTGCGCGAGATCGAGAAGCGCGTCCGCGCCCGGGTGGCGATGCCGCCGGGGTACTTCGTGGAATTCGGCGGGCAGTTCGAGGCGCAGCGCTCGGCCACGCGGCTGATCGCCGTCCTCGCCGCCGTCTCGCTCGCCGGCGTCTTCCTCGTTCTCACCATGCTCTACCCGTCCGTGCGCATCACGCTGCAGATCCTCAACGCCATCCCCACCGCGTTCATCGGCGGCGTGTTGGCGTTGGTCGTCACGAATCAGACCCTCACCGTCGCGAGCCTCGTCGGATTCGTCTCCCTCGGCGGCATCGCCGTTCGCAACGGCATCCTGCTCGTCACGCACTACTTCCACCTGATGAAGGAGGAAGGCCGGCCCTTCGCGAAGGACACAATTCAGCGCGGCAGCCTGGAGCGGCTCGCCCCCGTCCTCATGACCGCGCTCACCGCCGGCATCGGATTGATTCCTCTAGTGGTCGGCGGCCGCAAACCCGGCCTGGAGATCCTCTACCCGGTCGCCACCGTGATCCTCGGCGGCCTGCTGACCTCCACGCTCTGCGAATTCCTGATCCACCCCGGACTGTTCTGGAAATTCTCGGGAAAGGACGCCGAGAAGCTGGCCCGCACCGAGGGGTCCGACGTGGACCTCCTGCGAGCGGCGAGCGGCACCGACGCCGCGCCGATTCCCCTCGTTCGAAAGGACTGATGCGATGACCGCCACGAAGTTGCTGGCCCCGGCCCTGCTGGTCGCGGCGTTGACGGCCGCCGGCTGCGGCGATTCCACGAGCGCCCCAAGCCCCGCCAAGGAGAAGGAGAAGCTCGCCGAGAAGAAGAAGGACGACAAGCACGCCCACGGCGCCGGGCCGAACGACGGCGTCGTCTTCGATTTCGGCAAGGAGCACGCCGAGTTCACCGTCGATCACGCCAAGAAGGAGTGCACGGTGCTGATGCTCGACGGCGACAATGCGCAGGCCGTGCCGCTGCCCGTCGCCGCCACGGAACTCACGCTGTCGATCAAGGCGTCGAAAGTGAAGGAAGGCGCCGACAAGGGCAAGCCCGTCCCGGCGATGACGATTACGCTCAAGCCGGTGGATGTGAAGGACGGCAAGGCGTCGAAGTTCGTGGGCACCGACCCCGGCCTCGCCAACGTCGCCGACTTCGAGGGCACTGTCCTCGGCGAGATCGACGGCAAACCCTCCAAGGGCGAATTCAAGGAGTGACGCGCCCGTGGCTCGCTCAGCGCAGTGAGCGCCACAAGATGCCGGCCAGAACGCAGAGCAGCCCGACGACGAGCACGACCGTCGGGGCCGGGATCGGATCGCCGCGGTGTTCGAGGAGTTCGCGAATCTCCTGGTGAGGTCGTCGCGGTTCGGGTCGGCGCTTCTTCTTGAGCGGACGGGATCGCGACGACATCACGACGAGGACGGCCCCCACGATCGCGAGGACGACGCCGACGGCGATCAGGATTATGGGAGCATTCGCCATCGCGTCGTCCGGACTCGCGAAAAAGAAAACGGCGCGGCGTCCGCGAGGAACGCCGCGCCGTCGTCGCGATTCGATCACACGAACTTCGACTTGCCCGGCTGCGGGACGGGGCCGATCTTATGCTCGGCCTTCAGGTCGAGGTTCTTCGGCATCGTGTCCTCCTGGCTCGCCAGCGCCTGTTCCCACGTCAGCGTCGGCTTGATCGAGTAGTAGCACGCCATCCGGCCCATGATCGCGGACATCGTGCTCTCGGTCACGTTCTGCAGCTCGTTGAGGTGCTTGCCGCCGGCCTTGATGCTCTGCACCAGGTCGATGTGCTCCTGCACGTACGGGTCCTTGCCGCCGCCGAACTCCATCCGCTTGCCGTTGATGACGACGTTGTCGCCGCCGGCGGTGCGGATGCTGCCCTTGGTGCCGACGACGAGTTCGGACACGTCTTCGGGGCCGGGGTAGTGGCGGCAGTAGCTGGCGATCTTCACGCCGTTGGCGTACTCGAATTCGACGGCGAAGTGGTCGAAGATGTGGCCGACTTCGTTCGGGTCGCCGTCGGGCCGCGCCGCGGAACCGCCGACGCGGCCGCCCATGCCGACCGCCTTGAGCGGGTGGCCTCCGGTGAACCAGTTGATGACGTCGATGTTGTGGACGTGCTGTTCGACGATGTGGTCGCCGCAGACCCAGAGGAAGTGGTACCAGTTGCGGAGCTGGTATTCGATGTCGGATTCGCCGTCCTTGCGCTTGTTGAACCAGATGCCGTTGCCGTTCCAGGAGCAGCGTCCGCCGACGATCTCGCCGATGGCGCCGTCCTGGATGCGCTTGGCGACTTCGAGGTACGGGCGCTGGTGGCGGCGCTGGGTGCCGGCGACGATGGCGAGGTTCTTCTTCTTGGCGACGTCGACGAGTTCGAGGCACTTGCGGATGCCGGGGGCGTCGACGGCGACGGGCTTCTCGCAGAAGACGTGCTTGCCGGCGTTGACGGCGTATTCGAGGTGCATCGGGCGGAAGCCGGGGGGCGTCGCCAGCAGCACGAGGTTCACGCCGGAGTCGACGACCTTCTTGTAGGCGTCCAGGCCGCTGAAGGTGCGGTCCACGACGTCCACGCGATCCTTGAACTTCTTCTTGATTTCGGCTTCGAGGTAGGTGACCTTCGGCTCGAAGACGTCCCCGAGGGCGTGGACGACGATCGACGGATCCGACACCAGGCTCTGCTGGACGGCGCCGCTGCCGCGGCCGCCGCAGCCGATCAGGCCGACCTTGATCTTGTCGTCGCCGGCGGCGTGGACGGCCGGGACGGCGGCCGCCAGCGCCACGGCGCCGCCGGCCTTCAGGAAATCGCGGCGATTCGAGTCCGCCATGGGAGAAGCTCCATTCGATGAGGGTGGAAACGGGAGGGTTCAGTCGTCGGTCACGGGATCGTGTTCGGATTTCTTCACCACCATCGGCTTCAGGCCGACGAGGTCCTTCTGCTCCTCGACCGGCAGCGCGACCCGGAAGCCGATCTCGTCGCGCTTCGTCAGCCACCAGATGCTGCGCGGCGATTGCGGGTCGTTCCGCATCCAGGTGTGGTCCGAGACGCGCCGCGCGGCGCTCCGCAACTTCTCGGCCGGATCCTTGAACGAACCGCCGCGGACGATGTGGCCCCACTTCGCGTCCGTCGGCGCGTTCGCCGGCTGCGCGGCGGGCGCCTTCTTGTAGAATTCCGCGTCGTACTTGTCCAGCACCCACTCCGCGACGTTGCCGTGCAGGTCGTGCAGGCCGAAGGCGTTCGGCTTCTTGCTCCCGCACTTCGTCGTCGTCCCCTTCGGGCGCTCGTCGTCCTTCTCGGTGTTCTCTTGATAGTTCGCGAAGTCGCCGAGTTTGGCCTCGTCGCAGCCGTAGGGGCCGGCCGAACCGGCGCGGCAGGCATATTCCCACTCCGCCTCCGTCGGCAGGCGGTAGCCCTTCTTCGTCGTCAGTCGCAGCCAGTGGCAGTACATCATGGCCGCGTGGTGGCTCATGCAGATCGCCGGATAGCCGTCGTGCCCGTGGTTGTAGTCTTCCGGCACGAACGGCGGCGTCGGCCGCGACAGCGCGTCCGCCGTCTTCGGGAACGGCGCGTCCTTCGGGTACACGATGATTGCTTCGTTCTTCACCCAGCGGTCGAACGCTTCCCACGTCGTCTCGGTCTTGGCGATCCACATCGGCTTCACGGTCACCTTGCGGCGCGGGCCTTCGTCCGCGTTCCGGCCCGCCTCGCCCTCGGCGCTGCCCATCTCGAATTCGCCGCCCGGCAGGTACACCATCTCGAACTTGATCCCGCCCGGCAGTTCCTCGACGTAGTTCTTCGGCGGCAGATCGACCTTCACCGGCACCTTCACCGGCGCCGGAGTCTCGAGCGCCTTGGCGTCGTCCCGGGCCGGTACAATCGAAGTGAGCGCCGCGAGCGACGTGCCGGCCGCGACCGCGAGGAGTTGGAATCGGCGGATCATGGGAGCATCCCGATGCGGAGCGTTTCGCTGGCGTTCGTTATAGCAGGTCTCGCGGCGGCGAACCAATCGCCGGCCGCCGATCCGGATCGCTACGAGTTCGAGGAGCCGTACATGGGCACGCGGTTCCGCATCGTGCTCCATGCCCCGGACAAGGACGCGGCGATTACCGCCGCGATGGCCGCCTTCAAGCGCGTCCGCGAACTCGAAGCCGTCCTCAGCGACTATAAATCGTCCAGCGAGACGATGAAGCTCGGCGCCGCAAACGACCGCGAGCCGGGGAAGGCCTTCGCGATGAGCGACGATCTCGCCGCCGTGCTCGGCCACGCGCTCGACGTGTCGAAACAATCCGACGGCGCCTTCGACGCGACGATCGGCCCGCTCTCGAAGCTTTGGCGCGAGGCGCGCAAGGCGAACAAGCTCCCTGACGACGCGGACCGGACCGCGGCGCTCGCGAAGGTCGGCTGGAAGCACGTCGAACTCGACCACGAGCGGAAGACGGTGCGCTTGAAGCTCGCCGGGATGCGCCTGGATTTCGGCGGCATCGGCAAGGGCTACGCCGCCGACGCGGCGCTTGCGGTGCTGAGGAAGCACGGCTGTCCTCGCTCACTCGTCGCCGCGGCCGGGGATGTCACGGTCGGCGACGCCCCGCCCGACCGCGACGCCTGGCTCGTGGACATCGAACCGCTCGGCGCCGGCAAGCCGAAGGTCCAAGTCCGACTCGCGAACGCCTCCGTCTCCACCTCCGGCGACCTGTACCAGTTCGTCGAGATTGGCGGCACGCGCTACTCGCACCTGTTGAATCCGAAGACCGGCCTCGGCCTGACCGGCTTCGTGCGCGCGACCGTGGTGGCGAAGCGCGGCTGGCAGGCCGACGCGCTGACGAAGGCCGCGTGCCTGATGCCGCCGGAGAAGGCGGTGAAATTGATCGATTCCATCGACGGCGCCGCGATGCGCCTCGCGACGAAGGCGAACGCCGACGCGAAGGAGATCGTCGTGGAGTCGAAGCGATTCGCGCAATTCATCGAGAAGTAACCGTTTAGCGGCGAGCCGCTTCATCGCCGCGTCGCGCTCCGCCGCCGTCGATGCGTTCACCGTGACGTGCCCGATCTTCCGCCGCGCCCGCGGTTCCTTGCCGTACCAGTGCAGCTTCGCCAGCGGCTCCCGCAGCACCGCCTCGAACGGCGGATGCGTCCCGATCCAGTTGAGCATCCCCGCGTGGCCCTTCGCCGCAGGCGAACCGAGCGCATGGCCGCAGACGGCGCGGACGTGATTTTCAAATTGACCCGTCACGGCGCCGTCGATGGTCCAGTGGCCGGAATTGTGCACGCGCGGCGCCATCTCGTTCGCCACCGCGCGGCCATCGACGTCGAACCACTCGATCGCCAGCACGCCGACGTAGTCGAGGTCTTCGAGGACGCGCCGGTGATGCGATTCGACGTCCGGCAGCGGCGCCGTCGGCGCGATCGACCGGTGCAGCATTCCGTCGCGATGTTCGTTCTCGGTCAGCGGATAGACCACGATCGATCCGTCGCGGCCGCGCGCCGCGATAGTGGATACTTCCCGCCGAAACGGGACGAATCCTTCGAGGATCAACGATCGCCCGCCGAGCGCGGTCCACGCCGCCTCGGCGTCCGTCGGCGTCCGCAGCACCGCCTGACCCTTGCCGTCGTAGCCGTAGCGCCGCGTCTTCAGCACGGCGGGCAGGCCGATCGCGGCGATCGCCCGATCGAAATCGGCGCGCGAGTCGATGGCGGCGAACGGCGGCGTCGGGATGCCGAGGCTTTGAAAATAGGATTTCTCGACGAACCGATCCTGCGAGACCTCGAGCGCCCGCGGCGGCGGGAACACCGGCACGCGCTCCGCCAGCCAGCGCGCCGTCTCGACCGGCACATTCTCGAATTCGTAAGTGACGACGTCGGACGTCCGCACGAGGTGATAGAGCGCCTGGAAGTCGTCGAACTCGCCGCGGATCGCGTCGCAGACCTGGCCGGCGCACGGGTCGGGCGCGGGGTCGTACGCGGTGCAGCGGACGCCGAGGGGATGCGCCGCGAGGGCGATCATGCGGCCGAGTTGCCCGCCGCCGAGGATGCCGAGTTTCACGGAGTCACGCGCGGGTCGGGATGGTCGAAGACGTCCTGCGTCTGGAGGCGGCGGTAGTCCTTCAGCTTGTCGCGCAGGGCCGAATACTTGCGGGCGAGGATCGCGATGGCGAGGAGGGCGGCGTTCTTCGCGCCGCTCTTGCCGATCGCGAGCGTGCCGACCGGGATGCCGCCGGGCATCTGCACGATGGACAGGAGCGAGTCGACGCCGCGGAGCATCGCCGATTCGACCGGCACGCCGAGCACGGGGAGGATCGTCTTCGCCGCGCACATGCCGGGCAGGTGCGCCGCGCCGCCCGCGCCGGCGACGATCACCTCCAGGCCGCGCGCCTCGGCGCTCTCGGCGTAGTCGAAGAGCTTGTCGGGCGTGCGGTGCGCGGAGACGACTTCGACTTCGTAGGGGACGGCGAAGTCGTCGAGGAGGCCGGCGGCGGCCTCCATCGTCGGCCAGTCGGACCGCGACCCCATGATGACTCCGACGATCGGCCGCGTAGGCAAGGGAAGAGCTTCACTCATGGTGTCATTGGATCGGCTGCCAGGTCTTGCCGTTGTCCGCGAGGAGCCGTTCCGCCGACGCGGGGCCTTGCGAACCGATGCCGTAGGTTTCCGGCACGAGGTCGGGGTGCTCCTGCGTCGCCGCGATGATCGGGTCCATGATCGCCCAGGCGCGTTCGATCTCGTCGCTGCGGATGAAGAGCGACGCCTCGCCCTGGATCGCGTCGAGCAGCAGCCGCTCGTACGCCTCCGGCAGCGCGTGGGTGTCGTACGCCTCGCGGTAGTTGAACTTCAGGTCCCGCGGCTTCAGGCGCACGCCGTCCACGTCCGGCACTTTCGTCTGGAAATTCAGGTGGATCGCCTCGTTCGGCTGCAACACCAGCGTCATCCGGTTGCACTGGAGCACCTCGTCCTTCGGCAGCGGGAACATCAAGTGCGACGGGCAGCGGAACTGGATCATCACCTCGCTGTAGCGCGCCTTCAGGCCCTTGCCGGACCGCACGAAGAACGGCACGTTCTTCCAGCGGGAGTTGTCGACGTAGAGCTTGAGCGCCGCGAAGGTCGGCGTGCGGCTCTGCCGCGAGCCGGTCGCCTTCTCGAGCTCGTCGAGATACCCGGCGTACTGGCCGACGGCGACGTGCCGCGCGATCTCGTCCGGCTCCGGGATGCGGATGCTGTCCAGCACCTTCATCTTCTCGTTGCGCAGCTGGTCGGCGGCGAACTTGTTCGGCCCCTCCATCGCCACGAGCGCCATCACCTGCAGCAGGTGGTTCTGGAACATGTCCCGCAGCACGCCCGACTTGTTGTAATAGTCGAGGCGGTCCTTCACCGTCACCTGCTCGGCGACAGTGATCTGCACGTGGTCGATGTATTGGTAGTTCCAGAGCGGCTCGAAGAGCGTGTTGGCGAAGCGGAAGATCAGGATGTTCTGGACCGTCTCCTTGCCGAGGTAGTGGTCGATGCGGTAGATCTGGTTTTCCTGGAAGTGCTCGTGGAGGCAGTCGTTGAGCTTCTTGCCCGATTCGAGGTTCTTGCCGAACGGCTTCTCGACGACGAGCCGCTTGAAGCCGCCCTTTTCCTTCTGGAAGCCGGCTTCGCCGAGCGCCTTCACGACGGGCGGATAGTACTCGGGCGAGATGGAGAGGTAGTAGACGCGCTGGCCGCCGTCCGGGCCTTCGTTCGCGTCGAACCAGGCGGAGAGCGGCGCGAGGCCGCCGGCCTGCGTGCCGTCGGCGGCGACGTACTTCACGCGCTTGGCGAAGGCGGACCACTCGGCGTCGTCCCATTTCTCCTTGGCGGCGACCATGATCTCCTTGACCTTCGGCGCGATCTTCTCGAGGAACGAGGCGTCGGTGTTCGGCGAGCGCGCGGTGCAGACGATCTTGGCGTGTTCGGGGAGCCGTCCGCGGCGGGCGAGGTTGAAGAGCGCCGGCACCAGTTTGCGGAACGTCAGGTCGCCGGTGGCGCCGAAGATGACGACCGTGAGCGGAGCGGGCATGGGTCCACCGGGGTAGGAGGCGAAAGCGATGGAGGCATGGTATCGTCCGCCGTCCGACATGCAAGCGGGTGGCGTAAAAAAGGGGACTGTCACCTTTTCTATTGGCCGATTTAAATTAATTCGGCCCATAGAAAAGGTGACAGTCCCCTTTTCGGTCACGAGCGACTACGGTTGCTTTGGAGCTCTTTCCACCTTCTTCAATTCCAAGATGCGTAAGGCAGTCACGGTGGGCACCGCCTTCGGATGGCCCGCCGCGATCGCTTCGATCACGTTCGCGGCTTCGGGCGTCCCGATCGCCTCCAAGATTCGAACGGCGGCACGCGCCCGTTCCCAGCCGGCGATTCGGAGTCGCTTGCAGTCGGCCTCCACCAGCCGGCTCCACTTTTCGGACTTGAAAAAGCTGATGCCGTTGTCGTGTTTTCCAAGTTCCAGCGTAAGGCCTTTCATGGAATCCGGTTCTTCGTCGCACAACTGTTCCGCGAGCCGCGTCCGAGCGATGCCTTCCGGGACCAGTTCCATCAGTTTGGGTAAATCGAAGACGAGACGAGGATCGTGGTAGCCGAGTTCGTCCCACGCCGCGCGCCACTTCTTCACGTCGGAGTCGCCGAGGGCGAGTACCAATCCCCGACAGCGTTCCTCCGTCAGTTGGACGGGTCGAATCCGGTCTTTGATCGCGGTGGTGGCCTCCGCCGGATGCTTGAGCATCGTCAACACGCCGGCGATCGCGGTTTCGTCGTGCTTGAGCAAGTCGTTCCAGATCGTATCGAAGTTCGGTTTCAGGGGCGGTCCGTCGAGGCGCCGCAGCGCCGCCTTGGCCGCGATCGTCGGCGTCGCATCCGGGTGCCCGTCCGCCATCGTCTCGATCAGTTTCCTGGCATCGGCAGTTCCGAGATGCTCCAATAACACGATCGCGCGCGAGAGCCGCTTCCAGATCGGCGGGTCGAGCTCGGCGACGGCGAACGGCACGCGCCGGCTCATCTTGCCGCCGCCTTGCCATTCATCGCAATAACTCTTGAAACCCGCCGGTTTCCCCGGCATGTTTTCGACGCTCAGGAGCGTTTCGAACCGGACCGTGCCGTCCTTGTTCCGGCTTGCGGACCCGTGAAAATCGAGTTTGCACCAGGCGAACGTGTCGAGTCGAGGTTCGTCGAGCAGGCACGCGGCGAGGCGCTGCCGCGCCAGACCCTGCGGAACGATCTCAAAAGCCTTTCGAGGATTCATCGCAAGGCGGAGATCGAAGTATCCCAATTCCACGTAGGCCGCTTCCGCGACTTTCGTATCCTCGCTGTCCAAGTCCGACAGCAACTGCATCGCGCGGTCCTCGGTCAGTTGTAACGGCTTCAATTTCCCGCGAAGGAATGGCACGAGTTCCTTCGCGGGCGTTCGGGCCATCGGAAGGACTCCGAAGAGCGCCGAATTGGTGTCCTGCAGGGCGAGAAACAAGAACGATTTTTCCAAGGCCGCATTCTTGGTCGCGGCATCGTTCGGGATCGGTGCGGCCGACGAGGTGAGACAAATCGAAATTGATAGACAGGCGAGGGCACTGCGGCGCAAGGTCATGGGAATTCTCCGTGTCGGGATTCCATGATCGATCTTGTTCCGATACTCCGTGAAGATCAAATGGATTTCTACCAGGTGAGTCTTAGGTCATCGACTTTGGATTCTTTGGTCCAAACGAGAAACCGGGGGCTAACGCCCCCGGCTCGCCAAGAACACGACTACGAATCGTCGATTCACTTCTTTTCGCCGTAGCCCAGCAGATACTTCCGCCGCTGGTCCGCGAACGTCCGCAGGGCCATCTCGCGGCCGCGGGCGGTGCCTTCCACGGTGTCGGCCGTCGTGCGCAGGAACGCTTCGTGCGATTCCAGCTTCCGCGTGTCGAGCTTCAACTCCTCGCTTACCAGTTCGCGATAGCCGGCGACGATCGGGCCGAGGGTCTTCCAGTCGAGCGACTTTTCGGCGATCGTCTTCACGTTCTTCAGGTACTGCTCCTTCAGCTTCGGCACCGCGAGGATCTTGCTCCGCAGCGGCATCCGCGTGCTGGTCAGACCGACGAGCGGATCGAGTTCGACGCCGCCACCGCCGCCCGGCCCGCCGAATCCGCCGGGGCCGCCGCGACCGCCGCCCGGACCGCCTGCACCGCCACCGGGAGGACCACCGGGGAATCCGCCGGGAGGACCGCCGGGAACTCCGCCCGGACCGCCCGGGCCGCCGCCGGGAGGACCGCCGGGGAAGCCGCCGGGAGGCCCACCGAAGCCGCCGCCGCCCGGTCCGCCCGGCCCGCCGAAGCCGCCGCGGTTGGCGTTATCCCGCATCTCCTTGAGTTGCTTCCGCTGGTCTTCGTTGAGCAGCTTCTCGAGCTTTTCGTCCGTCTCCTTCTGAAGCGTCGCAAGCTCTTTCTTCTGAGCCTCGGTGAGTTGCAGCATGTCCTGGAGGAAGCTCGGCATCACTTCGCCCGGCTTCGGCATCGCGAACATGCGACCGCCGCCGGGGCCGCCCATCATGCCGCCGGGGTGGAACGATTCGTTCATGTCGCCGGGGATGATGTGGAACTTGCCCTTCTCGTCCAGGTAGATGCTGTAGTCGCTGGCGCGGGTCCAGTAGCCATCGTTGTTGATGAGCGCCACGTCGAGCGCGAGGAACCAAAGCAGTTCGTCGATGTCGATCATCGGCTTGAGCGCCGCTTCGAGTTGTTCCGGCGGCGTCGTGTTCAGCGTCTTGCAGAGCTTGATGAGCGCCTCCCACGCCTTCTTCTCGTCCTTGCTCTTGATCGTGTAGCGGCGCTTGTAGTCCTCGACGTTGTCGCCGGTGTATTCGAGGCCGGACTGGGCGCCGGGGTTGCCGCGGACCTTCCAGCGGGCGCCCTTCTCGCTGCCGTAGAACTCCTTGGTGAACTCCTTGTTGAACTGCTGGAGGTTGGTGTAGACGCCCCAGCTCTCGCCGTTGATGACGACCTTGACGAAGTTCGCCTTCGGCGCCGGCAGGTACTGCCGGGCGATGTGGGAGTAGAGGATGGCGCTGAGCTGCGTGGCGTCCTCGTGGTTGTTGAGGAAGTTCAGGGTCTTGTAGCCGGCGATGCGCTGCTTGTCGTCGGCCATGTCGACGGCGAGGTTCATCGAGCGCTTCTGGCCGGCGCGGACGCCCATGTAGGAGGACATGCCGCGGAAGTGGATGCCGACGTTTTTGTAGGTCTTGCCGTCGACGGTGACGGTCGCGGGCACGTCGACGTCGGTGCCGTGGAAGTCTTCGAGTTCCTGCTCCCAGTCCTTGTTTTCGAATTCGAGGAAGACGGTGCGGAGGACGTTCGGGTCGTAGAGTTTGGCGTCGGGGAAGGACTTCGCGTCCTTCGGGTCGACGTGGGGGCCGGGCTTGGTCGGTTCGCCGCCGCGGCCGCCGAAGCCGCCGGGGGGGCCAAAGCCGCCGCCGCGGCGTCCGCCTCCGGGGCCGCCGTCGCGCTTGATCGCCTCGCGGGCGACCTTGCGTTCCTCGGCGTTGAGCCAGCCGTCCTTGTTCTTGTCGTAGTCCTTGAGGATCTTGCGTTCTTGGCCGCCCGGGGGGCCGCCGAAGCCGCCGCCGAATCCTCCGCCGGGGGGCTGCGCGCAAGCGGTCGCCGCGGCGAGGAGGAGTCCGGCGACACCGACACCGAATCGACGCGGGATCATCGTCAAACCTTCATGATGGGGGAAAAGAAACGCGGCGCGGTGGGCGAACCGCGCCGCGGGAATGAACGAGGTGGTTACTTCTTCTCGGGGGGCCGCTCGCCCGCGGGGCGTTCGCCGCCGGGGCGGCGTTCGCCTTCGGGGCGCCGTTCGCCGGGGCGATCGCCGCCGGGCCGACCTTCCGCGCCGGGGCGGCCGCGGTCGCCGCCCGGGGCGCGTTCGCGAATGTCCTTGAGCTGCTTCTTCTGGTCGTCCGTCAGCAGCTTGTTGAGCTTCTCTTCGGTTTCCTTCTGGAGCTTGGCGAGTTCCTTCTTCTGGTCTTCGGAGAGCTTGAGCATCTCGACGAGGAAGGGGGGCAGGACCTGGCCGGGCTGCATCATGCCGCCGCGGGCGAAGCCGCCGGGACCGCCGGGTTGACCGCGGCCTTCGGCGCCGGGACGCCCTTCGGCGCCGGGACGCCCTTCGGCGCCGGGTCGGCCTTCGGGACGTTCTCCGGGGCGACCTTCGGGGCGGGCGCCGGGGCGGCCTTCCTTCGGTTGTTCCTTTTCACGGGGCGGCTGGGCGCTGCCGACGGTGGCCAGGGCCAGGAAGCCGGCGGCGAGCAGCATTTTCGCGGGGAATCGCATGGATTGCTCCGGTGTGTGGGATTGCCAACACCACTAGAAACGGAACCCCGGCGCGGCCGGGACCGCGCCGTCGGTCGAGAACCCTGGATTTTTTCGGATTCAGGATTGCATCGGGAGGCGGCGCTGGCGCATCCAGACGGGCGCGAGCGGCGGGAAGAGCTGGCCGCCGAGCCAGGCGCCGGCGGTGACGAGGAGGAAGACCGCGAGCGCGACGATGCCGGCGCTGGCGGGATCGAACAGCGAGCCGTAGGGTCGGTCGAGGTAGCCGAACAGGCCGGCGATGGGCGGATCGACGGGATGGCCGCGGGCGATGGCGGAGATGAACAAGTTCACGAACGTGAGCAGGGCGGCGAGGAGGCCGTGGCGGAAGCCCGCGCCGGTGTTCGCGCCGGCGATCATGCCGCCGGTCATGAGCAGGATGGCGGCGAGTTGGGCGCCGACGGCGGCGGCGCGGGAGGAACCGCCGGTGTTGAACAGGCCGATGGAGGCTTTGGCGAGGTACAGGCGAATATGATCCGAGGCGACGATGGCGGCGAAGGCGACGAGCGAGCCGAACAGCACGCGCAGCCAGACGGTGGGGCGGCGGCCTTGTCGGGCGTCGACGGCGTCTCCGACGCGGGAATAGAAGCTGGCGCGCGAAGCCGTGACGGCGGAAGGAACGGCGACGTTGGGGAGATCGATCGGGCCGGGCCAGATGCGCGAGCCGATCCAGCCGCCGGCGCCGGCGACGAGCGGATAGCCGGCGGCGAGGCCGATCGGCCACCACATTTCGGGGCCGCCGGAGAGCATCACGTCGTTCGCGGTCAGGAGGCCGCCGACGATCACGCCGACGACGAGGCCGGGTTGGGAACCGTTCGCGCGGCCGGCGCCGGTGAGCAGCGAACCGCCGAAGACCGCGAGGAAGCGCAGGAGGCAGACGGTCGCGACGTCGAGATCGCGTGGGCCGAGGATGGCGAGGCCGATTTCGCGAAAGGCGAGGAGAAAGCCGAGCGAGCAGATCGATCCGACGAGGACGCGGCCCGGAAAGGTGCCGGGGGAGGGCGGCGGATCGTCGTTTTGCGGCGGGGTAAAATCGGTGTCGACGAACGCTTCCTGCGGCGCGATGAGGCGCAGGCCGCACTTGGGGCAGTTCTGCGTGCCCGCGTAGGCCACCTGACAATCGGAGCAGAAAAGTTGCATTCGAGCGTAAACCGCCGGTCGGGAGGCACCGTCCCCGCTTCCAGCATAGTTCACGGAAGCGGGGCGCGCCCGCGAAACGGCGGAATCACATGACGAGGCGGCGACGGCCGGCCTGCTCGGAGGCGAGGCAGGCGGCGCAGGTGCCGCGAACGACGAGCGTGTGCTCGGTGGCGCGGAAGCCGTGGCGGGCGGCGATCTCCTTCAGGGCGTCGTCGATGCCGGGGTGCTGGAATTCGACGATCTCGTGGCAGCGATCGCAGACGAGGTGCTCGTGCCAGGGGTAGCCGTAGTCGTGGTCGAAGATGGTGCGGGAGCCGATTTCGACTTTGCGGAGCAATCCGGCGTCGACGAGTTTGGCGAGCGTGCGGTAGACGGTGGCGCGGCTGGCGAGCTTGCCCGCGCGGTGGAGTTCGTCGACGAGCTGCTCGGCCTCGAAGTGGGAATGCTTGCGGAAGACGTATTCGACGAGTTCGCGCTGCTGCTCCGTGAACCGCTGGGGTTTCGGCCGGCTGGCGAGATATTCGCGGAAGCGCTCTTCGGGGGATTGCGACACCGCGATCGACGGCAACGACACGGGGAGACTCCGAAAACGCCGGACGGCCGGGAACCTCGCGGGTCCCGGCCGTCGGTGGGGTCCGGCCGGGGAGGCGCTCCCCGACAGTATACGGTCAGCGTCCGCGGGCGACGCGTTCGAGGAGTCGGTGTTCGGCCATCGCCCATTTCTCGCCGTCGTCGTAGGTGCCGGCGGCGATCTCGGCGCGGATCCGATTCACCAGGCCCCAGCGGATGCCGTCCGGTCCCGGTTCTTCGCCGGCCGGGGCGGGGTAGGCGGCGCGGGCGGCGGCGGTCGATTCCGTCGACCGGTCGCCGGGCTGCCACGCGAATCGTCGGGCGAAATTCGGCATGTCCATGAGTCTCCCCTGACGCCGCGGCCGCCCGGACGGGACGGGGACGCGCCGGCAGAGCCGATAAAACGGTCGCGAATCGAACTTCGATTCGCCGGTGGACCGCGACCCGGTGGACAGCGGGGGTCGGGCACGGCGGTCCAGTCTTCACGGTTCGGCCCGAAATTCCTTTTCCGGGGCCGGCTCCGCGCCGTTCGAACGCGAACGTCCGACGGCCGGAAAATTGTACGCGCGGACGGCGGGCGGGCGCGGCCTCGCCGACGGGAAAATCGGACAATCGATTTTCCCGATCCCTTCGGTCTTCGTCGCCGGTACGATTCGCGGCGCCGGCGAGGGCCGGCGGAAAGCTGCGCGGGTGGATCGCGTGGTGTTCGTTGCGTTCAGTTTAAGGTCTCGAGAGGAAAGCGAAACTGCGCAACGGCCGCATTTTGCGGGAACTGTCCGACCGCCGGCCGCATTCCCGGCAATCCCGCCGCACCCGTTCCGCCTTGCGAAACCCGGACGGTTTCACTCGAAAAGTCGCCCGACCGACTTGCGAATCCGCGCGGCTTCGGTTTCGGTCAGCTCCCCGGCGCGGAACGCGGCATTGACCACCACCTTCTCCTTCACGAACAGCAGCACCGTCACGTCGGCGTCCTTGTGCAGCTTGTACGCCGGCGGGCCGTCGACATCCTCGAACGCCCCGACCGGCGTGGATTTCAGGCCTTGCTTCTGGCCCCACTTCGCCAGCGCGTCCAGGTCCGCGGTCGCCGCGAGCTGCGTCATCCACACCTTGAATCCCTTGTCTTTTCGGGCGACCGCTTCGGCGTCCAGTTCCGCGAGCAGCTTGCCGAGCGGATCGGAGAGCGAGCGCGCGAAGACGACGGCGGTGGGCTTGGCGGCTTGTTCGCAGATGTAGCAGGTCTGCTGGCCGCGCTGGGCACCGGTGGCGACGAGGAAGCTGTAGGGGCCGGGCCGCTTGCCGACCGGCACGCCGGACACGAGTGGATCGGCGGCGAAGGACGTGGAGGCGAAGAGGACGATCAAGGCCAAGGCGCGCATGGTGCAGTTCCGAATCGAGGAGACGTCATTCTACAGGAGTCACGAGTCTTCTCGAAGTCGTGACAATTCAAAACGAGAATCGGGGCCGACTGAGAGTCTTTCCCCCTCCCCTCTTTGAGGGGCAATCGATCACCAAAAACTCAGTGGGTGATTGCGATTCGGTTTATCAGGGTTTTTGGCCCTGAAAGGGCCGAAAACTGATTGAGATGTTTGTCGAAGACAGCCCTGA
>CAYVRB010000060.1:21505-24825 GCA_964453375.1 uncultured Alcaligenaceae bacterium
CGATTCGGTTTATCAGGGTTTTTGGCCCTGAAAGGGCCGCTCCGTCAGCCCAGGCCGCAGGCCTGGGGACGAGCCGGTGCGGGATTTCCGTCCTGAAAGGACGGTTCATTTCGAGGACGTCCCTCTTCAATGAGCGGCCCTTTCAGGGCCGAAGACCTTTGATGACCGTGGTCCCAGGCCTGCGGCCTGGGCTGACGGAGCGGCCCTTTCAGGGCCGAAAACTGATTGAGATGTTTGTCGAAGACAGCCCTGATTCTCTCCCTTCGAGGAGAGGGGGAAAAGCCTCTGTCGTTTGTCGCTCATGGACATCCCAAAGGCACCACGCCACAAAGTTACGAACATGAGGTTTCGGACATAAATGAAAACCGGGGCCGCGCGGCCCCGGTTCGTGGATTCCCATTCGATCGTCGATCACGATTCCGGCACGGCCGGGGCTTCCGGCCCCGCGGGTTCGAGGCCGGCGGCCTTCCGTTGGGCGCCTCGCAGCCGCTCGAACTCCGCTTGCAGGTCGTTCTTCTGCCCAGACGCCTCGTCGAAGTGCTTCTGCACTTCGGGGATCGTCCGCAGGCCGAGGTGCAGCGGCGGGCCGATCAGCATCAAGCCAGCGGCGGTCAGGAGGCAGAGAACCGTGGGGAAGATCAGATAGAAGTTCGTGCGGTTCGCGGCGGCCTCGGCGCGGTGGCGGGCGGTGACGCGATAGTTCGTGGAGAGTTCGTGCAGGCCTTGCACTACTCCGTTGCCGTAGCGGTCCGACGACGACAGCAGGAAGACGAGGCCGGCGACTTCGGGCAGCGGAATGCGCTTCTTCCATTGCATCAGGGCATGGTCGAGGCTGCGAAGCTCGGCCTGGCGCGTCACGATGCGCACCTCGTTCGAGACGTCCGGGTGTCCTCGGCGGATCGATTCGCCGGCGCGGCCGAGGGAATCGACGAGGCCGTTGCCCGACGACACGCACATGCCGAGGGCGTCGATGAGGACGGGCAGGCCGCGTTCGAGGCGTTCCTTGCGGGACTTCGCCAGGGAGCGGAGGATGAGGCGGGGGAGCGAGAAGCCGAGGATGCCGAAGACGATGCCAAGGCCGGCGAAAATGAGGCCTTCGGGTACGCGATAGAGGCTGCCGCGGAGGTTCAAGTCGTGGCGGGTGTCGCTGGCCATAAGGGCGGAGGCGAAGCCGAGCAGGACCGGCGCGATGGTGAACAGGTTGCGGATCACGAGGAAATTGTTCAGGGCCGCCGGCTGGTGGTAGCCGGCCATCCAGAGGTCTTGCTGGATGGACGCGCGGCCGGACTCGGTGGAAGGCAGCAGGCCGGCGAGCGCGCCGTTGGCGGGGCCGAACAGCGGGCGCGCCGGTTCCTCGCTCGTGTCCTCGCGTCCGTCGCGCAGGCCGACGAGCGCGAGGCCGAGGAAGACGATGAGCGCCGTGACGACGCCGATCAGGATCAGTGCGGAGTTCGGGTCCATGGTCGCAAGCCGTGGGTGGTTCGGTTAGTAATCGTCGCGGCGGCGGAGCAGCCAGAAGATCCAGAGCAGACCGACGAGTTCGAGGACGACGGCGGCGGCGATCATGGTGATGCCCAGGGCCGAGGTCGCGAACGGGAGGAACAGGTCGGGGTGGAACAGGAAGTAGATCAGCGCGGCGACCGGGGCGGCGGCGGCGATGAACAGCGCGGAGATTCGGGCGAGCGCCGTGACCGAGCGGAAGAAGCCGCGGTAGTGGTTCCGTTCGCGAATGTTCGCGCCGAGGCGTTCGAGCAGCGTGGGCAGGTCGCCGCCGGTCTCGGCGTTGAGCGAGACGGCGGCGGCGAACTGGTCGAAGTCGGTGAGGCGGATGTCGGCGGCGGCGCGGTTCATGACCGCCGGGGCCGCGAGGCCGAGGGCGATGTTCTTGCCGCAGGACTCGAAGATGCACCCGAGCGGGGTGGGGGTGAACTCGGCCGATTGCCGAAGCGCGCCGGGGAGGGCGAGGCCGGCGCGGAGGCCGCGCGCCAACTGGAAGCAGCCGTCGGGCAGTTGTTCCTGGATCGCCCGGCGGCGGCGATCCTGCGAGATCACGAAGTACAGGTACGTGAGCGCCATGCCGAAGAGGAAGCCGGCGACGGTCGGCAGCCAGTCGGCGGAGGCGACGAAGGCGAGCGTGGCGCAAAGTGCGCCGACGAGGACCATCCAGAGGATGGCGGCGTCCGTCGTGAGGCCGAGGTGCGCGTCGCGGACGGTGCGGGCGAAGGCGCGGTCGGTCTCGCCGAGGATGGTGCGCGGGGGGAGGATTTCCTCCGCGCGGTCGGCGAGGGATTGCTCCTTCGCGGCTTCGGCGCGGTCGGGCAGGAAGGCGGCGACGACGGCGTAGAGCAGCAGCACGCCGAGGACGACGGCCAGCACGATGCCGACGAGGATCAGTTCGGGGGACAACATCACTTGTCCTCGAGGAAGATGTTGCTGTTCGAGTCGAATTCGCGGGCGCGGAAGGTGTCGCTGGGCACCAGGATGCCGGCGGTTTCGAGCTGGGCGAGGAGTTTCTCGGGCTTGTGGCCGAAGACCTGGAAGGCGCCGTAGGCGCGGCCTTCGTCGACGCCGCGCTGCTCGAAGGAGAACAGGTCGCGGACGACGTAGCCGCGGCGGCGGCCGAGGCCGCGCAGCTCCGAGACGCGCGTGATCTTCCGTTCGCCGCCCGCCAGGCGCGAGACGTGCACGATGAGTTGCACGGCCGACGCGATGTAGGCCCGCATCACCGGCACCGGGACTTCGAAGCCCGCGAGGCCGAGCATCATCTCCAACCGCTTCAGCGCGTCGCGCGTGTCGTTGGCGTGCACCGTCGTCAGCGAGCCTTCGTGGCCGGTGTTCATCGCCTGGAGCATGTCGATGACTTCCGCCCCGCGGCATTCGCCGACGATGATCCGGTCCGGCCGCATCCGCAGGCTGTTGCGGAGCAGGTCTCGCGTGCCGACGCCGCCCTTGCCTTCGAGGTTGGAGTTCCGCGATTCCATGCGCACGACGTGCGGCTGCTGGAGCTTCAGTTCGGCGGTGTCTTCGATCGTCACGACGCGTTCGCCCGCCGGGATCGAACTGGAGAGGACGTTGAGCAGCGTGGTCTTGCCGGCGCCGGTGCCGCCCGAGACGACGATGTTCACTTTGCCCGCGACGCACTGCTGGAGGAACTTGAGCACCGGGGCCGGCACGCTGTTGCGTTTGACGAGTTCTTCGGCCGTCAGCCCGGCGCCGAAGCGGCGGATGGAGAGCGTGGGCGCGTCGGGCGTCAGCGGCGGCAGCACGGCGTTCACGCGCGAACCGTCCGGCAGGCGCGCGTCCACCATCGGCGACGATTC
>CAYVRB010000061.1:0-24729 GCA_964453375.1 uncultured Alcaligenaceae bacterium
CTCCAGATCGCGCCCGGCCCCGCGTGCGGCAGGACGTGGCTCGGGCAGACGTAGCCGCAGTTCCCGTGCGAGCAGGCCCCGCCGACGGTGCCTTGTTCGACCAGTGTCACGCGCCGGCCGGCGCGGGCGAGTTCGTACGCGCATGCGACGCCGACCACGCCGCCCCCCACGATCGCCGTCGCGCGTTCCGCCATCGCCGCCTCCGTTGCGGATCGTTCTACGAAAGAAAAAGCGGCGGGCCGAAGCCCGCCGCCGGTGCGAGACTCGCGGGGACGTCTTAGCCGACTTCGATGCCGTTCATCACCCAGGTGGAGAACCCGGCGATCGAGATGTCGAGGAAGCCGTCGTTGTTGGCGTCGCTCGCGACGATGTTGAAGACCGCCGGCACGGTGAGGCTGGTCGGCAAGGTTTGCGTCGCACCGCCCTCGCCGGTGACGGTGAGGTTGCCGAGCGTGCTGTTCGCGTCGTAGGCGTAGACGCGCACGGGCACGGCGGTCGCCCCGGCCTGGACGAGGACGCGGAACGTGCCGGCGCCGGCGCCGGTCACGCCGTCGCGGAACAAATCGGGATTGGCGGTGGCGTTCACGGCCGGGAACGAGGCGGGGGCGCGGTCGAACGCGCCGGCGACGGCGGCGAAGCCGACGCCGTTCTGCGCGGTCGCGATCTGCGTTCCCGCGAGGAACGTGAAGCCCCCGGCGACGGGAGACGAGGCCGTGCCGAAGTCGTAGCTGACCTTCGCGCCGGCGTACTGCTGCGTGAAGCCGCCGGCGTGCGAACCGGTGACGGTCACGAGGCCGACCGCCGACGCCAGCGACCCGGCCGCCACGACCGGCGACTTGATCGCGAACGCCCCGACCCCGGAACCGTCCAGCAGCACCTGGAAGCCGTCGTAGAGCGTCGAGGCGTCGGTGCCCTGGATGGCGCCGAACTTCGACGACAGCGTGACGAGGCCGCCAGCCGGCCCGCCGGTGAGCGCGTAGTTCGTCACGGTCGTGCCGTCGCCGGCCACGGCCGCCGTCGGCGTCGCGACCAGCGCGCCCTGCGCCGCGCGGTATTCCAGGCCCAGCACGCTCCAGCCGTTCTGCGTGCCGCCGAGGTCGCTGAACCGCAGCCGCGTCTGGAAGTTCCCGCCGCCGATGTCGTAGGGCGTCACCGCGAAGGTCAGGCTGTTCACCTTCGTCGAAGCGATCTCCGTGGCGGCCACCGAGAAGGTCGCGCCGTTGAAGACTTCAACCTGCATCCGGTCGCGCGCCGTGCCGAGATCGCCGAGGTAAACCGTGACGAACTGCGGCGCCGCGCTGGGCAGGTCGATGTTGAAGTCGCCCTTGTTGGCGGCCCCTTGGAGGTTGAACACGAAGTCCCGGAACAGCGGCGTGCTGCCCGCCACCGCCGCGCCGCGGTCGCCGATCTGGACCGGATTCAACCAGCCGAGGCCGTTCGTCGCCGAACCGGCGTACAGCGTGTTGGTGAAGCCGAGATAGCCCGCTTCGACCGGCGTGGTCGGGCTGCCGAAGTCGATCTTTTGGGCCGCGGAGAGGGTGAATGTCTGCGTGAACGTGCCCCGCGCGTCGCCCACCACCGCCGCCGTCGCCGCCAGCGTCACGTCGCCGTTGCCGGTCGGGTGCAGCAACTGGAAGGTCGCCTTGCCGTTCGCGTCCGCCGTCACCTGCACGCCGACGAGGAACGGATCGACGTCGACGCTCGCGATCGAACCGTTCGTCGCCGTCGCCGTCACGATCGCGTTCGGGAAGAACCCCTCGGCGAAGTACGTCGTCTTCGTCAGCCCGTCCGCCGTCAGCGCCGTCGCCATCCCGTCGGCGCGGGTGATGGTCACCGGCGACACCAGACCGACCGGCCGCACGTCCACCGCGTTCACGTGCCAGTAGCTGTGCGTGCCCGCCTTGTCCACGAACGTGATGCCGATCTTGCCGTCGGCGTTCGCGTCCGAGCCGATCCCCGTCACCGTCACGAACTGGTTCTGGAACGCCGTCGGCACCGCGATCGGCGTCGCCAGCCCCTCGATCGTCACGAACACGCTGTCCATCACCACCGCCGTGTCGCCGATCGTCACGCTCACCTGGTAGTCGCCCGCCGCGACGGCCGCCACGCTGAACGTGCGCGCCACGTTGATCGGCCCGAACCAGTTGCCGTCCCGCAGCAGGTTCTGGAACGCCGTCTTCGTCGGGTTCGGCGAGTTGGCCCCGCGGTCGTAGCTGTTCGCGGCCAGGTTCCAGCCGAAGAACCCGGCGTAGAGGTTCGTGCCGACCACGCTGCGCCAGTACGGCGCGACGGCGGCGACGGCCGGCGGCACCGCGTACGGCGCGGGCTGCGTCGGCGACGTGCCCGTGCCGAAATCGAACGTGCCGCCGAGGCCGATCGGGACCGGAATGGTCTCGAACTCGACCCACGTCAGATTGTTGTGCGACGTGGACGGGATGCTGCCCGCTGGCGTCTTGATGTCCGCCGTGCTCAGCCCGACCATCCCCGTCACGTCCAGCACGAGGATGTCGCCCGGCAGCGTCGTCGGCGCCGTCGGCGTGCCGCCGTCCAGGTTCACGACCGGCCCGCCGCCCGCCTTCGTCACGGCCTTCGCCAGCACCACGTCGCTCGCGGCCTTTGAGAAGACGTTCAG
This sequence comes from uncultured Alcaligenaceae bacterium, assembly GCA_964453375.1. GTDB lineage: Bacteria > Planctomycetota > Planctomycetia > Gemmatales > Gemmataceae > Limnoglobus. The sequence goes on from CAYVRB010000061.1 coordinate 2,633, forward strand.
CGTCTCGAGGTTGCCGTTCAGGTACGTCACCGTCTCGGCGGCGGACTTCGTCGTCCGCGTGGCCGAGAAGTTCACGTCGAGAATGTCGGCGTTGTCGGTGCCGGAGAGGTTCGCCACGTCGCCGGCGGAGGCGCCGGTGTCGACGATGTTGACGAGCGCCGGCAGGAACGACGTGGCCGCCGGCTGGGCGAAGAAGATGTTGTAGGTGTCGCCGAGGGCGAGGCCGTCGAGGTTCAGCACCTCGAGCGACTTCGTGTAGGTGACGACCTGGTCGCCGTTCACTTCGACCGTGGCGTCGCCGCCCGCGGCCGTGTTCACCTCGAAGGTGTCGGCGGCGGCGGTGCCGTTCACGTTCAGCGTGTCGGTGCCGCCCGCGCCGGTGTCAGCCACGTTCACTTGGGCGTTGAGCGTGCCGACGTTGACTGTATAGGTGTCGCCGGCGTTCTGCCCGTCGAGCGTCAGCGGGGCGGTGCCGGTCGTGTTGACAGTGATCGAATCGGCCGCGTCGCCGGTGAGGACGCTGGCGGCCGTGCCGTCGATGGCGCCCGAGATCGTCACCGTGTCGGAGTCCGCGCCGGTCGTGATGGTCGTCGTCGCGGCCGAGATCGTTCCGCCGATCGTGACCGTCGCGCCGGTGGCGTCCGCGTCGGCGGCGACGTCGGCGTTGATGCTCACCGTGCCGCCCGAGGACGCGATCGAGAACGTCGCGTTGTGGGCGAAGTCCTGGTCGGACGAGAGCGTGACGTTGCCGCTGGCCGAGACGTTCGCGTTCACCGTGAGCAGCGCGTCCGAGCCGGCCTTGCCGGTCGAAACGACGACCGCCCCGCCGGTGTTCGAGACGCCGGACTGCGTGACGCCGAAGATCGGTCCGACGGTCGCGATGGTCAGGTTGCCGGTGTTCGCGATCGTCACGCTGCCGGAGGTCGTGTTGCTGGACGACAAGTTCGCGATCGTCGTGTCGAGCGCCGTGCCGGTCGAGGAAACCGTGATGAGGTTCGTCGCGTCGACATTGTTCGCGGCGCCGTTGCCGTCGGTGATGGCGCCGGCCGCCTGGAGCAGCACGCCGTCGCCGGCCGCCGTCGCGAGGGAAAGGGCGATGTCGCCGGCGGTCGTGGTCAGGCGGACGTTCTTCCCGGCCCCGCCGGCCGTCGCGGTCGTGGCGGTCATCGTGCCGCCGGATTGAATCTCGATGTCGCCGTTCGTCGTCGTCGCGGAAGTGATCGTCACCGCGTCCGTTTCCGTGATCCAAATCCCGTTTGCGGACGAGGCCGTGATGCTCCCGGCCGACGTGTCGATCTGGCCGGTCGCCCCGAGCGCCCCGATGGCGCCGGCGTTGGCGGTGAGAGTGATCGATCCAACCGCCGACGCGATCGTCGTGTTGACGTTATCGTCGAGGATGCCGCCGTTCGTGGCCGTGATAATCGCGTTACGTCCGGCGATCACGTCGACGAGGGTGATATTCCCCGACACCGTCGAATTGAGGCGGACATCTCGGGTCGCACCTTGAGATTTCGCAAACGTGACGAGCATGTTGTTCGCGGCATTCAAGAAGACGATGCCGTCGGTCGTCAATGCCGACGTGACGGTTACGGAATCGGAGTCGACGACCCAAATGCCCTTCGCGGCGATGGCCGAAACGTCGTTCGCGGTGAGTACCCACGAATTGGCCGTCGTATTGATGAAGCCCTTACCCACCGTCGGCTGGCCGATTTCGCCGCCGGCCGAGAGGGTGACCACGTCGCCCGTAATCAAGTTGACCGCGGGTCCCGCCGGGAAATTCACGTCGAGCACGGACCCGACCGTCGCGGCGATCGTCACGTCGCCGGACGTCGTACCCGCGTTCACGGTACGGAGAAGAATGTTCCCGGCCGTCGCGGTAATCTCGATGTCGTTCGCGTCGGTGTCCGTCGTCGAGACGACGCTCGTGACCGTGATCGTGCCGCCGGCCGTCACCGCGATCTTGCCGTTCGCGGCCGTCACGTTCGTCAGCGTCACGGCGTTCGCCTCGTCGAGCAGGATGCTGCCCGCGCCCGTCGTCGTCGCGACGATGGTGTTCACGTTCGTGTCGAGGTCGATGCCCGTGGCGGCGGAGGCGGTCAGGTCGGTCGCCACGACGTCGGTGGCCGCGCCGCCGGTCGTGATCGCGCCGGCCGTCGCGGTCAGGCTCACGGTGCTGTTCGACTGGACGCCGGACCCGGAGATGTCGATGCCGCCGGTCGTCGAGGTCAGCGAGATCGCGGCCGTGCCGGCCGTGTTGTTCAGGCCGCCGCCGTTGACGGTGATGGAGCCGCTCGTCGTGGCGGTCACGCTGGCGGCCAGGGCCGCGTCGCTGCCGGTCACGGTGAGGCTATCGGTGCCGGAGGTGGCCGAAATCGTCAGGCTCGTCGTCGGCACCGTGAAGGTGACCGATTCGCCGCCGATGTTCGAGTCGATCGTCATCATGCCGTCGGCGCCGCCGGAGTCGGACAGCGTGATCGTCTCGTTGCCGGCGTCGTTGAACGTGAAGGTGCGGTTGGCGGCGTCGAGGTTGTCGGTGATCGGTTCGAGGCCGGTGTAGGAGATCGTGCCGGCGAGCGCGCCGGTCAGGACGACCGTGCCGTCGTTCTCGTTCGTGAAGTTGTGCGCCACGCTCGTCGTCGAGCCGTTCAGGAGGCTCAGGCTGTCGCCCGGCGTGCCCGTCTGGGTGCCGCCGGCGTAGCTCAGGCCGCCGCTCGGGATCGGGTTGCCGCCGGTGTAATCGACCGTCAGGCTGTCGTTCCCGGCGAGGCCGTTCACGGTGATCGTATTCAACCCGGCGAACGCCCGGCTGTCGATCAGGTTGCCGTTCAATCGCGTTTCGACGTTCGCCCCGTTGCGGCTCACGACGAACGTGTCGGCGCCGGGCGTGCCGTCGAAGGTCGGGTTCGCGCCGTCGAGCGTTGTGAGTTCGATGTCGTTGCCGTCGCCGCCCTGGTAGGTGATCTGGAAGGTCGCGCCGCCGGCGGTGAAGACCTTGCCCTCGACGAGGCCGAGGAAGAAGCCGCTGACGGCGTCGCCCGCGTCGTTGTTCACGATGGTGAAGGTGTCGCCGATGGCCGGCGAGAAGCCGAGCGAGATCGAGAGGACCGTGGCCGAGGCGTCGACGGAGCCGGTGACGTTCACTTGGTCGTACTGCGCGCCGACGGTCGTGCCGTTGAGTTCGATGGCGAGCGTGCCGACGGGGCCGAAGTTGCCGGTGGCGAGGATGCCGGGGCTGTTGCCCGGGGAGACGGTGCCGTTGCCGGTCACGCTGCCGGTGAGCGAGCCGGTGCCGCCGAGGATGCCGGGGGCCAGGACGGTGGTGTTGCTGGTGGTGCTGCCGTCGACGTCGAGCCGGCCGTTGAAGACGGAGGTGGTGCCGGTGTAGGTGTTCGCGCCTCCGAGGGTCAGCGTGCCGGTGCCCAGCTTGGCGAAGACGGCGCCGGTGCCGGAGATCGCGCCGGCGAGGCTGCTCGCGGCGCTGTTCGTCACGTTGATGCCGCTGGTCACGGACATGTCGCCGGTGCCCGTGACGGCCGCTCCGTTGGCCATGAACGAGGTGAGCGGCGTCGTGCCGCCGACCGTCGTATTGTTCAGGACGATGTTCGCGGTGCCCGACAGGAGCGAGAGGAAGTTCGCGCCGTCGATGCTGCTGCCCGAAGCGAAGGTGATGCTGGCGTCGGTCGTCGTGGCGTCGGTGTCGACGGTCACGCCGGTGCTCAACGTCACCGCGCCGTTCAGGCTGATCGTGCCCGCGGTCGTGCCCTGGCCGGCAGTGTTTTCGGTTCGATCGGACCGCACGTTGACGCCGGTAAGAATAATGCCGGCCCCGCTGAGCGAAATCCCGCCGGTCGAGGCGCCCAAACTTCCGACGCTCAACACGCCGCCGGTCACGGAAAGACCAAGGAGGGCATTCGTGGCCCCGACATTCGACAACGTGACGTTGCCCGTTCCGGCCGTGATGGTCAGCGATCGGCCCACGGCGTTGGCATTGACTGGGTCGAGGATCTGAACCAGGCCATCGGTCCCGGCCGCGTTGTCGGAATGGATCGTGATGGAGTTCGTCAGCGAGAGCGCGTTGGCCGACGTCAGCAACACGGGCCCGGCGTTCGCGCCGCCGGTGGTGTCGATGTTCGCCCCGAGGTTGATCGAACTGCCCGCGGGGCTGGCGGAGACACCGACCTGTCCGCCGGACGTGGCGATCGGACTGTTCAGGCTGATTGTACCCGTGGCCGCCGTACTCACCGAAACCGTCCCGCCGGCGGTCGTGATGCCGGACACGCTTCCGACGGTGCCGATCGTCCCGCCGGCCGCGAACTTCATCGTCGCCGCCCCGCCAGCCGCCGTATTACTCGCGGCGAACGTGCCGACCGCGTTCGAAGACGCGGCGAGCAGGATGGCCCCGGCGGTCGCGTTCGTCGCGCTGAACGACCCCGCCGTGACGGCGGCCGTCTGCGTGATGCCGCCGGATGCGGACAAGGTGAAAGTGCCCCCGACGTTGCCGCCGTCGAGGACGGTGGCGGAATCTTCGGCGATGCTCGCGGTGCCGGTCGTCGTGGCCGTCAGCGAGCCGAAGTTCGCGGTCGCGGCGGCGGGGATGCTGATGCTCGAACCGGACGGGCCGGTGAGCGTCGCGAGGCCGACCGAGGAGATCGTGTCGTTGACCAGGATCCCCGTGTCGCTCGCGGCCGTGCCGGAGACGGCGAGCGCGGCCGGCGCGCTCACGGAGCCGTTGAGGACCCAGACGCCATTGTTGTTCCCGCCGCCGGTGCCGGCGGTGCCCGTGACGGAGACGTTGCCGCCGCCGGACGTGATCGTCGCGCCCGCCGTGAACACGAGGACGCCGTGGTTCAAGCCGCCGGTGCCGGTGCCGCCGGTGCCGGTCACCGATACGGTGCCCGCGCCGCCGGCGGTGATCGTGCCGCCCTCGACGCGCACGCCATCGTTTTGATCGCTCGCTCCGGTCCCGCCGCCGAAGCCGGTCACGGAGACGGTGCCGCCGGACGACGTGATCGAGCCGCCCCCGCCGACGAAGACGCCGGTGTTTTGCGTGCCGGTGCCAGTGCCGCCCCGGCCCGCGAAGGTGGTCGTCGCGCCGGAGACGGTCGCCCCGACGGCGACGCCATCCTGTGCGCTCCCCGTATCCCCGCCGCGGCCCTCGATTGTGACCGCGCCAGTGCCGGTGATATTCGCGCCGATGAGAACGCCCGCGAACGACCCGGCCACCTGGGCGCCGGTGTCCGCGTCCAGCGAGATCGCGTCCGCGTCCAAGGCCGCCGAGACGGTAATATTTCGGCCCGCCGTCAGCGAAATGTCGCCGCCGCCCGAGAGCGTCTGCGCCGCCGTCACGGAGATCGTCTCGCCGGCCACCGTCAGGTTCTTGCCGGCCGCGTAGGTCACGGCCGCGTTCAGGTTCACCGTGTCCGAGTTCCCCTCGCCGTCGATGTCGAGCGTCGCTCCGAAGCCTGTGCCGAAGCTCGTCACCGTCACCGTGTCGTCGCCGGCGCCGGCGTTGATCTCCAGCAGGTCGGTCGGGTTCGCGAACGTCACCGATTCGCCGGCCGTCGAATCGACCATCGTCTGGCCACCGCCGGCGTCCGTGAAGGTGATCGTCTCGCTGGCCGCGCCATAATTGAGAATTACATTCGCCGCGGTGATCGTGGACGTCACCGGTTCGAGGCCGGTGTAGTTGACGGTGCCCGCGATCGCGCCGGCGAGGACGACGCTGCCGTCGTTGTTGTTCGTGAAGTTGAAGGTCTGCGTCGTCGTGCTGCCGCCGACGATGGAGAGGTCGTCGTTGCCGCCGGCGCCGCCCTGGTAATTCACGGTCGGCAGCGCGCCGCCGTTGTAATTGACGGCGAGCGAGGTGTTCGTCGCGGCCGAACCGACGATGTTCGCCGACGCGATCGCCGCGAAGGGCACGGAGAACTTCGTGGTCCCGCCGGTGTACTTCGCGTCGGTGTCGACGACGTCGACCATCGCGCCGTTGCGGAACAGCCCGACGTTGTTCGCACCGACCGTGCGGACCGAATCGGTGCCGCCGCTCGCGGAGTAGTTGAACGTCGGAACGTCGCCGCCGCTGAAGTCGATCGCGAGGATGTCGTTGTCGGCCGTGCCGTTCACCGTGATGCCGGCGATGTCGGCGAAGGGAATCAGGAAGTTCAGGAACAGTCCGATCGACGCGTCGGACAAGCTGCCACTGAGGTTCGCGCCGCTGCGTCCGAGCGTGGTCGTGTCGGCCTGGCCGTTGGCCGCGCCGCCGCCGTTCAACTGGATATTCAAGCTGTTGGCGGCCGTGTTGGTCAGGTTGAAATTGTACCCGCCGCTCGTATTGGATTGGCTCGCGGTGCCCTTGCCGGTGGCGGTGACGGACAGTTCCCCCGATCCGCCGGTCGAGAACATGGTCGAGCCCGACCCGCTCAAATCGTAGACGTACCTGTTCGATCCCGAACTGTCCGACAAGAAAACCGACAGGCTCGCCGGCAGTTGGTTGCTGGCCACCGTGTACTTGTCGTCGCCCAGCCCCGCATCGATGGTGAGCAGCGAGACGGACGCGACCGGAATCGAAACCGTCCTGCCGCCATCCAACAGCACTCCCCCGACCGGCGGGGCGATGAACAGGTCCGAGTCGTCGCTAATCCGCAAGTCCGCTCCGACCACCGTCACCGACAGATCGTGCGTGGCTCCGACGACTTCGGCGATCGACAGCGTCGTGCCGCTCAGAATCGCCGTGAGCGCCGGCGTCACGCGGTCTTCCAACTGAGTCACCCGCAATCCCGCTTTGGACTCCGAGCGCCGTTGTTTCCGGGAGCTCGAACGGAACAGGTTGGTCCACTTGCGGCGATTGGTCGCGAAACTCATGGGGCCACTCACGGAAAAGGGAGAGTTTGGTTCGAAGCGAACCTGGAAGTGGCCATCCCGGCAAAACGAACGCCGTGCGGCGATCGTCCTACAATCGGCGGAGGTCGCGTCCCAGGTGCAAGTCGCGCGGACCGCGCAGACGGCGAAGTTTCGCCCGTTTACGCAATCCGCAGTTCCGGGAAAGGCTACCAAAGCGCTCGAATCGGTTCAAGCAATTCGTGAAAAACTTCGCGGAAGTGTCAATCGTTCGTGTTGGAATAATCGTCACCCGGATCGAACCTCGCTATCAGTTCGTCCACGATTTCCGGGCGCCGGTCGGCCTGATCGTGGCACTCGCCGCCATCCTCCGGCATGCGATAGAGCCTGGCGCAGGTCCCGACTCCTAGTTCTCCTGCATTTGAGGGCAAACAGGTCCAATCGGCCGTTCGGATCGCGTCCACGCGGCCCGTTGCGACCTTCGTGATGGCCTCGGTTTGGACCGTGGCTCTCACGGCCGGGAGAAACGCGCGTTCATCCACTATTTTCTTCGTCCCTTCATCAGACTCGTCGTGCAAACACCCCACCGCCTCGAAGAAACGCCCCGGCTGCGTGAAACCGTCGACCCGCGCGGCCTCGTTCCCCGGCCGCCAGACGATCAGGGGCAAATGCACCAGTTCCGCGTGCGCCCGGCTGCCGGCCGGCCCCACCACGCCGTGCTCCCCCAGCGGGAAACCGCGATCCGACGTGACGACGATCGCACCCTCGGCCAACTCCGCGAATCGCTTGCCGAGCTTCGCGTCCAGCCGCGTCAGCACCGCCGCGTAGCTGCACCGCAGGGCGTCCCACGCCGCCAGGTCGTCCGCCGCGATCGGCCCCGGCTCGCGCACCGGCGTCAACGGGCCGTATTCCTCCGCGTACGTCTCGAATATCTCGACCGGAACGTCCCACGGCGGCACGAGATCGTCGAACCGAACGACCGGCCCGGCGTAGGAATCGGATTGGCCGTCGATCCGGTCCGCGATGTGCCGCTCGAAGACGATCCCCTCGGCGGCGAGGCGGTCGAGGTGCGGCGTGGCGACCCACTCGTTGCCGTAGGCGCCCAGCCAGCGGGCACCGAGGTTGCGCACGACGACGACGGCGAGCTTCATGGTCATAGATTAGCGAGACCTGTCAACGTTCGGGAGAATTGCGTGCTCGGGCCGATCTTCCTGCGGGAATTGGCGACGGTGCCCCGTCGCAAGGGACACTTCCCCACCCGCGCGGCTTTGCTCGGCCTGCTCGCCATCCTCGGCGTCACCCTCTGGCAGGCCACCGTCGGCTTCACGCGCACCGCCACCCTCGGCGAGACGGCGCGCTTCGGCCTGCTCTACTTCCAGATCGTCGTCTACGTCGAACTCCTGCTCCTGCTCTTCTTCGCCGCGCTCTCCGCCGCCAGCACCGTCTCGCAGGAGAAGGACCGCCGCACCTTCATCCTGCTGCTCCTCACCGACATGCGGGACTACGAGATCGTGTTGGGCAAGCTGCTCGGCAGCCTGCTTCCGCTGACCGCGATGCTGCTCACGACCGTGCCCGTCCTCGCGATGCTGCTGCTCCTCGGCGGCATCGACCCCACGCAGGTGATCCAGGCCGCCGTCGTCCTCGCGACGGCCGCCTACGCCGCCGGGTCGCTCGGCGGCCTCGTCGCGCTCTGGCGCGAGCGCACGTATCAGGCGCTCGCGCTCTCGGTGTTGTGCCTCGTGCTCTACATCTGCTTCGCGCTCGCGGTCGGGCAGGTCGGCGCCCTCGTCACGGACGCCGTGGATTGGCCGGTGGTTCAGGCCTGGTTCGATCCGTTCCTCGCCATGCAATCGGTGCTGGAGCCGCCGGCGCACGGCTGGAAAGTCATTCCGCCCGCGTACGGCTTCGCCATCGTGATGGGCGGCTTCTTCCTCGTGTTGAACGCCATCGGCATCTGGAAGCTGCGGAAGTGGAACCCGTCCGGCGAGCCGATCATGCAGCGCGAGGGGCCGAACGTCGATCCCGAAGCCGACTTGAACCCGGACGAGTTGAAGCAGTTCCGCGCCAAGGCGCACGCCGCGCCGGGCACCGTGCGCCAGGTCGGCAAGAATCCGATCCTCTGGCGCGAAACGAAGACGCTCGCCTACGGTCGCCGGCCGCTGCTCGTGAAGCTCGCCTTCGGCATCGTGCTCGCGCTCATCCTCTACTTCGCCTACGGCGAGCTGACCGCCCCCGGCGGCCGCAGCGCCTACGCCGCCGCCTACGGCCTCGTACCCGTCGTCGTCCTCGGCATGCTCCTCGTCGCCGCCCAGGCCGTCACCTCCATCACTTCCGAACGCGACGGCGGCGCCTTGGACATCCTCCTCGTCACCGACATCTCGCCCTACGAGTTCGTCTTCGGCAAGCTCCTCGGCGTCCTCCAGAACTGCTGGCAGTTCATCGTCCCGCCGCTCGTCATGACCGTCGGCTACGCCTTCCTCGGCGCGCTCACGAAGACGCCGACGACGCTCGGCGCGGTCGAACAATTCCTCTACAACCTCGCGCCGCTCGTCGCCACCGCCGGCGCGATCCTGCTGCTGTTCGCCTTCGCCATCGTCCTCGGCCTGCACGTCGCCCTGCGCCTGACCAACAGCCGGCTCGCCATCGTGAACACGCTCGGCACCGTCTTCTTCCTCTGCGTCGGCACGCTCATCTGCATCTACACGATCGTCATCAACGGCGGCAGCTTCGCCAACCAGTGGCTCTCGTTCATCGCCTTCCTCGTGCTCGGCATCGGCGGCCTGATCTGGGTGCTGAGCGCCGACCGCCCCTCGACGGCGCTGACCATCGGCTCGGTGGCGTGCCCGCTGGCGATGTTCTACTGCGTGACGAACGTGCTGATCGCGAAGCCGGGCACCGACGAATCCGCCGACCCGCTGGTGCCGTTCCTGACGCTGGCGGGCGCCTTCGGCTTCACGATCGCGGCGATGCTGGTGCCGCTCCTGAGCGAGTTCGACGTGGCGCTGGGACGAACGACGGCGGCGAACGAGGAGTGAGGCACTCCCGCTGGAAACGCCGACGGGCGGCCGACCCGAGGGTCGGTCGCCCGTGTGGTAGATGATCGATCGCTTATCGCTTGATCGCGATCTCGGCTTTCGCGGGGGTGTCGCCGGCTTCGACCGTCACGGTCTGCGAGCCGTTCGAGTTCAGGTCGGCCTTCTTCACGGACGAGACGATGTACTCGCCCGGCGCGAGGTCCTTGAACTCGAACTTGCCGCTCGAGTTCGTGGTGGTCTTCTTCAGTTCCTTGCCGGCCGGGTCGCGGAGCGAGACGGGCAGGTCGGGCTGCGGGCGGATCGAGTGCATCACCACGCCTTCGATCGAGCCGGTGGTCTTCTTGGCCTTCTCCTTTTCCTTCTCTTCCTTCGGCTTCTCCGGTTCGCGGACGTAGGCGATGGCGTCGGCGGGGGCGGCGAGTCCGACGCCGTTGACGAAGAGGACGCCGATCTTGACGTCGCCCTTGGCTTCCGGGAGGCGGAGCGGTTCGCGGGCGAGCCACGTGCCGTCGGCCTGCTTGGCGCCCTTCACGACCTTCGATCCCGGGGCGGCCTTGCCGTCGGCGGCCGGCGCGTCGCCGACGTGGAAGTAGACGGCGGCGATGTCGGACTCGGCGTCCTCGCCGGTGGCCTTCAGGACGTGTTCCGTGCCGGTGAGGAGCTTGTCCTTGGCGGGCGGGACGAGCGCGACCTTGGCCGGGGCGGTGCGATCCACGAGCAGGGCGTTGACGGCCGGCGTCGTGCCGTTGCGGACTTCGAAGGAGCGCACGCCGGCGACGCTCGCGGTCGCGAACTCGTACGTCCAATCCTTCACGATCGGGTGGAGCGTCACGGAGTCGCCTTCGCCGCCGGCGCTGACGTAGACGGCCTTCTGGCGCGATTGCTTGCCGTAGTTCTTGATCGGCTCGAAGGTCTTGTTGCCGATCCGGTCGATCGACAGCGTCGTGTCCTTGGAATCGTCGTCGGCCTCGACGGTGACGGTGACCGGCTTGCCGGGCGTCTGCGCTAGCGACGACAGGCGCACGTTCACGAACGGCGTCTTGTGCTCGGTCGGCGACGACTTGAAGTCGGTGGCGAAGGCGAAGGCGCGGTCGTAGCCGTCGACGGAGACGAACACGATCGCCGGCTTGGTGGCGCCCTCCTTCAGCTTCACCCCTTCCGCGAACAGCGTGGCCTCGCCTTCGACGGGCACTTCGGCCTCGAAGGTGCCTTCGCCGACGCTCGCGGGGTCGATCATCGCGTTGTAATCCGTGCGCAGGTCGAGCCGGACCTTCGCCGGCTTGTCGGTGAACAGCGGGCTGTCCTTCTGCTTGGCGAACTTCACCTTGACGGCGATCGAGCCTTCCTTCGACGGGACCGGCGTCACGGTGAACGCGCTGCCGCCGACCGGGCTGGGGACGACGATGACGAACTCCTCGTAGTCCTTGCGATCCTCGACCTTGCCGGGCTTGTCGGTCTTCTCCTCGACGCGGAGGTAGAGTTTGTCCTGGTCGTTCAACCGAATTCCGGCGGGCGGCGGGTCCTTGGCGTCCTTCGCGTCCTTGGCCGGGGCGGCGGCGGGCGCGGGGGCGGCGCGACCGGCGAGGGCGATCTTCACGACCTGCTTCGACGGCACCAGCACCGGCTGCGCCGTGCGGGCGATCTCGCTGCCCGCGTTGTAGCTGGACGAGAGCATCACCGTGACCGTCGCGTCGTCGTCCTTCGGATTGAAGACGTAGACGAAGGCGGATTGTTCGGTGTTGGGGCGGAGGCGGAGGATCTGGGTGATGCCGGCCTCGCCTGGGGCGGGCTTGACGCGGGCGTCGAGGGTGGGGGAGGCGCTGAAGAAGGCGTAGACGCGGTTGGTGGGGAACTCGGCGGCGCCGGAACCGGCGGCGATCATCGCCAGCCAGGCTCCCGCCAGGAGCAGTTTGCGAATCGTCATGACGGCATCATCCTTTCGTGGCCGGAACGTTCCGATCCTCCATTGTGCGCTAGTCCCGGGGTTTGCGGTCGGCATCCTGGGCCGCCTTCTGGTATCGGGAGGCCGCGCCGGGTACGTCGGTGCGGGCCGTAGCGTATTTCCGGTAGTGGGCGGCGAGCCAGGCGCGCCAGGCCTCTTCGTCGCGGGCGCGGCGGCGCGCCGGCGCAGTCCGCCAATCCGGCGCGGTCGATTTGTCGGGCGCATCTTGCCAGAGGCCCGGCGGCACGATGCGCGCGAGCCGATCGAGCTTGTCGAGGTCGGCCGTTTCGCCGAGCAGTTTGGCGAAGGCGGCGCGCTGCCAGGCGCGGCGGAGTTCGGCGCCGAGGACGCGCCACTTCTCGGGCGTCTCGGCGCGGCGCAGGTCGTCGAGCGCGGCGCGGAGCTTGATCGCGGCGGGGTGGCCGCCGAGTTCGAGCAGGCGCACGCCGATCTCGGCGCGGCGGGCGCGGCCGTCGGGCGGCGGCGCCGGCAGCGTCGGCGGCTTCGTGACGGTGCGCGCCTCGTTGTCCAGCAGGTCGGCGTCCTTGCGCGTCGCGAGGTGGAGGCGCTCGGCGATCGCCTCGGCGGCGTCCCACACCGCGCCGCGCTCGGCGCCGGCGAGCGTGGCGGTTTGCAGCGCCGAGCGATACCGGCGGAGGTCGATGGGGCGGGCGGACGGCGCGCCGTCCACGAAGCGCTTGGCCGCCGCCGCGTCGGTGTCCCGCTGGAGCTTCTTCGCGCCGTCCGCGAGGTCGCGGGCGGCGCGCTGGAGGGACGCGGCGTCCCACGCGGCCGGGGGCGCGCGGTACAGGTCGTCGGCGAGCGCGCGGGTCCGGTTCGCGAGGTCGGTCCAATCCTTGAAAGTCGCGGCGTCGCGTTCGGTCGAGATCGGCCAATCGAACTCGGCCTGCGAGAGCGCCGTGCCGACGAGCGCGGCCAGCGCGTCCTCGACGGCGTCGCGCGCCGCCGCCAGCGCGCCGAGGCGATCGTCCACGTCGACGAACAGCGCGCGGGCGGCGTCGATCGCCTTGTCGGCCGCCTCCACGTCGGCGCGGGAGGTCGCGCGGAACAGCACGCCCTCCACCGCCAACTTGGCGTCGTCGGCGGCGTCGGCGAAGGGGCGGACCCACGCGAAACCGGTCGCGCCGCGCTTCAGGGCGGCGGCGGACGCGGCTTCGAGCCGCAGGAACTTCATCACGGTCGCGCGCGCCTCGGGCCGCTCGAAGGGCGGGCCGGTGAGCGCCGTCATCCGTTCGAGGACGACGGCTTCGACGAGCAGGAGGTCCTTTTCGGCGCGCAGGGCGAACGCCATGGCGGTCCAGGCGAAGGCGAGATCGCGGGCGCGGGGCTGGGCGTTCTCGGGGAAGCGGTCGAGCAACCAGAGCCAGACGATCTTCGCGGCGACGGCCGGCGGCATCGTGCCGGCGACCATTTCGTAATCCCCCTTCGCCTTGGCGATTTCGGCGTCGTCGACCTTGGTGCCGGCGTCGGGCAGCGCGGCGCGGGCGTGCCGGTCGAGCGCGGCGCGCAGGAGGGCGGCCGGATCGGGCGCGGGCGGCGATCCCATCGGCGCGGTCGGCGGCGGCGGCACCGCCACGTTCGCCAGGGATTGATACGCGAGCGCGTCGGTCGGCACGGCGGCGCGGCGGACTTCGTCCCACCAGGTGCCGGCGGCGCGGGCCGCGTCCGCCACGCGCGGGTCGTCCGGGTTCGCCGCGTACACCTGCTCGGCGCGCAGCGCCGTGGCGGCCCAGCGGGCGAGCTGCGGGCCGGCGCGCCGCGCCGCCCCGCCCGTCAACTGTCCGCGCTCCGTCCAGCCGTCCGCCACGCCGATCTTCGCGAACGGCCGCTTCTTCGGTTCGGGGTCTTCCACGATCGCCGGCGGCACGTCCAGCATCAGGTCGAAGTCCTGGAATTCGGCCGGTTCGTAGAGCTTGGTCATTTGGGGCAGGTCGCGGTTCTGGCGTGCCCAGCGGGCGGTGCGGACCCGGACGAACTCGGCGAGTTCCTTCACCTTCACCTTCTTGTCCGGCGCCGGGGAGCCGTAGCCGTCGGCGGCGCCGCGCAGGCCCTCGGCGAGATAGAACGCGAACGCCGAGGCGCCGGCCTGCGGGATCACCAGGCTCTCCTCGCCGGGCGAACACGACACGATCACGGGGCACGGCAGTTCCGCGCGCTTCTTGGAGAGCCAATCGTGCAGCTTCGGCGTCACCTCGTCCGCGAGCGGGCCGAGGAACGCGTTCGTCCGCGGCCGGCCGAGGTCCAGCAGCAGCAGTTTCTTCTTCGTCGGGCAGTCCGCCAGCGCCTTCACGAGGTCGGCGAGCGGCAGCCAGGTTTTCGGGTCGTCGGGGTCGGCCTTCAGGGGCAGGATGTGCACCGCGTCGTCCGCGACGGCGGCGTGGCCCACCACGTGGAAGATGAACGGCTGGCCCTCCTCCAGCTTCTTCGCGTTGCTCTCGCCCGGCTCGAGGCGGATCTTGCCCTCGGCGATCGCCTTCAGCTTGTTGCGCAACGGTTCCAGTTCGCCGGCGTTGTAGGCGTTCTCCGCGTTCTTCGGCAGGCAGTCCACGAGCAGTTCGGTGTCCTGCCGCGCGTACGCCACGGGGGGCAGCGACGTGTCCTCGTAGATCGAGAACGGCAGCGAGACGAGGTAGGCGTTCACGGGCTGCGCGGGCACGAGCAGGATGCCGAGCAGCACGCCGGCGACGGCGACGATGAGCAGCAGGCCCACGAACAGCGCCTTGCCCCGCCCGACCGGCGCCGGGCCGCCGGCGGCCATCCAGTTCGGCGTCGGCCCCACGCGCTTGGGCGGCGCGGGCGGTTCCGGGGTCGCGTTCTCGGCCGGGTCCGGCATGTCAGGGCCTCGCGGGTTTGGGCGCGTCCTTGGGAAGGTCGATCGGCCGCGGCACGTCGGGCGGTTGCAGCTTCGACGCCGGGGTCCGCAGAAGCACGTTCAACGGCTTGTTCTTCGGGTCCCCGTCGGCCATCGCGTCCGACACCGACACCAGGCCGATCTCGATCTCGCCCAGGCGCGCGAGGTTGTCGGCGTTGATCTCGCCGAACACCGCCGTGTACGCCGCCACCTTCGGGTTCGGCTGCGCCCCGTCGCGGTCGTGGAAGTAGCGGTGCTCCGCCACGTCCGCCTCCAGCTTGCGGTCGACCCGCACCTGGAAGCGCCGCCCGGCCTTGTCCTCGACGCGCACGACGAGGCAGAGCGTCGGCTCCGTGTCGGTCTTCTGTTCCTTGTTTTTCAGGTATTTCTCGGGCAGGACGACGTTGAGCGACGTCTGCCGGACGAACGGAATCTTCTCGAGCGAGGCGCGGACGACCACGTCCTGGATCGCGTCCTGGAAACCGGCTTCGAGGTCCTTGCGGCCGACGCGCAGCCGGCGCGTGCCGAAGTCCGGCAGGTCGCTGGCGCGCGTCCAGCCGCGCAGGCGGAATTCCGAAGTGTCCAGCCCATCGAAGTTCGATCCGTTGTTGGCGACGATCCGCCAGCCCTGGCCGACGCGGCCTTCGACGTTGTTGATGGCGACCGGGCCGGGGAAGCGTTCCTCGCGACCCTTGTCGATGCGCGTCAGCTCCCACCAGGCGAACGCGGGCTTCACCTGTTTGAGGGTGCCGGTTTCGCCGGCCGGCGCCGCGCCCGGCGTCGGCGTGGCCACCTTCGCCTCGAGCGCGGCGCTCGCGACCAGGAACGCGTTGTTGGCGTTGCTGTCCTTGCCGAACTCCGGCACGGCCAGGTGCCAGTCGGCGTGCGTGTTGTCGATCCGGTCCGGGGCGACGGTGCGATCCACGTCGCGGAAGTAGATCTCGCGCAGGAAGAACGGCCGGCCGCCGGCGTCGCGCTGCAGGCGGACGCTGAAGGCGTCGCCCGGCTCGAAATCGACATTCTGCTTGGTGCGGAAGTAGTTGAACTGGTACGCGTCCGGCGGGACGGTGCCGCGCCAGGAGAACTGGCCGGGGCCGCGTTCGGTCGTGTCGGTGGGGATGCCGCTGACGGGGATGTTCGGCACGGTGGAGCCGTTGCGGAACAGCAGCCGCGGCCGCGGCCGGATCGATTCCGCCAGCTTCTTCGCGAGGTCCTTCTTGTTGTCGACGATTTCAAGCACGCCCGGCGTGCGCTCGAATTTCGTCAACGGCTCGAACATCTCCTTCGCGAGTTCCCGTTCGTCGACGCTCTCGCCGAAGACGACGACCTGCACGAAAAGCCCGTCCTCGTCGAGCTTCCGCACTTCGCGCCGGACCGATTCGATCATTTTCGTCTTCTTCTCGGCGTTGCGGGGGGCGTTGATCTCCTCGGGCGTCTGGAATTCGCCGAAGATTTCGTCGTGGTAGGTGGTGTCGGCGCCGTCGGTGAGGACGATGATCGTCCGGTTGCCGGCGTTGTCGCGCTTGAAGTTCTCGATCGTCTCGCGCATGGTGCCGAGCAGCGGCGTGTTGCCGTCGCACGGCTTGAGCTTGAGCTTCTGGAGGATGCCGTTCGCGCCGGTGAGCACCGCCTGGAAGTTGTCGCGGTCCCGTTCGTGGTCGTAGATGATTTCCGTCTCGGCGCGTTCGCCCGGCTTCTTCTCGCGCGCCAGGAAGGCGTGGATTTTCAGGTCGGTCGTCGGCGGCAGCTCCTTCAAGATCTCCGCGAGGACTTCGATCATCTCGGACTTCTTCTCAGGGCCGTCCTTGATCCAGCTCCGCTCCATGCTCTTGGAGTAGTCGAGCAGGATGCTGACCGCGCCGGGGCTGAAGAGCGGATCGGTGCGGATGGCGAAGGCGGCGGGCTTCGTGGGCTTCACGTTCGTCACGACGAGGTCGGGCCGGCGATTGATCTTCACTTCGGTGGATTGGTCCATCGCGAGCCGTTGGCCGCGGAAGTAACCCGAGGCCTTGATGCGCGCGACTCGCAGTTCGGCGGCGGCCTCCTCGATGCGCGGCCCGGTGCGGATGCCGACCTGCGCGCCGCCGCCTTCGAGCGGCTTGCGCAGGTCCACGAGTTGCCGGTTCGCGACGTTCAGTTCGAGCAGGTCGGGTTCGTCCGAGAGCCACGAGAGCACGCCGTCGCCGGGCACGCCGTAGGGCGTGGTTTGGAGCGCGTAGCGGAGGGTGCGCTCGCGTTCCGTGGTCCAGCGGATCGCGGTGGCGTCGGAGTCGAGGCAGCGCAGCGAGAGCGGTTTCACCGCCAACAGGCGGGCGGTCTCGCGTTCGTCCTCGTTGGGCGCCGCGTCGCGCTCGCCGAGCGTTTCGGCCAGCTTCTTGGCGTCGGCGAGGTACTTCGGCGCGATCTGCCCGGTGAAGAACGGCTGGCCGGCCTCGTCGTACCAGTGGTCGAGCGCGATGCGGCGCGCCTGGCCTTCGAGCAGCACCTTCCAGCGCCGCCGCGCGTTCGTCGTCGACGGTTCGGGATTGGGGAACGCCGCGAACGGTGCCGCCAGCCGGCTGAACAACTCCGCGAGCGCGCGCTCCGTCGGACCGCCGTCGGGATGCTTGTCGAACTCCGCCTGTTTGCGCCGGTGCGCCGCGAAGGCGTTCATCAGCTTCGGCGTGTTGTCGTAGAGGCCTTCGTCCGACGCTTTCAGGGTCGCCTCCACCTTCTGCAGCGCCGGTTGCGTGGCGGTCCAGGCGTACCATTCGCCGCCGAGCGACTGCGCGATTGCGTGCATCCGGCGGATGACCTTCTCCGAATTCCGGGGCGTTTCGCCGGTGAAGTCGGTGACGGTTTCCGCGAGGGTCTTCTCGATGGTGCGGGCGCGGTCGACGAGCCGCTGTCGCTCGTCCCCGGCGATCAGGGGCGGCGCCAGGTGCAGTAGGTGTTCGATCGTCTGGATGTTCGTGGGGGCGTCCGCGGT
The DNA here is from genome assembly GCA_964453375.1 of uncultured Alcaligenaceae bacterium. Taxonomy (GTDB): domain Bacteria; phylum Planctomycetota; class Planctomycetia; order Gemmatales; family Gemmataceae; genus Limnoglobus. The sequence goes on from CAYVRB010000061.1 coordinate 20,284, forward strand.
GGCGGCGGTTTGGGTGCGGTCGGTCGCGAGGCGCCGCAGGTCGGCGAGCTTCGTCCGCACGGCTTCGGCCGGCTTCGCCAGCGACGCGGGATCGGCGGGCAGGGCGTCGAGCTGCTTGGACAACTCCATCGCGTCGGTCCAGAGTTCGCGCATCGTCTTGTTCGCCTGGTCGATCGCGGTGGACGTGCCGCCCGACTCGTCCGCCTCGGCGAGCCAGCGCGCCAGGAACGGCAGGTCGGCGAGCGCCTCGTCGCGCAAGCGCAGCGGATCCTGGATGCGCTCGGCGAGCGCGAGCGCCTCGCGGTACTTCTGGTCCGCGTCGCGGAACGACTGGGCGGCGGCGGCGACCTGGTCCGCGGTGCCGTGCAGGCGGTCCTCGCCGCGGCGGCGGGCGTCGTCCCCTTCGATCACGGTCTTGGCGACGAGCGGCCAGAGCCGCTCGCTGTAGGGGAACTCGGCGGGGTTCGCACGGGCGGAGAGGGCGGCGCGCTCGGCGAGCAGCCGCGTCGCCACGGCCGGCTTCCACGCGCCCGCGACGGCGCCGTCCTCCTTCGACTTCAAGACTTCCCGCAGGTAGCGGTTCACCATGATCGGCAGGTGCGCCTCGACGGGCCGCTGCGCGGACGGGCCGATGGCGGCGAGCGTCTGCCGCGCCGCCTCCGCGAGGTCCGCGGCGCCCGCGATCGAATCCAGCGACTTGGCGCCCGCGCGGCCGAGGCTCGCCGCCAGCGGCAACTGGCACTCCACCGACTCCAACTTCAAATCCAGCCCGCGCTCGATGTCCTCTCGGGACGTGCGCAGCGCGCCCTTCACCGTCGTCGCGCCGTCCTGGTCCCCCGCCAGCACGGCGCGCTCGAAGCGCAGCAGCAGCTCGCGATAGCGCCGCCAGGCGATCGGCGTGTAGGTCGCCGGCGCCGGCCGCCGCGCCGCCAGTTGCGCCGCCGCCGCCCATTCCTCCTTCAGGTCCGGCGACACCGCGGGCGAACCCGCCGCCAGATAGTCCTTGATCTCCGGCGTGCCCTCGCGCGGCTTGAAGAACTTCCGCTCCGCGTACTTCTCCATCCGCCCCGCGTCCGCGCGCCACTCCTCCAGCGGCGGCAGCATCTGCGGCGTCTGCGCCGTCGCCCGGTTGTTCTTCGACCATTTCGCCACGTCGTCCCGCAGGGCGGCGTACAGTTCGTCGGCGCGGTAGGAGCTCATGTTCTCGCGGCCGACGGAGCCGGAGCGGCTGCCGGAGAGCGATTGGAGCAGCCCGTGCGCCAGCGCCGTCGTGCCGAGATGCGCCGAGTCCCACGCGCGTTCGCCGTCGCCGGCGGCGAGCACCACGCTCATCGTCGGCCACTTGGCGATGTCGGCCGCGAGGTGCTTCTTCACCGCCCGCACGAAGTCGTTCGAGATTTCCCCGATGTTCGGGTCGGGCAGACCGCGCCCGACGTCCAGCAGCACGATCTTCCGCTTCTTCGCGGCCTTCTCCTGGAGCTTGTCGAGGATCTTCTTGAGCTGCACCGCCGGGCGGTCCGACTCGCGCACCGGGCTGGGGGCGTCGCGGCCGGTGTAGAGGATCGGCTGACCTTCGGAGTTCACGCCGCCGGGCAGGCCGATGTACACCACCACCGGATCGATGTCGGAATCGGCGGCGGCCTTCTCGATCCATTCGTCGAACTGGTCGTCGAGCCAGAGCGGATTCTCGGCCAGCACCTTGGGAACGTGGTCGTCCTTGGCGCCGGCTTCGGTCATCCACTTGAGCATGCGCTGCGCGCTGAGCCAGCCGTAGGGGTCGTAGGGGATGTCGAGCCGCGCGATGCCTTCGCGCGGGTCGGCGGCGATGGCGAGGAAGCCGGGGCGTTTGCCGGGCATGAGCAGCAGGATGAGCCAGACGATGCCGGCGGCGGCGGCGCATCCGCCGCCGATGAGGAAGAGCATCTTGAAGCGCCGCGTGCCGGTGCGGACGTTCGCCTTGGGGTCCTCCTGCTGCCAGCCGTGCTGCTTCCCCTTGCGGGCCGGGCCGCCCGCCGCCGCGCGCCAACCCGGTTCGTCGTTTCGTCCGGCCATCGCGAACTCCCGAATGGAGGCGGCGTGAACTGTACCCGACCGCGCGCCCCGGAACAAGCTGCCGTCAGCTTACGGAACCGCGCGGGGAGGTTCCGGCCCGTCGGCGGCCTCGCGGTCCATTTTCTGGAAGTCGAGGTCCGGGTTGTACTCGTAGCCGCGCGCCGCGTCCGGGTTCGGCCGCAGCGCCGGCCGCGCCGGCCGGTCGCGCCGCGCCTGCACTCCTTGATACCACCGCGCGACGTTCCAAACCGCCAGCAGCCCGCACACCAGATTCGCCACCGTCCAGTTGCGCACCGGCAGCCGATCGATCGCCGCCGGCTCGAACATGAACGACCGCAGGAGGATCGCCGCCGCGAGCGCGGCCCAGAACCCGGCGGCCAGAAGTTGCCAATGTCGTAGCATCGCGGGCGTCCCGGTGGTACCATCGTCACTCTACCGACCGGAGTGCGAATCGTGGCCGAGAAACCCCTGCGCGTGGCCGTCATCGGCCGGACCGGCAAAGGGAATTACGGGCATGGACTGGATACGGTTTGGCTCCAGGTGCCGAACGCGGAGATCGTCGCCGCGTCGGCCTCGAAATCCGCGGCACCAAAGGGGTCATTCAGGACGGCTTCGGCGCCCTGTCCCCGGCCTACCTCCGCGAAGACCCCACCTGGATGCCTGGCAAGAGCAAAGCCCCCTGGCAGGAGATCACCTCCGCCGGCGTCGGCAAACCCGAACCGCTCATGGCCGCCGACGTCGGCAACGGCAACCTCTGGTGCGTCCAAGACCTGCTCAACTCCATCGCCGAGGACCGCCCGCCCCTCGACAGCCTCGCCGACGGCCGCGCGTCCCTCGAAAGGATCCTCGCCGTCTACGAGTCCCACCAGCTCGAAAAGCCGGTCGACCTGCCGCTCAAGAATCGCAAGCACCCGCTGCAGGGGATGTGATCGTTGCCCATCGAATCAGATTACTATCGTAACCGAGTAAAACACCTTTTGCTGAGGGTCGAACAATGAGTTGGGACGTTGTGTTGAGTTCTCCGCAAGGTGGCATGGGGTCGAAAGACCAAGCAAGAGAGACTTTCCTCTCGGCGATTGAACGGATCATCGGTGAAGCGGTCCTTCGACGCGGCCCGACGGAAGTTGATATCGATCCGTCATTCCGGTACGAGATAGGTTTCAGTGGCCACAGGCGCGCGATTGAATCGATATCAATCGCGTTTCATCTCGTTAAGGGAGACCCACACAAAGAGCCACAGCATCCTGCCTGGAGATTCCTCGAAGCACTGAAAGAGCACACGGGTTGGGTCGTCGAGGATAGGTTTTCAGGAACCGAAGTCGTATGATCGGGCATCACGCCGCGGCCAGCAGCAGTAAACCCGTTCGCTTCCGCCCAAATTTAATGACCTAATGTTTAGTTGCGTTTGGGTCGGATATGGGTAGGATTAATCATATTCGAGGGCATGAAGTGCCGAACACAACCTCCGTTACGGATTCCATACTCGCTCGCGAATCGAGTGATCGGCTCGCTCGCGCCATCTCCGGCAAGGAACATCCCGAGCTAAAAGTATCTGTCGGTGAGACCGGAGAACTGATCGCGCTTCCGACGTCCGTCGCCAAGCTGCTCATCGACGGGTTGGCCGAATTCGCAAAAGGCCACGACGTTCGGCTACTCCCCGTTCACGCCGAGTTGACGACCCAAGAAGCGGCCGACCTTCTCAATCTGTCGCGGCAATACGTGGTTCGGCTCCTGGACGAAGGGAAGATTCCCTCCCAAAAGGTGGGAACGCACCGTCGCGTCCGGGCGGCCGATGTCCTGGTGTACAAGCAGACCCTCGAAGCGGACCGGTTGGATGCGTTGAAGAAGTTGGTGGCCGAAGCTCAAGATCTCGACATGGGGTACTGACGGTGCCTCCGGTCGTGTTTCTGGACGCGTGCGTTCTCTACCCTGCACCGCTTCGCGACTTGCTCATGTGGTCGGCGACGACCGGAGTGATCTCGGCACGTTGGTCGGCGGAGATACTCGGCGAGTGGGTGGAGAACTTGATCGCGAACCGGCCGGATCTGAAGCGAGAGTGGTTGGAACGGACGTGCGCCGAGATGAACCGGGCCGTACCGGATGCGATGGTGACCAGATACGAATCGCTCGTCCCGACGCTTTCGTTGCCTGACCCGGACGATCGGCATGTTCTCGCCGCGGCGATGATCGGCGGAGCCGAAGCGATCCTCACATTCAATTTAAAGGATTTCCCAAGTCGCCATCTCCCCAACGGATTGGTTGCCGTGACCCCGGACGAATACTTGCGGAGATTGTTCGATCACAACCCCGCCGCCCTACTCCATACGATGGCCTTACACCGCAGGGATCACGCACGATAACGGTTGACGGCGCGGGCGGTTGCGCTACACCGTC
>CAYVRB010000062.1:0-24436 GCA_964453375.1 uncultured Alcaligenaceae bacterium
CGCCACCACCAACAGCAAGACCAGGGCGATCTTGCGTTCCATGGCTACTTGGACAAGTCCGGCACGACGAAGTTCGGGTTCGCCGGCGGATCCTTGCGCAGCAGGTCCACCGGCACCTTCACTTCGCCGGCGAGCACCTTCGCCGGATCGTCGATCTTCATGGACGGCAGCTTGTCCGGGATCGTCAGGCCGGTCGGCACGATGAGATTGTCCACCTCGATCGGCGCGTGGGCCGGTCCCGGCGTCGCGACGGCCGGCGCGGCGGGCTTCGAGAGCGTGCCGGCGAAATACGCCCCGCCGACGGCGGCGAGGACGAGAACCACGATCAGGGCTTTGCGCATGGGATACCTCCGAGGCCGCGAACTGTAGCGGCCCCGGAAGATTCTGTCGAGGCGGAGTTGAAGCCGTCGCGCGACCCGGACGCAATGCTTGAAATACCGACTACCGGCGAGTTTAGCCTCGTTGTGTGGGACGAGTCATCGAGGCCAACAAGGGTAGTTTCACGTATCGCAGTGGGCTCGAAAAGCCTAGGCCCACCCTACTCGTTCGCTTCGACGGGGTGCCACTCAGACGGTTTTAGACCCCACTCGTCATCGGCGCATCTCTTGCACATCGGCACGTCGACTTGGAGATAATCGTGAGTACTCACTCCGTCGACATACCGATTGACATATACTCCTTCACCCGTACTCGGTACCACGATTTTGAACCGTTCATTGCCACGAGTCGCAACAAGTATGATCGTTTCTACGCGTTCAATTTCCATTGCCCCCTCTTCTCCGCGTTCTTTGCGTCCTCCGAGGTGAATCTGCCCTTCACGAAGTGAACACGAACTCCGGCGAGTTCAGCACGGCCCAGATCACGTCTTCGCAGCGGGCCCGCCACTCCTTCGAGAGTCGCTCCGTCGGCGGGTCGCCGGCGCGGGCGGCGGTTTCCTGCCGCTGACGGATCAACGTCGCCTCGGGGTGCAAGTGGTTCGACCATGACACGTATGGTTCCGGCGATCGCTTCTCTTTCGGTTTCATCGTCGGCGTTCGCTTCCGGTCGGCGAAGCCTTCGCTCAAATAGGCGGCGTACTCCTTCGTCTCGGCGTCCGTCGGCGGCCGCGTGAGGACGCGCAGGTACAGGCTCTCGACGAAGCGCTCCGGCGAGTCCGCCTTCAGCGCCAGCTCCGTCATGCTGTGGTCGTCGCTCAATCGCGTCAGCCAGGTGCCGAGGACGCCGTTCTGGAGGATCGCGGGCTGGAGGACGTTCGCGGAGGCTTCGCGCACGCTTGTCGGGTCTTGGCGCGATCCGCGCCAACCGAACGCCGCGAGCACGTCCGTCACGGCCTGGATGCGCGGCAGCGCAAGGCTCGGCCGGTCGCGCTCGTTCGACGTCGACGTCAGCATCCACGCGCGGCGCGGCTGGCCGAGCGAAATCGACGAGACGAGATCGCGGGCGCCGTCGATGTCGAGGCTGACCTCTTCGAGTTTCATCGGCAGGCCGGTCGCGGCGAAGAGCGAATCGACGACCTGCTCGGCCGCGAGTCGCCGGCGCGCCGGGGCGGTGAACAGCACCGGCGTGTCCTTGAGCGAATCGTCGGCGGTTCGTTGATAAGCGTGCGAAGTCAGGATCAGCTTCGCGATGTGCCGGGCGTCGTAGCCGGAACGGACGAATTCGCGGGCGAGCCATTTCAACAGCTCGGGGTGCGACGGCTTCGCGCGTTCCCAGTCGTCGACCGGCTCGACGATGCCCCGGCCCATCAGGCGCTTCCAAATTCGATTGACCATCACCTGCGCGAACCGTTCGTTCCGCGGCGCGGTGACGAGCGCCGCCAAGCGGTCGCGGGCGTCGTCGGGATCCTGCGCCAGCTCGCGGCCGACGGCTTCGGGTACGAACTCCGCGAACGGCCACGCCGGCGCGATCTCCGTGCCGGGCTTCAGCGTCACGCTGATGAGCGGCTTGCGGCTGCCGGCGTGGATCTTGTCGAGCGGCACCGTGCTCGTCGCCGGGAGCTTGATCGCCTTGCCGTCGAGCATCGCCGCGATATTGAAGAGGTCTTCCTGCGTGGAGCGGTGCGACGGGGCGTCGTGGCAGCGGGCGCACTTCATCTCGACGCCGAGGAACGCGGTGCCGACGATGGTGCCCTTCGCCGCCATCGGGGCGTCGTTCTGCGAGGCGACGCCGAACCCGGCCGGGCCGCCGAACCGCGAACTCCCCTTCATGCGAAGGAGTTCCGTGACGAACAGGTCCATCGGCTTGTTGTCGAGGAGCGATTCGTGGATCCACCAGCGGAACGGCCCGGTGTTGTTGAGCGTCGGGTTGAGGATGTTCGGATTCTCGGCCAGCACGTCTTGCCAATAGCCCATGCCGTGGTCGGCCGCGCGCGGATCGACGAGGAGCTTGTCGATCAGTTTGGAACGCTTGTCGGGCGACTTGTCGGACGTGAACGATTCGATCTCGTTCAAGTTGGGCACGACGCCGACGGTGTCGAGGAAGACGCGGCGGAGGAAGACGAGATCGCTCGCGGTCGGCGTGAGCGTCAGGTGGTCGGCCCTCAGGTCGGGCCAGTTCGCCCCTTCGCGGATCCAAGTTTCGAGCAGCTTCACCTGCTCAGCCGTCAGGCGGTCCCCTTTCGGCGGCATCGCGGTGTCGGCGTCCTTTGAGGTCACGCGGGCCAGGAGCGCGCTCTTCGCCGGTTGGCCGGGCGCGATCGCCGCGCCGTCGGCGTCGCCGCCGGCGAGCGCCGCGGCGCGGTCGTCCAGCCGCAGGCCGCCCTTCGCCTTGCCGCCCGTGTGGCAGCTTGCGCACTTCGCCTCCAGGATCGGCTGTACCTTCACGAAGAAATCGACCGTCCCCTTCTTCGCCGTGGCCGCCTGTTCCCGCGCCGTCGCGATCTTCGCCGCGAGGAAGTGGTCGATCGCGTTGTTCGCCGGATAGCCCGCCGGCAGCTTCGGCACCGGCACGTCGTCGGTCTTCGCGAGCCACTCCTGCGCCGCCTGCCGGCGCTTCGCCCAGTAGGCCGAATGTTCCTTCCGCTTCGCCTCGCGGGCCTTGGCGTTCAGCGAATCCAGGTACGCTTCCCGCTCCGCCCGGTACGCCGCCCAGCCGGCGTCGGTGTACGGCACCACGCGCGCCGGCGAGAGCAGTTGCCACGACTCCGAGCCTTCGAGCGAAATCGCGGCGACGGTCTCGCCGAGTTCCGGCCGGCGTTTTCCTTTGCCGAGGAAACTGCCGACGATGGTTTCGAGGATGACGAACCGCTCGCCGCCGGGACTTTGGAATTCGATCCACGCCTCGCGGTTGCCGGGCGGGGCGAAGCGGAAGTCGGGGCCGAGGTTGAGGTAGCTCTCCGCCGGTCGTATGGAGCCGTGGCCGCTGCCGTCGCCGGAGGGGAAGGGCGTCGTCAGCAGGAGTTTGCCATCGACGAGGAGCCGCGAGGCGCCTCGACCGCGCAAGAGCAACCGGTGCTTCCCGGCCGGGATGTTCACGATGGCCGCGGCGCGGACGAGGTACGGGAAGCCGCGGTCGGCTCGCACGCCGGTGTCGACGTACTTGTGCGGCGTCTCGAAGAATCCGAACGCCTCCTCGCGGTACGTTTCCGCCGGCTTCGGCTCCACGTCCGGCCACGCGTTCCGCGCCGGCATCCCCTCCTCGCAGAGCTGCACCAGCATCTGACCCGGTGGAACGTCTTCTCGCTTCAGCGCCGGCGGCGGCGGAACGAACTGATAGCGGTTCATCAGCGTCGCCTCGGGGAGCGCGACGCGCCAGATCGTCAGGTCGTCGATCAGTCCGCGAAACGAATTCCCGGCCCCGCCGCCGTTGCCGGTGCCGATCGTGAGATCGTCGGCGTCCGTGGCCGGGGCGCGGTCGGTCGCGCCGCCCATGTCCCACGTGCCCGGCACGTTCTCGCCGTCGATGTACCCGCGAATCGATTTCGACTGGCCGAAAGTGAAGACGACGGCGACGTGGTGCCATCCGTTCGAGGTGAAGCCCTTGTTCGTGGTCCAGCGGTGCCAGTCGGCGGGCTGGTCCTTCGCGGCGGCGCTGCCGAAGAGGAAGCTGACGCGCGACTCGCCCTTCGCGCCGAAGAGCCGCAGGGCGTAGTTCTGGTTCTTGTCGGCGAAGCCCTTCCTGCCGTTGCGGCCCTTGCCGACGAGGTAGGAATAATTGCCGTCCTTCAAGTCCGCGACTTTCACCCAGGCTTCGAGGGTGATCGAGTCCTTCAAGCCAAACCGCAGGTTCGCCTCGGGCAGGTCGGCCTCGCGCACCGTGATCTTCGATTGCTGGGCATCGAAGCCGATGGCGGTGTTGCCGGGCGCGAACGAAGGATAGTTCGGCGAACGCGGCCCCGCCTCGCGGCGCAGGCCCTTCGTGCCCGGCTCGTCGGCGTCGAAGTGCCACGCGATCAGCGGCGTCTCCGCCGGCGTCGAATCGTTCTGCGCGCGCAGATCGGCGACGGGAAACAAAAGAAGGGCGAAGAGGGCGGCGTATCGAATCATCGGAACCTGAAAGGTGGGAAGGGACGGTGCCATCGCTCCACCCGCTCGGTACCGGAGGTCATGCCATACGTGATGGGCTATCGGCCCGCATCCACTTCGCCATGCTGGTCAACGAGCGGCGGTGAATGTGATATTCTTGGGCAACGCGCCAATGGAAGTGCCGAGCAATTCTTTCCAAGCGGCTTTTTGATCGGCCGAAAACGTCGCGAGGAATTTGTCGGATGCTTCCTTGCGCAACTTGGCGTTCGCCGACGCGAAGTCGGCCGGCCCGCTGCCCGGCTTCTTGTTCAATTTCGCGTTCGACGATTGAATCGCGGCCTTGCAGTCCATTACGATTTTTTGCAGTTTTTCCTTCTGTTCCGACGAGAACATCAACTTTGTTTTGATCGCTTCGTTCGGGAATACGAAGACTTCCAAAAGATCGGTCTTGAATCGAATCTGGAGTACGATTTGCTCGATCCGTTTTTTTTGCTCCTCGTCGAGAAGATCGAGAGCTTGAAGCCCGTACCGATTATGGAGTCGGGCTGGTTCTCCGCCGGTGAAGACGGCCTGTTTTCCACCGGCTCTGGCTTGATCCTGTGCGGCTCCAATCCCCTTCGAGAGCGGGTCGTCGTTCATGGCCTTGCGAACTTGCACGAGTCCCGCCTTCTGCTCGGCGGTGACTTTCAGCTCCTTCTGCAGGGAGCTGTCTTCGAGTAGCGGGAGCGCGTATTGCGGCCAATCGTCGGCCCGGAAACTGTACTGTGTTTTGGCTGGTGTTTTTGATTGTCCGAATGCCATGCTTGGCAGGGCGGCGAGGAGGATTATACCCATCCACGAAGTGGAACGCGACATCTTTTATGCTCCAAGAGAGAGCCGCCGCAGACGGCAAGCTCAGATTACCAGAATCGAACGCCGGTAGAAAAGGAATTCCGTAATAAGCAATCTCGCAATCGTCCCGCTAGAATGCCGCCACGGGGGAGCGTTTGTACGGCTGGTGCCGGCCCCGGTCTTCAAAACCGGCGGGGGGTGTGAACAACGCTCCCAGTGGGTTCGATTCCCATACGCTCCCGTGCCCGCCGTTGGCGCCCTTCCGCCAGGGGCCGATCGATGAACGACTCGAACGACCTCACGCCCCCCGACGCCGGCTACGAGATCGGCGCCGAGATCGCCCGCGGCGGCATGGGCACCATCCACCGCGGCCGCGACCGCGCCCTCGATCGCGAAGTCGCGATCAAAATCCTCCAAGACCGCTACCCCAGCGGCAGCCTGACGGCGCGGCGGTTCGTCGACGAGGCCCGCATCACCGGGCAGCTCCAGCACCCCGGCATCCCGCCCATCCACCACGTCGGCACCCTGCCCGACGGTCGGCCGTTCCTCGCCATGAAGCTCGTGAAGGGCCGCACGCTCGACGAGATTCTGAAGGAGCGCGACGGCACGAACCGGCTGGCGGTCTTCGAGGCGGTTTGCCAGGCCGTCGGCTACGCCCACGCGCACCGCGTCATCCACCGCGACCTCAAACCGGCGAACGTGATGGTGGGCGCGTTCGGCGAAGTCCAAGTGATGGACTGGGGATTGGCGAAGGTGCTGGACCGGCCGGACTCGCGAATGATCGCGGACGATCCGAACGCGACGACGGCGATGGGCACCGCGATCCGCCGTTCGTCCGACTCGACCGACGACGTCACGCAGGACGGCGACGTGCTGGGCACGCCGGCGTACATGCCGCCGGAGCAGGCGATCGGCGCGATCGACGACGTGGACGCGCGGTCGGACGTCTTCGGCCTCGGCGCAATCCTGTGCGCGATCCTGACGGGCCAGCCGCCGTTCGTCGGCGGGGATGCGAAGAGCACGCGGCAGATGGCGGCGAAAGGGAAGCTCGACGACGCCTTCGCGCGGCTGGACCGCTCCGGTGCCGATCCGGAGTGGATCGCGCTGGCGAAGCGGTGCCTGAGTTCGGAGAAGGCGGAACGGCCGGCGGACGCGAACGTGGTCGCCGCGGAGGCGGCCCGGCTGCGCGCCGATGCCGAGGAGCGCGCGAAGCGCGCCGAGTTGGAGCGCGAACGGACTCGAGTGCAGGAAGAGGAGTCGCGGAAGCGCCGGCGCGTGCAGGCGGCCTTGGCGGGCGCGGTCGCGCTCTTGCTCTTCGCCGGCGGGGCGTTCGCGTGGTGGCTGGATCACCAGGCCGAGCAGCGCAAGGCCGAGGCGCTGCGGCGCGAACTCGAGGACCAACAACGGAAGACGGCGAACGCCGCCGCCGCCGCCGCGCTCCTCGAACGAGGCGAAGGGGCGCTCCGCCGCGACGACCTCGAAACGGCGGCCCTGGCGATCGACCAGGCGAAACGGCTGGCGGTCGAGGGTGGGGCGGACGAGCACGAACTCCGCCTGGGCCGCCTCGGCGCCGATGTCCGGTTCCTGCGCGAACTGCAAGCGATCGACGAATATCGCTGGACGCCCGATCGCGTCACCGGCCTCATGCCCGCGCGGGAGCTCGTGGTTCAACGGTTCCTCGGCGCGTTGGCGTCCGCCGAGCTGCAACCGAGCGCGGATCGCGCGGCGGCCATCGCGGCGCGGCTGGCCGATTCGCCCCTGCGCGAGCGCGTCGTCGACATCTACGATCGCATCCTCTGGGTCGAGCGAAAACCCGAGGTTGCGACCGTCCTGGCCAAAGCCGATCCCGATCCGTTCCGCGACCGCTTCCGCGCCGCGATCGTCGCCGACGATCCGAAGGCGATCGCCGAGATGGTCGTTCGGCCGGAATTCCTCGAGCAACCGGCCGGGTTCGTCGGCATCGCCACCTGGGCCAGTCCGGTGCCGGAGGCGATCCGCCGCGACGTCGTCAACCGCGTCGTGCTGCGGTGGCCGAACAACCCGAGCGTGCTCGTGAACGCCGGATACATGTTCCCCACCAATCGCCGGACCGGCGCGGACGAGCGCCTGCGCTGGTTCCAGGCGGCGCTGGCGGCGCATCCGAACAACACCTATCCCCTCAACGGCATCGGCCTCGCGCTGCACCACCGCGGCGACTTCGACGACGCCATCCTCTACTTCCGCGAAGCGATCCGCCACGGCCCTCGGAACGCCTACTCGTGGAACAACCTCGGCATCTCGCAGCGCGAATCCGGCCGCACCGACGACGCCCGCGCCAGCTTCGAGGAAGCGATCCGCTGCGATCCGAAGTACGCCCAACCCCATCGCAACCTCGGCACGATCGAACTGGGCCGCAAGAACTTTTTGGCGGCGCGTCGGCACTTTGAAGAATCGCTCCGCGTCAATCCGGCCCTGGCCACCGCCCACGTCGACCTCGGCAGCCTCGACCGCGAAGAGGGGAACCTCGACCGCGCCCGCGCACGCTACCGGGAAGCGCTCAAGCACGAACCCGACTTCGCCTTCGCGCACATCGGCCTCGGCACGCTCTGCCTCGATGCCCGCGATTTCGACGGCGCGCTCGCCGCCTACCGCAAGGCCGCCGACCACGACCCCGTTTCGTTCTGTTTCGCCCGGTCCCGCGGCTACGTCCTGCTCCGGAAGGACGGCCCCGCCGCCGCCATCGAGAGTTTCCGCGAGGCCACGCGGATCGACCCCGGGAACGAATTGAACTGGATCGCCCTGGCGAACGCCCAGCGCGACGCCGGCCGCCGGCCCGACGCCATCGCCACCTACCGCGACGCGATCGACCGCGCTCCCGACAACATCCACTTCCACAACAACATCGGCACGATGCTCCGCGACGGCGGGCAACTGGACGAGGCCCTGGGCTGCTTCGAACGCGCGCACCGGATCAACCCGCGCGCGGCCATCCCGATCCGCAACATCGGCTCGATCCATGTCCGGCGAAACGAGCCGGACAAGGCCATCGCCAAATTCCGCGAAGCCCTCGCCGTCGATCCGAGCGACATCGACGCGCGGCTCGATCTCGCCCTCCAGCTCCGCACGCAGGGCAAGCTCGACGACGCGACCGCCGAGGCCGACACGGCGCTGCGCCACAATCCGCGCTCCGTCACGGCGTGGATCGATCTCGGCTTCACGTGGAAGGCGCGGCAGCATCCCGAACGGGCGCTCGCCTGCTTTTTCGAGGCCGCGCGGATCAATCCCGGCTACGCGGCGCCCTGGTACAACCTCGGCGACCTCCGCCAGGCGCAGGGCGACCTCCTCGGCGCGACGCGCTGTTTCGAACAGGCGTTCGCGCGCGATCCCCGGCACGCCGCGGCGCTCAACAGCCTCGCATGGATCCACGCCGCCGGGCCGCTGGAGTTCCGCGACGGCCGGCGCGCCATCGAACTGGCGACGCGCGCCTGCGAGGCGTCGAACTGGAACGAGCCGAACTTCCTCGACACGCTCGCCGTGTCCCATGCCGCCGCCGGCGATTTCGCGAAGGCGATCGAGATGCAGAACCGCGCGTTGAACTTCCCGAACATCGAGATGCGCGGCGGCGCCCAGATGCGCCGGCAGCGGGCGCTGTTCGAGGACGCCATGCCGTACACGGAATCGGGCCTGACCCAGCGAACCCCGGAGCTGGCCCCGCCGCCGCGGGCGCGATAGCGAGCGTTACGACAACGCATCCCCTTCGTCGGCGTTGAAATCCCAGAAGAGCTGTTCCAAGGCGAAGATCACCGAATCGAGATCCGGCACGAACGCGTCGGCCCCGGCGCCGCCGAGCAGCGTGTCCAGCCCGTCGCCGCCATCGAGCGTGTCGTCGCCGGCGCCGCCCACGAGGGAATCGTCGCCCCCGCCGCCGAAGAGTTGGTCGTTCCCGGTCGTGCCGTCGTTGCCGAGGAAATCGTCGCCGAAGAGCCGGTCGTTCCCGCTTCCGCCGACGAGCGTGTCATCGCCTTCGCCGCCGAAAAGGTCGGTCGAGCCGGACCCCGCGAGGATCAGGTCGTTCCCGCCGTGGCCGACGAGCACGGCGAACCCGCTATGGCCGGTCGCGTCGAAGACGTTGTCGGCGTCGGTGCCGAAGAATCGCAGCGCCTCCACGCCGTCGAAATCGACCGCGACGCCGTTGATTGCAAGGGTCGAATCCGTCACCGTGGCCGAATCGAGACCCGCCGCTTCCAGGTAGTCGAATCCTTCGCCGAAGGCGAAGCGGACGTCGGCGGCGTCGCCGAAGATCAGGTCGTCGCCGGCGCCGACATCGAGGCTGTCCGCGCCGGTTCCACCGAAGACCGTGTCGCCGCCGCCGCCGGTCGAAACGACGTCGTCCCCGTCGCCGGCGATCACGGAATCGTCGCCGGCGCCGGTCGTGATGGTGTCGTTCCCGGCCCCGCCGTCGACGGTCGCGTAGAACCCGGAGGCGACGATCGCGTCGTCGCCGTCGCCGCCGAGGACCTCGACGATGCCGGCGGCGTCGACGATCGAATCGTCGTCTGCCCCGCCGTCGATCCGATCGTTGCCAGTGCTGCCGGAAATGGTGTCGTTCCCGGCCCCGCCGAAAATCGTGTCGTCGCCGACTTCGCCGTCGAGTTGGTCGGCGCCCGAACCGCCGACGATCAGGTCGTTGCCGTCGAGGCCGCGATAGACCAGCGAACCGGAGTAGGCCGAGGCGTCGATCGCGTCGTCGCCGAAGGTGGCTTCGAAGAAATACGTCTCGACGCCGGTCGCCGGGACGAAGGCGCCTTTCAACACGAGGTCGGCGTCGGTGAGGATCGCGGCGTTCGCGCCGTAGTTCGTGAACAGGTCGTCCCCGTCGCCGCCGTCGACGCTCGCGACGGTGGGATCGCCGAGCATCCGGTCGTCGCCGGCGCCGCCGACGTAGCGGTCGGCGCCGCCGTTGCCGACCATGTAGTCGGCGTCGGCGCCGCCGTCGATCAGGTCGTCGTCGGGATTACCGTCCGGCTCGAAGACGAGGAAGTTGCCGAAGAGGAAATCGTCGCCGCCTTCGCCGAAGATCGAATCGTTGCCGCCGCCGCCGTAGATCGAATCGTTCCCGGCGCCGCCGAAGGCGGAGTCGTCGCCGGTTTCGAGGAAGACCGTGTCGTTTCCGCCGCCGGCGCGGACGGTGTCGTTCCCCGCGCCGGTCGATACGAAATCGTCCCCGTCGCCGGCCGTCACGGAATCGTTCCCGTCGTACGCGACGAAGTAGTTGTTCCCGTCGCCGAGGTCGGCGACGTTGTCGCCGGTGCCGGCGTCGACGGAGTCGTCTCCGCCGCCGCCGAACACCGTGTCGTTTCCATCGCCGGAACTGATGTAGTCGGGCTGCGCGCCGGTGACGATGAAGTCGTTCCCCTCGAACGAGGAGTAGTAGACGGTCTGGCCGTAGCCGCTGGAATCGAAGAAATCGTCGCCGGCGGTGCCCTCGAAGCCGACGAAGACCGCTTCGGCCGTCGGCGGCACGAAGACCGCTCCGTCCACGGTAATTGCGCTATCGGTGACGACGATGTGCTGGGCGGACACGAGGACGCCGAGGAAATCGAAGCCGTCGCCGGGGAGGACAAGCGTGTCGAGGTGGTCGGCCTGGAGTTCGTCGTCGCCCGCGCCGGCGGTCAGTTGGTCGGCTCCCTTGCCTCCGATCAGCACGTCGGCGCCCGCGCCGCCGAAGAGCTGGTCGTTCCCGTCCCAGCCGTCGAGGTAGGAGCCGCCCGAGCCTGCGCGGAGGACGTCGTTGCCGGTGCTTCCGTAGAAGGTGACGTAGCCCGAGAACTTCGAGGCGTCGAGAATGTCGTTCCCGTCGGTGCCGGCGATGGTGAGGTATTCCAGCGAGCCGGTTTGGATCGTTTTGCCGTCGATCGTGATCGTCGTGTTCGTGGCCTTCGCGGAGGCGTGGCCGCCCTCGAAGTAGACCGTGTCGATCCCCTTGCCGCCGCCGATGCGGAGGTCGTCGCCGTCGGCGAAGAAGGTGTCGTCGCCGCCGCCGCCAACGAGCGAATCGCGTCCGCCGCCACCGATCAAATAGTCGCTGCCAGGGCCGCCGTCGATGACGTCGTCGCCGATGCCGGCGGAGAGGAAATCGCTGAAATCGCTGCCGTAGATCGTGTTGTTGCCACCGACGTCGTAGGCCGAAAACCCGACGCTCAAGTAGTTCGGCGCGACCCCCCGGCCGTCGAGCAAGTCGTCGCCGTCGCCGCCGTCGAGGACGGACGATCCGGCGCTGGTGCGCAACGCGTCCTTGCCGGGGCCGCCGATCAGCGAATAGTTTTCGGACACGTCGGCGAAGACGTTCGCGATGCTGTCGTTCCCGTCGCCGCCGTCGGCGAACCCGCGGCGGGCGTTCACGCGGATCGTGTCGTTGCCGCCGAGGCCCCGCACGACGACGGAGTGCGAAGGGAAGGCGTCGAGGTCGATGGTGTCGGCGCCGTTCGAGCCGGTGATGTCGAGCGCCGCGATGCCGAGGAACGTCCCCTTGGCGGCGGTGAATTTGTTGCCGGAGATCGTGATGGAGTCGGGCGTGGCGCGGAGCGTGCCGGCGAAGCCATCGACCCGCAGTAGGTCCACGCCGCCGCCGCCGACGAAGCCCTTGTCGGCGGCGTCGCCGACGAGGATGTCCTCGCCGATGCCGCCGTCGAGGCTGTCGGCCCCGGCGTCGCCGTACAGCTCGTCGTCGCCGTAGCTGCCGACGATCGTGTCGTTCCCGGCGCCGCCGTGGACGACGATCGGCGCGCCGAACTGCGGCCGGCGGATCTTGCCGAGTTCGATCCGGTCGTTGCCGCCGAGGCCGTTGACGACGAGTTCGTCCGGCAGGTAGATGTTCGGTTCGGGGAATGGCCAGTAGTGTTCGACGAAGCTGAAGACGACGGCGCCGTTGACGAGGATTTCGCCCGTGTAGAGGAGCGGCGAATCGGGGACCGGGGCGATGTTCGTGGTGATGACGTCGTCGCCGGCGGTGCCGTCGATGACGATGGCCGGCGTCGTCCGATCCTCCATCGCCTCCAATCGGAGCGGGGCGCGCGAGCGGAGCACCTTCGGCACGAGCGTACGGCGGCGAAGCCAATTCATGATGCGAACCCCGGGTCAGAAAGGGCGAGACGTGAGGGGAAATCGTACCGCTCCCCGTCGATTCGGGGAGAGCGGCCGGTGCGATCCGGGACGATTTTTCGTGAAGATGGAGGGTACGCACTCCGTCGCGTTAACGAACGGAAGCGCGGCTACTTCTTCAGGAACCCCGCGCGGTCCTTCGCGATCTTGCGGACGTCGGCTTCGCCGAGAATGAACACGTCCGTACGGTCCTTGTCGTCGACGCGGGCGTAAAGACGCGACCCGTTCGACCCACCTTCCTCGCGGCCGATCTGGAGCGTCTTCACCACGCCGCCGCGCTGGGAGAGCGTGATCGTGCGCTGCGGGGGTTGGAGGCCAAAGAGCTTCAAATCGGCACCTTTGTCCGCCGCGTAGCGCTGCGCCTTCAGCCCGGCGAGGGCGTCCAGGAGTTCGGTGATCGCGGCCGGATCGACGAGGTCGGTCGGCTTCGCGGCGTCGACCCAGTTCGCGCCGACCTTCGTGTACTTCCACGCCTGCTCGCCGACGCGGAAATCGATCGCTTCGACCTGCGAGGCGTCCACGCCGGTCCAGACGGCGCGCTTGCGGTACTCCCCCGTCACCTTCGCGGTGAGGGCGCGGTCGAGGACGGCGACGAGGTCGCCCTTCTCGAGCTTCGCGAACGCCTTGCCACCCTTTTCGTTCCCGACGAGCAGGCTGAGCACTTCGGTGGCGCCGTTCTTGAGCGTCCACTTCACCGCCGGCTTGTCGAGGCCGTAGGGCTTCAGGTCCTTCGGCTTCTCGGCCTCCAGTTCGTCCGCCTGGAGCTTCGCGAGGGCGTTGATGAACTCGTCGATGTCGGCCTGCTCCGCCTCGGCCTCGACGGGCAGCACCATCTTCCAAGTGCCGTTGATCTCGGCGAAGGTGACGGTCCGGTCGGCGCGGGTCATCTCGATCCGGTCGGCCTTGGGGAAGCGGGCGAGCGCGCGGTCGCGGAACTTGAGCGGCTCGGCGAGCAATCGCTTCGCGAGGGCGCCCGTCAGCACGCCGACGGTGGCGTCCTTCGCGCCGTCCACGAGGACGAAGCGGTCGCCGTCGGGCAGCTTGTCGTCGACCGGCTTGCCGATCTTGAGCACCTTGTCCACCGGCTTGTCGAGTCCGACCTTGAGCGTGAAGGTCGCGGCCGGGGCGTCGAGGCCGAACGGCTTCAGGTCCTTCGGCGCGAACGCCGCGACGCGCGAGGCCCGCAGCTTCGAGAGTTGATCGGAAAGGTCGTCGAGGATCGCCTGGTCGGCCTTGAACTTCGCGGGCTTCACCATGTCCCAGCCGACGGTGGCGCCCTGCGCGATCTCGAGTTCGTCGGCGCCCATCTTGCGAACCAGCGTGGTCAGGGCCGGGGCGTCGAAGGAGAGCAGGGCGCGGTCGGCGAAGTCGAGCTTGCCGCGGGCGAGCGCCTGCGCGGCCGGCTCGGCGAGAACGACGGCGGCGGGACCGTCGTCGACGCGGGCGTAGCGGGTCGGACCGTTCGCCTTGCCGAGCTTCACCGAATGCGTCTCGGTCTTGCCGTCGGCGGTGAAGGTGCCGGTGATCGTGTACTCCGGCTTGTCGAGGCCGAAGTCGGCCCACTTCACGGCCGGGCCGTAGGCGACGATCTCGCGTACCGCCGGCCGGGCCAGGAAGTTCAGCACCAGATCGACCGTCGGCTTGTCCGGCGCGAAGGTCGCTCCCTCGGCCTTCCAGGCGCCCGTGGCGTCCTTCGCGAGCGTCACGTTCTCGTCCGCCTTCGGGCCGACGATCTGCACCTTGGTCAACGCGTCGGGCTTCTGGTTCAGCACCGTCTTGTCGAGCAGCTCGAGCGCGGGCTTGTCCACGTCCTTCAGGAAGGCGTCGTTCACGGTGAAGACGGCGGTGTTCGGCCCGTCGGCGAGCTTGGCGTAGCGCGTGGTCGGCGCGTCGGCCGCCTTGCCGATCACGAGCGTCCGCGTCACCGGCGTCTCGACCTTCGGGTCGTCGGCCTTCGGCTCCTTGTAGGAGACGACGAGCTTGATCGTGGGCTTGTCCAGGCCGTGCTTCGCCGGGTCGGCGGTCGCGGCGTCGTACTTCTCGGCCCGCAGGCTCGCGACGGCGGAGGTCGCCGCGGTCGCCGCGAGGAACGGCGCGGGAGCGTCGAACGGCCCGGCGATCTTCCAGTTCGCGCCGTCGCCGACGAGCTTGTAGGTTTCCTTCCCCTCGTTCCGTTGGATTTCGATCGCCGTCACCTTGTCCGCCGGCACGCTCCAGAGTTGGAGCGGCAGGAACGCGAGGGCGCCGTCCTTGAGCGCGTCGATGGTCGCCTTCGGCACGGTGAAGACCGAGCCGGCACCGTTGCGGCGGGCGTAGTATTCGGGCTTGAACTCCGGCGACGAACCGATCTCGATCTTCTCGATCTTCGCCCCGAACGCGAGCTCGATGACGATCCCCGGTTTCGCGAGGCCGTACTTCTTGTCGAGGTCCTCGGGCTTCGGCGCGTCGTCGACGTACTCCGTCGCTTCGAGGCGGGTCAGGTCGCCGGTGAGCTGGTTCGCCTTCGCGTCGTCGGCGTCGAGGGCGAGCGGCTTGGTCAGTTTCCACTTGTCGGCGGCCTTGGCGAGCGCGAAGGCGTCGGCGCCTCTCGTCACGGTGAGGCCGGCGAGCTTGAGTTCGGCCGTGTCGAAGAGCCGGCGGCCGCGGTACGCGAGGGCCGGGCGGTCGATCAATTTCTTCGCGTCGTCGGCGACGACGTTGGCGCGGGGCCAGCCGGCCACCTGCACGTTCAGTTTCTTCTTGTCGGCGTCGTGTTTGCCGATCAGGTACTTCACCGCCTGCGGCGCCGGCGGCGTCTGACCTTCCGGGGCCTTTTCCTGAATCGTCAGAGTGATCGCGCTCATGCCGTCGATCCCCATCGACGCGAGCGCCATCGGCGAGGGGTTGTCCACCACGTTCTTCTCGCCCATCGGCTGCGCGACGATCAGCGGGTCGGCCATGCCGGCGGGATTCTTCGCCTCGAGCTTCGCGAGGGCGTCGATCAGTTCCGTCGCCTTCGTCGATTCGGCCAGGATGTCGCCGACGTACCAGCGGTCCTGTTTCTCGTCCTCCTTCTCGGCGTTCTTGTTGCCCTTCTTCTTCGTCAGCGTCACGGGCGGCTGGCCCTTGAGCGCGATCTCCACTTTCTGCACGTCGTCCGCTTCGAAGCGGGCGAGCAGGGCGTCGCGCAGGTCGTCGGCCTTGGGGAAGAGGTCGGCGAACTTGTCGCCCTTCACTTCGAAGAGCAGGTCGAGGCCGTCGATGCTCGCGTAGTGGTAGGTCTCGATGGTGGGCTGCGGCGGCGGGGGCGGCGGGGCGAAGGGTTGCGCCGGCGGCGGGGGCGCGCCGGGCTTCACGATGGTGCGGGACGCCTTGCCCACTT
Organism: uncultured Alcaligenaceae bacterium; assembly: GCA_964453375.1. Classification (GTDB taxonomy): domain Bacteria; phylum Planctomycetota; class Planctomycetia; order Gemmatales; family Gemmataceae; genus Limnoglobus. The sequence continues at coordinate 15,796 of CAYVRB010000062.1, forward strand.
TGAGCGTCGTCGGGCCGGTCTTGCGCGTGACGACGAGGACGCGTTCGGGTTTGTCGAGGCCGGTCTCGGAGGCGGGCTTCGCGGGGAGGAACTGCTCGACCCAGATCTCGGGGATCGCCGTCAGGATGCCGCGGAGTTTGGCCGGGTCGAGCCGGTCGCGGATGGCGGTGTAGGTTTTGTTCGCCTGGCCGACGCCGACCGATGCGAGCTCCCACGCGGTGGCGAGCCGGTTGGCGGAGAGCGCCGGTTCGCCCGTGCCTTCGCGTTCGGCCTTCGGGCGCGGGTTCGGCGCCACGCGCCGGATCGCGACGCCGGCGTCGGCCGACTCCAGCGTCAGCGCCACGATGTCGTCGCTCGCGACGGCCCAGCGCCCGCCGGGTGGAGGCGTCTGGTTCGGCGCGAACGACTCGCCGCCGGTGAGCTTCACGCGCTCGAACTCCGGGAAGAGCTGCTTGCGGCGGTATTCCTCCGGCTTGCGGGCGACCACCTGCATGAGATCGGAATCGAAGCGCAGCAGGTCGGCGTGGTCGTCCACCTTCACCCACGTCGAGCGGGCGTATTCGGGTTCGTTCGGCTTGGCGGCGGGCCGACCGAGCGTCAGCGTGACCGTGCGGGCGCCGGTGCCGAGCTTCGCGACGATCGGCTTTTGCGCCCCGTCGAGGCCGTAGGGCTTCAGGTCGCCGCCGTCGGGCGCGACCGGCTGGAAGCGGGACTTCAGGTTCGCGAGCGCCGCGACGAGCGCCTTGGCGTCGTCCTGGCGGACGGGCCAGTTGCCGGGCTGCGTCCAGACGCCGTTTGCGCCGCGCTGGAGTTTGAGCGTGTCCTTGTCGATCGACAAATCGAGCGAGGTCACGTCGTCGGCTTTCAGCGGCGCGAGCGCCTCGACGGCCGGCGACGCCGGCGCGGCGGGCGCGCCGACGCCGAGCGACGGAGCGATCGAATCGCCCTTCCACGCCCAGAAGGCGCCCCCGGCGACGAGCACGGCGAGCAGAATCGTGGTGAACCAACGCATGGCAATTTCAGTTGAAGAGTTTTTTCACCGCGGAGGACGCGGAGATCGCAGAGAAATCGAATTCAATCAATTCTTCTCTCTGCGGACTCCATGTTCTCCGCGGTGAATCGGTTTTGGTCCTATCTGACTTTCCGCAGCATCAGCATCAATACGCCGAGGTAGGCGCACAGCATCGGCAGGCCGAGGGCGGTGCCGAGCCGCCAGTAGAGCGATTGCTTCTCGTCCAGCGATACGCGCGGGTACTGCCACTTCGCCTCGGCCGGCAGGTCCTTCGGCAGGCGGTCGTCGCGCTTGAGTTGCCAGTTCAGCGTGTGGACGATCAGCTTCTCGTGGGCCGGGTCCAGCGCGCGGCCGGCGATGAGGCCGCCGTGGCCGAAGACCGCCACGCGCACCGTCGGCGCCTTCGGCCGGTCTTCGGGCTTGAGCAGGTTCGCGTAGAGTTCCGGTTCGACGACCAGCGGCGAGAGGCCGCCCCAACTGCCGATCGCGCCGCCGACCGTGGCGGCGGCCTGTTCCGTCACCTTCTGAGCCGCGTCCTTGGCGAGGAACCACTCGGCGGGCACGGCGCGCTCGATGGCGGCGCCCACCGGGAATGGTCCCTTGCGCTCCTCGTCGCGCGTGCCGCGCTTCGGATCGTCCGGCTTCGGCGGCGAATACTCCGGCACGTATTCCCCTTCCGGCACCGGCTTGTCCTCGCCCCACGCGTCCTTCGAGCTTTGGGCGATCGTCGCCGTGAACTTCTGCCGCGCCGCCACCTGCGCATTGAGATAGATCGGCCGGAACCAGTTCCGCTTGAGCTGCGCCTGCGCCTCGGACGTGCGGCCCGAGACGAGCATCGCCGCCGCGATCGGGTTCGGCGCCTTGTCCTTGCCGGGGAGGTCGAACGCCAGCGGGGGCACCGTGACGGTGCCGCCGGCGCGGAGCGTCTCGCCGCTCTGTTCGATCATGGCGCGCGTCTCGGCGTCGTACATGACAGTGAGGTTGCTGAACTCGAAGCCGAGCCGCTTGAAGACGCCTTCGAGGGCGTCTTCGGGGAAGCCGGGGATCGGCCGGGAATCGTTCGGGTTCACGGCGCCGAACAGGCCGAGCACGGGCTTGCCCGCCTTCAGGAAGTCCTTCACGACGTCCGCCTGCTCTTCGGTGAGCGAGTAGATCGCGGGAGGCAGGAAGTCGCCGGTGACGAGGTTCGGCGTCGTCTGCCGCGGCACGATCAATACGTCGCAATCGGCGATCGCCTGCGCGAGCTTCCGCTTCACGTCCGTCGTCCGCCGCGATTCCACCGCCCGCTCGTTCGCCATGGCGTCGAAGTACTTCGGCCGCACCTTGTCCAACTCCTCCTGGTTCGCCTTCAGTCGGTCCTGCGTCCCCTTGATCGCCTCGGCGAGGAACTCGGACGCCGCCCGGCGATCGTCCTCCGTCTCGAATTCCTGATTGAACTTCACGAACTCCAGCTTCTTGGCGATCTGCTTCAAGGGTTCCTTGTCGACGGTCTCCTTCGACTTCGTGAACGCCATGAGTTGGAGTTCGAGGCGCGGCTGGCGGGCGCTCAGGACGGCGTAGGCGTTCTCGAGGGCGGTCAGCTCGTTCTCGGCGAAGGTGTCGCCGGCGGCGGTGCCGGCGCCGCGCCCCAGGCCGCGCCGCGTGAAGACGTCGACGATCTCGAAGCCGTTGCGCTCGAGCATCCGCCGCAGGCCGCCGCTGGTGTAGCGGTCCGCCTCCTCGTCCCCGCCGGACTGCGAGGCGAAGAACGGGTGGATAATGAGCAGGCCGACCTTCGGCTTCTTCTCGCCGAGCTTGAAGACGCGGTCCGCGAACGGGCGGATCCCCTGCGGGATCAGCACGAGGTTCTTGTTCTTCGCCTGCGACGCGCCGTCGACGCGCTTCGCGATCTCCTGCGACGCGGTCTTGTCCAGGAGCAGGAATTCGGCGAAGCCGAGGCGCTGCACCTTGCCGTCGGCGTGGAAGAAGATGCTGTTCTCGGGCGCCGCCTCGAGCGCCGCGCGCAGGTTCGGCGAATCCTTCGTCAGGTCGTCGAGTTGGTCCAGGTAGGCTTCGTCGGTCGTGTCCAGGACCGTGACGCGGAATTGCGGGCCGATCTCACGGAAGAGGTCCACGAGGTCGCGGACCTTCTCCGTCACCTTGCGATCGGCGGCGGAGACGAGGCTGTCGTCGGTCGAGTTGCCGACGGCGTCGGTCTTGCGCTGCTTGAGCACGATGACGTCCGTCGGCCGCGTGATCCGCCGGAGTTCGTCCGTCACGTCCTGCGGCAGGGTGAACTGCTTGTCGCGCGTGCAGTCGTAGCGCCGGTAGTGGGAGAAGGACCAGAAGTTCACGATGAGGACGAGGGCGACGGCGAGGCCGGTTTGGACGTAGCCATTGGCGCCGACGGCGGTGCGGCGGCCGGTGACGAGCGTGAGGGCGCCGAGGAGTTCGACGGCGACCCAGGCGAGCACCGCGGCGGCGCCGGCGCCGAGGATCCAGCTGGCGGTCTTGGCGGCTTCGCCGTGGCCGCCGGCGAAGGCGGTCTGAACGCGGTCGGCAATCGCGCGCGTGCCGGCGCCGACCGAGTCGACGGCGCCGAGGTCGGGCGTTTCGGTCGCGAGCAGCACGCCGCCGATCGCGGCCGCGACGAGGCCGGTCAGGCCCAGCCCGCGGATCGCGAACCGGAACAGGTTGCCCAGCGTCGTGCGCTGTCGTGCGTCGGCCATCGAAACCTCAGTTCCAAGTTCCAAGTTTCGTGTTCCAAGTTCCACGTTCCAAGATTCGATCTGCGCTGTGGAACTTGGAACTTGAAACTCGGAACTAACGAAGACGTCTCGCTTCCAGGCTCCGCACCGTCAGGAACAGGCAGAGCAGCGTGATCGAACCGTACAGCGTCAGGTGGCGCGTATCGACGATGCCGCGCGTGAAGTCGCGCCGGAAATGCTCCGGCACGCTCAAGAAATACACGATCCGCGTCGTCAGCGATCCCGCGTCGTACTCCGGCCGCCAGAACGCCGCCACCACGAACACCAGACTCAGGATCATCGCGATCATCGCCGCCACGAGCTGGCTCTTCACCAGGCTCGATACGTACAGCCCGATCGCCAGGAACATCGCCCCGGCGAAGAACGCCCCGACGTACGACGTGACCACCGGCCACGGGTCGATCCGCGGCTTCCAGTTCGCGTCCAGGTCCAGCAACACCGGCAGATACGCGAGCGTCGGCAGCCAGAGCACGACGTAGAAGAGCAGGCACGCGAGGTACTTCCCGGCCACGACCTGCCAATCGCGGATCGGCGCGGTCATGAGGCTTTCGAGCGTGCCGGTGCCGCGTTCCTCGGCCAACAGCCGCATCGTGAGCAGCGGCGGGATGAACAGGAAGACGAGCCAGAACTTCTCGTCGCCGAGCAGCGTCTGCATCGGGAACTCGGTGCCGCGCGGCCCCGGCTCCGTCAGCAGCCCGAGCGCGAGGCCGAACAGCCGCCCCGTGACGAGCAGGAACACCGCGAGCGTGACGAACCCGATCGGCGAGAAGAAGTACGCCGTGAATTCGCGTTGAATTAAGCTCAGTGTGGGTCTCATGGCGTTGGGAATTCGGAATTCGGAATTCGAAATTCGGATTTCACTCCGCACTCCGCACTCCGCACTCCGCACTTCTCAAATCCCCTCCTGGCCGGTCAGGCGGATGAAGATGTCTTCGAGGTTCTGGTTGCCGTAGCGCTCGCGGACGGCGGACAGCGAACCGTCGGCCACGACCTGGCCCTGATAGATGATGATGACCGAATCGCACGCCGCCTCCACCTCGGAGAGGATGTGCGTGCTGAGCAGCATCGTGTGCTGCTGGCCGAGCTCGCGGATCAGCTTGCGCGTCTCGCGGATCTGCGTCGGGTCGAGGCCGGCGGTCGGCTCGTCGAGGATCAGCACCGGCGGGTCGGCGAGCAGGGCGTCGGCGAGGCCGACGCGCTGGCGGTAGCCCTTCGAGAGCGTGCCGACGAGCTGGGACTTCACGTCCTTGAGCCAGCAGCGTTCGAGGACGTAGTCGAGGCGCTTGCGGCGGGTGCCCCAGCCGAGGCCCTTCAGCCCCGCGCGGAACTTGAGGTATTCGGTGACGCGCATGTCGCCGTAGAGCGGGCAGCTCTCGGGCATGTAGCCGATGCGCCGGCGGGCCTCGATCGGGTCCCAGAAGACGTCGCGGCCGTCGATGCTGGCCTGCCCCGACGAGGCGGTGAGGAAGCCGGCGAGGATGCGCATGGTCGTCGATTTGCCGGCGCCGTTGGGGCCGAGGAAGCCGACGACGCGGCCCTTGGGCACCTCGAAGGAGATGCCGCGGACCGCGGGATATTCGCCGTAGTACTTGAAGAGATTTTGAACGACGATCATGGCGGGCACGGTCTCGGCGAGGCGGATCGTAGGTGCAACTCGGTGGGCCGTCCGTCCCCGAATGATTAGGCGGCGCGCCGCGCGAAGGCAAGGGGGGCGTTCTGGGGTCGTGACACTGGCGTCGGCGGGGGATTTTCGTTTGACAGTCGCGGCGCGGTCCGATTAAGATTCGTCAATCTGGAGAATTTGGATAATTTAGGGCGATAAACTTCGGGGTGACGATGTTCGATTTCCGCGCCTTCTGGCTCCGCTTGGGTTACGTGCTCGGCTTCCGCGAGGAGCCGCCGAAATTCGAGGTGCGCGCCGATACCACGCCTCCGGCGCCGACACCCAGGGCCGATCCGAAGGCGGCCGAACCCGTCGATCAGGATTGGGCGGGACGCCGGCTCCTGACGAACATCATCCTGGCCGGATTCGTCGCGGTCGTCGTCTACGGCCTGTTCGCGAACGCCAGTCGCGTCTTGATCCCCGTCATCTGGGCGCTCGGCACGCTGGCGCTCGGTACGCTCACCGGGTTCCTGTTCTGTCTCCCGCGCATCCGACAAGGCGAAGCCGACGATCGCGCCGCGGACAGGGGCGATCCGTCGAATCCGAACGACGCCGCGAATGCGAAACGGCCCCCCGCGCGAGGTGGCAACGGTTACGATTTGGACATCAACACCAACCTCGAACAGATTTCCGATTGGCTCTCCAAGATCATCGTCGGCCTCGGCTTGGTGGAATTGCGCCAGATTCCGGGCCACCTCGTCGGACTCTCGGATTACATCGCGAAGGACATGGGCGATCCCAGCGCCCGCGCGTTCGCGTGCGGACTCGTACTCTTCTTCGCCGTCTGCGGCTTCCTCTACGGCTACCTGTACATGAGGCTGATCCTGAGCCATCGGTTCCGCGAGGCGGACCAGAAATCGAAGGGATTGGACCGGCAGAAACTCGAAGTCTCCGCCGGCGAAGCGCTCGACATGTTCGAGATCGTCAACGCGGAAATCGCGGGCCTTCAGGCCGAACGAGCCGACGCGACCCAGCACGAGGTCGACGACGCGATTCGCCACCTGGAGGCCGCGCGGAAACTGCAACCCGGCCGGCGCAAGACGAACATGCTCCTCGGCGTTCTCTACGCGACGAAAAAGAAGGATTACACGCGGGGTGTTCAAATCTGCGCGGAGACGATCGAGGCGATGCGGCGATCGAACTCGCTGACCGACAAGGACGAAGCCGACTTCCTCTACAACATCGCCTGTTTCCGCATCTCCGAGGCGAACGAATTGCCGGCCGACAATCCGCGCAAGGCGGAGCTGGAGACCCAATCGTTTCAATATTTGGAACGGGCGATCCAGAAATCCCCCGCCCTGAAGCAACTGGCCGGTGAACCGGAGCAAAGAGAGTGGGACGCGGTTCGCGCTCGCCCGGACTTCCAACGGATCGTGGCGGATTGACAACGAAAAAACGAGCCGACCTCGGCTCGTTTTTCGATTCATCGCTGCGAACCAAAGTCGCGGATTACTTGATGATGTACTCGAACATGGGTTCTCCGTTTCTGGCGATTTCAAAAGGAAACCGACCACTCCGACGCTGGCATTATACTCCATCGGCCGGCCGGTGCCGCCTAATTTACCCGAAAATCCGTGCCGCGTCCAGAGCGCGGTCCGACCGCCGCTTCTGAGCCGCGCAAAAACGGTGCCGGGGCTGTCCGCGCGGGGCGGATTTCGCTAGCCTACACCTTCCGCGTTCCCACGGAACATTGCTCGGAGTCCTGCGTCATGGCACACAAAAAGGGTCAAGGCTCGGTCCGCAACGGTCGCGATTCGACCGCCAAGCGCCGCGGCATCAAGAAGTACGCCGGCGAAACGGTGACCACCGGCAGCATCCTCATCGTCCAGTGCGGCACGAAGTGGCACCCCGGCGCCAACGTCAAGCGCGCGAAGAACGACAACCTCTTCGCCATGTGCGACGGCACCGTCTACTTCAGCAACAACAGCACCAAGATCAACGTGAAGCCCGAAGGCGCCTCGGTGGCGTGACCGCCGGCCGAACGCGAGGGATCAAAAAACGCCGCCCGATCGGGCGGCGTTCTTCATTCACTTCTTCTCGGGCTTCGGGGCCTCCTTCGGCTCGAACGCGTCGGCGTTCGACGGGCGGATCGACTCGAAGTACCGCTTCACCGTCTGCCGATGGCCGAGCGGGATCGGTTCGCTCTCGAGGATCGCCTGCGATTCCTTCGTCCCCTTCTTGAACTTCTCCTGGTACTCGCGGCGCGCCTTCTCGCGCGCCTCCGGCGTCGTGGTGGTTTCGACTTCCGATTCGCCTTCGTCGCTCGGCGTGCCGGTGATCTGCTGCTCGGTGCGCTTGCCGCCGAGTTTGGTCTTCTCGCCGTCGGTGTTGCCGCTGACGCCGCGGCCCCAGTTGCTGCTCGGGCTGTTGCTCTTCTGCGGCATCTTTCCCTTCGGGCCGCCGTTCTCGCCGAGGCCGGCCTTGCCGTCGCGGAGGTTCTCGTCGAAGGCGTCCAGCAGGTTCGCCGCGCGGCGCTTGCGGATGGCGGAGTTCACCTTCTTGGCGAGGTTCTTGCCCGCCTTGCCCACGCTGGACTTGCCGCCGCCCTTGCTGATGGAGTCGGCCAGTTCGCCGATCGCGTCGCCGAGCGACCCCTGCCCGGCGTCGCCGGCCTTCTTCTGCTGCTCGCGGAGCTTCTGCTCCAGGTCCTTCGCCTCCTTCGGCGTCAGCTTCACTTCGTCGAGCTTGTCGAGTTCCTTCGCGGCCTTGTCGAGGTCGCCCTTCATGAGCGCCTTGCCGGCGCCCTCGAACGGCTGGGACGCGGCGAGCGCCGTGCCGAGCGACGCCAGCGCGCCTTCGAGCGCCGCCGGGTTCAGCATCGTCGTCAGGGCCTGCTTCTCGGCCGAGAGTTCGGAGAGCTTCGCGAGGGCTTCCTGTTCGCTCATGCCGTCCTGCACCATCTCCTCGAACTTCTCCTTCGCCTTCTGGATCAGGTCCTTGATCCCCTGCTTCTCCTCCTCGGTCGCGTCGTCGGCGTCCTGGAACATCTCCTCGAGCTTCTTGAGGATCGGCAGGCTCTCGGCCTTCTGCTTGTCGGCGAGGGCGAGCACGCTGTCCGGGGCGGCGGCGGGGCCGGCGTCCGCGTCGCGCGGCGCCATCGGCCACAGCAGCATCGCCGCGCTCGCGGCCCGGCCGGCCACCGCGTACGGCCACGCCTTCGGCGCGACCAACGGCACCACCTGCTTCGGCTCCACGCCGGCGAGGTGCGCCATCGCGTCG
>CAYVRB010000063.1:0-18591 GCA_964453375.1 uncultured Alcaligenaceae bacterium
CGCACGCGGGGCCGGGCGCGATCTGGAGCACGCTCAAGACGCTCTTTCAAAGGAATTCGCCACTGAAGGTCCGCCCCGGCACGGTGCTCGCGAACCTCGGCTGGTTCCTCGGCTTCGCGCGGAGGTGCAACGAGCGGGACATGCTCGCCGCCGCCGCCGGCATCCAGGCGCTGCTCAATTCCTCGCGCACGCTCTACGACGAACTGCTCGCGCGCGAACGGATCGACTGCGAGTGGGAGGCGAACGGCCTCCTCTTCGCGTTCCACTCGAAGGGGGCCTTCGACCACTACGCGCACGTCGACGAACTGCTGCGCGACAACTTCGCGATGCCCGCCGAGCGGTGGGACGCCGCCGAGTTGATCGAACGCGAGCCGTCGCTCAAACCCGAGGCCGTCTCCGGCGGCTACCTTTACAAATCCGATGCTCAACTTAGGCCGGACCGCCTCATGCGCGAATGGCGGACCGTCGTCGAGCGCGCCGGCGTATCCATCCGCGAGCGGCACGAGTTCCAGGGGTTCGTCGAACGGAACGGGAAGGCCGTCGCGGCGAAGACCTCGCGGGGCGAGATCGAGGCCGACGAGTTCGTCGTGGCGACCGGCGCGTGGACGCCGAAACTCGCGCAGATCCTCGGTTGCAAGGTGCCGATCCAACCGGGCAAGGGTTATTCGATCACGATGCCGCGCCCGAAGCTCTGTCCGACCTACCCGCTGATCTTCGAGGAGCACCGCGTCGCCGTCAGTCCGTTTCCGTCCGGCTACCGCATCGGCTCGACGATGGAGTTCGCCGGCTACGACGAGACGATGAACCGCGACCGGTTGAAACTCCTGCTCGACGGCGCGGCGTTCTACCTAAAGGAACCGGTTTCCGATGGGCCGCGCGAGGAGTGGTGGGGCTGGCGGCCGATGGTGTACGACGGCAAGCCGATCGTCGATTTCGCGCCGAGGCTGCCGAACGTGCTGATCGCCGCCGGGCACGGGATGCTCGGCCTCTCGATGGCGCCGGGCACCGGCAGGCTCGCGAAGGAACTCCTCGCCGGCGAGCCGCCGCACGTCGATCCGACGGCGTATTCGCTGTCGCGGTTCTGACGTATGACACGTGACGGGAGCCACCGGCATGACCATCGCCGAAGAAATCACGAACCGCAGGATCGGGACCGTCGCGGATTTCCTGCATCAAATCGGCGACGTACCGCCCGAACGGGTGCGCATCGTGCCGCCGATCGGACTGGCCACGCTGGACGATCTGATCGCGGTCAACGAGAGCAAGTTCGATCCCGTCTGCGAATGGGTTGACGGAACGCTGATCGAGAAGGCGAGGGGGAATTACGAATCGTGGCTGACATGCATCATTGGCGGCCGGTTCATGGAATATTTGACGGAACACCGTCTCGGAATCCTGCTCAGTTCCACAGGAGCCTTGCGAATTCGGCCCGATCTCGCTCGTTCGGGAACGTTGATGTTCGTTCGTTGGGAGAGTTTGCCCGGCGGTCGATTGCCGCCGCGCGAGGATCGCGTGCCGGAGGTGGTCCCCGACCTTGTCTTGGAGGTGTTGTTCCCCAGCAATACACCCGGCGAAATGGTCCGCAAGCGACGCGACTTCTTCTCGGCCGGGGTCAAGCACCTCTGGGAGATCGACCCCGAATCGCAATCGGCCCGTGCCTACACCGGAGTCGATTCGATGCTTGAGATTCCCGTCGGCGGCACGCTCGCGGCCGAAAACGTTCTTCCCGGTTTTTCCCTCTCGCTCGCCCAAGTCTTCGCCCGCGCCAACCGGATCGGCGGCGCGGACTGAGCCGTTACTTCGCGAGTTTTGCCGGCGTCGCCTGCGCGAACCCGGCCGCCATCTTCTCGCATTGCTCGACGGTCATCTCGCCATTCTGAATCCAGACGCGGTACTTCAGCTTGAGCGGCTTCTCCAGCGTCAGGTCGTACTCGAAGTAGTCGCCGAAGCGGCCGTAGTCGCGTTCGCTGCCGCGCGTCTCCTTCGGGTTGTCCGGGTGGTTGATCCGCAGCACGGTGTAGCGCTCGCCGCCGGTCGCGAAGCTGAGCGCGTTCCACGGCAGGTTGATCGTGCGCGGATCCTTCACCACGACTTTGGCGTCTTTGGAGGACGCGACCCAGTTGCGGGTGTCGCCGATCTTGCCCTTGCCATCGGGGCGGAGATAGTACGTTTCCGCCTTGCCGTTCTTGCTGACCTCCATGTTCGCGCGGAAGTGGAATCCGGCGTGCTGCGGGTCGCCGTCGAGACGGACCTTCGGGCGGTCGGTCTTGAGTTCGGTGGCGAAGTCGAGGAGCGTGCCGCCGAGGACGTTGTAGTTCGTGATTTCGCGTTCTTCGGTGGCGAAGGTCTTGCCGTCGCGGCCGTGCCAGGTGAGCAGCGCGCGGTGCCGGGCGAAGACTTCGCCGGCTTCCGTGGCGAGCATCTTCTCGTGCAGGGTGTACTCGCCGTTGCGGCCGTGCCAGGTGTCGGAGTCCTGCTTGTCGCCGGTGTTGATCCGGTTGAAGGCGAAGAACAGCCCGCGGTGGTGGGGGAAGAGCAGATCCTTGTTCGCCGCGAGGCCGGCGCCGTTCGTCAGCAGCGTCTGGCCGGTCTTGGGATCGAAGACGTGGTGGAACGGCTTGAAGGACAGCTCGTGCGTATCCTTCGTGGTGCCGTCGCGGGGCTTGTTCATGTAGCGCAGCACCGGCCGGTCGCCGTAGATCACATCCACGTGCTCGCCCGCGGTCTCCTTGAACTTGAATAGTGTCGGCGGCTCGCGCTTCACCTGGATGAACTTGTACTCGATCGACTCGCCGGCCTTGAGCGACGGGACGATGAACAGCGAGCCTTTGCCGCTCGGCTGGATCCACGAGCCTTTCGGCCCGCCGAAGACGGCGCGGTTGCCGGGGAGTTTTTCGTCGGACTGAACGACGACGTTGGTCGCGTCCGCCTTGCCGCCGGTGACGGTCAGCGTCTGGGCGAAGGCGAGCGACGGCATCAGCGCGATCGCGAGGGAGAGGAGGTGCTTCATGGCGCTCACTTGCTGAAGACGAATTTCTTGGGATTGCCCATGCCGAGCGGCCCGCCGGCCGGTCGCCACAATACTACCGCTTCGATCTCCTTCGCCAATGCGAAATCCTTGTCGGTGATGCCGCCGGCGTCGTGCGTCTTGAGCTTCACCCAAAGCTTGCCCCAGGTGACGGCGAGATCGGCGTGGTGCCACGCCGCCTCGCAGAGGTAGCCTATGGCGTTCACGGCCATGAGCGTCTGCGGCCAGCCGTCGGTGTTGTACTTCCGGCGGATCCAGCCGTCTTCGAGGTACCACTCGGCGAGGCCGTGCTCGGCGAGCTTCGCCGCGACCTCGGCGTCGGTATAGGTGTGCTTGTCCATGTCGGGGGAGAAGTGGTTAGTGGGTAGTGAGTAGTGGATAATATATTCTTCTCTACCCACTACCCACTAACCACTACCCACTACTAATGACTTCCCGCGACCGCCTCCAACAACTCTTCCGCGAACGGGCCTTGCAGTTCGGCGACTTCACGCTCGCCAGCGGCAAGAAATCGACGTACTACGTCAACTCGAAGAAAGTTTTGTTCCACGCCGAGGCGATCACGCTGCTCGGCGAACTACTGTACGAGGCGACGAGCGATCTGGACTTCCAGGCGATCGGCGGCCTCGAGGTCGGCGCGATCCCGATGGCGGCCGCGGCGCTCACGGCGTTCCACCGCCATGGCCGCGCGATGGAAGGGTTCTTCGTCCGCAAGAAGGTGAAGGAACACGGCGGCAAGGAACTCGTCGAAGGCCAGGTGCGGTCCGGCGACAAAGTCGTGGTGATCGACGACGTGCTGACGACCGGCGGCAGCGTCGTGCAGGCGATCGAGGCCGTGGAAGCGCTTGGGGCGACGGTGTCGCGCGTCGTCTGCATCTGCGACCGGTTGCAGGGCGCCCGCGAGGCGCTGGCGAAGTACGATTTCCGCCCGATCTTCACGATCCGCGACTTTGGCATCGAGCCGCCACAAGGATAAGGAATCCACGATGCCGTTCGATCTCGCGGCCGAGGAGGCGATCATCCGCCTGGGGGGCGGCGCGAAGGCGATCGCGCGCCAGCACGAGAAGGGCCGGCTGAGCGCGCGCGAACGGATCGCGAAGCTCCTCGACGGCGAACTCCTCGAACTCGGCCTCTGGGCCGCGCACGGCATGTATGCCGAGTGGGGCGGCGCGCCGTCGGCCGGCGTGGTCACGGGGGTCGGGAAGGTCGAAGGCCGGCGCGTGATGGTGATCGCGAACGACGCGACGGTGAAGGCCGGGGCGTTCTTCCCGATGACGTGCAAGAAGGTGCTGCGCGCCCAACGCATCGCGATGGAGAACCGGCTGCCGCTCGTGTACCTCGTCGATTCGGCCGGCGTCTTTCTTCCCCTTCAAGACGAGGTCTTTCCCGACGAGGACGACTTCGGTCGCATTTTCCGCAACAACGCCGTCATCTCCGCCGAGGGGATTCCGCAGTTCGCGGCGATCATGGGCAACTGCGTCGCCGGGGGCGGCTACCTGCCGGTGCTCTGCGACAAACTACTGATGACCGAAGGCAGCGGTTTGTATCTGGCAGGCCCCGCGCTCGTGAAGGCGGCGATCGGCCAAGTGGTGGAGCACGAGGACCTGGGCGGCGCGAAGATGCACGCCGCCATCAGCGGCACGATCGACTACCGCGAGAAGGACGACGCGAGTTGTCTGGAGAGATTGAAACGATTGATCGGGAATCTCAAGATCGAGCCAGAAAGCCCCGCGACGGCCGTCGCGGGGCTTGCGCCCCCCCATTCCGACGACATCCGCGACCTCCTGAATCACATCCTCGACCCCGCCCCCTTCGACGAGTACAAGGCCGAGTACGGCGAGACCGTCGTCTGCGGCACCGGCCGCCTCGGCGAGCGGCCCGTCGGCGTCGTCGCAAACCAGACCAAACGCGTCAAGACCGCGACCGGCGTCCTCCAGTTCGGCGGCGTCCTCTACGTCGACTCGGCCGAAAAGGCGGCGCGGTTCGTCATGGACTGCAACCAGACGCGCGTGCCGATCCTGTTCCTTCAAAACGTGAACGGCTTCATGGTCGGCCGCGATTCGGAGCAGGCCGGCATCATCAAGGCCGGGGCGAAGCTCGTCAACGCGATCAGCAACTCCGTCGTCCCAAAGATCACGCTCATCACCGGCGGCTCGTTCGGGGCCGGGAACTACGCCCTCTGCGGCAAGGCGTTCGACCCACGCTTTATCTTCGCATGGCCGACGGCGAAGTACGCCGTCATGGGCGGCGACCAAGCCGCGAACACGCTCTTGGACATTCAGGTGCAGGCCCTGAAACGGGCCGGGAAGGAACCCGACGCGGCCGAGTTGGCCGAGCTGCGGGACAAGGTGAAGCGGAGCTACGACGAGCAGACCGACATCCGCTTCGCGGCCGCCCGCTTGTGGGTGGACGCGATCGTGCCGCCGGAGCGGACGCGCGGGGTGCTGGTGGAAGCGTTCGCGATCGCGGCGCGCCACGACGACGGCCGCGCGTTCAAGACGGGAGTGTTTCAGGTGTAGTGCCCGCGGACGGTCGTCCGCGGGCTTCGCCCGATTACTTGATGCCGTGCATCCACTTCTTGATGATCGGCGAGAGCGCCAGCAAAAGCACGCCGGAACCCAGTGCGAACATCCCGACGTTGTTGAAGACACCGAGTGCCAAGTCGAGCGTCTGTTCGGGCGTGGCGTCCTTATCGGTCGCGGTTTCGTTCGCGATCCACTTGCCGGCCTGGTGCGCGATCGCGGACGAGAGGAACCAGAAGCCCATCATGAAGCCGACGACTTTCGCCGGGGCCAGCTTCGTCACGAGCGAAAGACCCACGGGGGAGAGCGCCAGTTCACCGAGCGTGTGGAGTAGGTAAAGCAAGATCAGGAACAGCGCGGGCATGATCCCCGCGACGGCGGCGGCCTTGCCGAGATTGAGAACGACGAATCCCGCGCCCAGCAGCAGCAGGCCGATGGCGAACTTGACCGGCGCGGCCGGTTCCCATCCGCTCTTGGCCAGCTTGATCCACATGACCGAGAAGACCGGCGCGAAGAGCATGATGAAGAACGCGTTCACCGCCTGGAAGTTGCTCGTGGTCAGCTTTTGGCCGAGGATGCTCTTGTCCACGTTCTTCTCGGTGAACAGGCTTAACGCGCTTCCGGCCAGTTCAAAGAATGTCCAAAAGATGGCAGTGAAAACCAGTAGGACGACGATCACCCAGATCCGCTGGCGTTCCTCGCGTGGGTACTGGAACGACAGGAAGATCATGTACCCGATCGCGCCTAGCCCCACGGCTCCCAACAAATAGTCCATGATGTCGTTCTGGCGAATGAGCATGCCAGCAATCGGGATCAACAAAAACGTCCCACCGTAGATCGCCACGCTCGGCGACAGACCGAATAGTTTCGTTCCTTTGGCCAATGTGGGCGGTTCGGCGTGGTTTTCGAGGAGCCCGAGGCTCGCCGTGTAGAGGAAGATGCCCAGGCCGAGAAGCATGCCGATCCCCGCGCAGAGGAAGCCGTAACCCCATCCTTCCAGCTCGCCGATCGTGCCGCAGGTCAGCGGCGTCAGGAACGCGCCGATGTTGATCCCCATGTAGAAGATCGTGAACGCACCGTCGCGCCGCGGATCGCCCTGCGCGTAGAATTTGCCGATCAGACTGGAGATGTTCGGTTTGAAGAACCCGTTGCCGATGACGAGCAGAGCGAGGCCGACATAAAGGACAATTTCGTTCCCGGAACTGAAGGAGAGCGTGAATTGCCCCGATGCCATCAGAAGCGCGCCCCAGATGATCGACTTGCGGAATCCGAGGAACTTGTCGGAGAGGAAGCCGCCCAGAAGCGGGGTGAGATAGACGAGCGCGCCGTACGCGGCGTAGATGCCGTAGGCGGATTTCTCCGGGAAGCCGAACCCGCCTTTTGTCGTTACCGATGTCAGATACAAGACCAGCAGTGCCCGCATCCCGTAGTAGCTGAACCGTTCCCAGAGTTCCGTCATGAACAGGAAGAAGAGAACCTTCGGGTGCATCTTCCGGTTGGCGAAGATCACGAATGCGACCCAGATGCTCACGAGCACCCAGGCGATGATCATCACCTTGTATTCTTCGCGCATGAACGGAACCTCGGCGAAAGAGCGGACGGCAAGGAGGGATTGTGCAATCCTAACGACCGGAGGCGATGCGGCCTAGCGCGAAGTGCATGGAAAACCGTGGAAGTCGCGAGCCGCTCCGAATCGCCTTGTCCCGCCCGCCGTTCGCGTTACGATGACTTTCGCCGCCGGACGACCACCGCAAACCTCCCCGATCCGCACGGCCCCTCGGAGCAAACCCATGTCTCGCCGGACTGTCCTCAAGACGTTCCTCGCCGCCGCCGCCTTCGGTCCCTCCGCGCTCAAGGCGTTCGCCCAGGAAGACCCGAACGGCCCCGCGCCCGCCCGCGCCATCGAAAGCAAGGATCCGAAATTCGACGACCTCGTCGGCAAGGACGCGAAGATCGAGGAACTCGCGGCCGGCTTCACCTGGTCCGAAGGACCGGTCTGGGACAAGAAGAATTCGCAGGTGCTGTTCTGCGACATCCCGAACAACCGCGTCCATCGCTGGTCGCAAAAGGACGGCCTGCACGTCTTCCTCGAACCGAGCGGCTACACCGGCAAGACGAAGTTCACCGGCTACGAACCCGGCTCGAACGGCCTTACCTTCGATAAGGACGGCCACCTCGTCCTCTGCCAGCACGGCGACCGCCGCGTCGCCAAGCTCGTCGACGGCAAGTTCGTCACGCTCGCCGACAAGTACATGGGCAAGCGGCTGAACAGCCCGAACGACCTCGTGTACCATCCGAACGGCGACCTCTACTTCACCGACCCGCCGTACGGCCTGCCGAAGATCATGGACGACCCCGCGAAGGAACTCGACTTCCAAGGCGTCTATCGGCTGAAGCCGAACGGCGAGTTGACGCTGCTGACGAAGGTGATGACGCGGCCGAACGGCATCGGCCTGTCGCCGGACGGCAAGACGCTCACCGTCGCCAACTCCGATCCCGACAAGGCGATCTGGATGAACTTCCCCGTGAAGGACGACGGCACCCTCGGCGACGGCAAACAACTCCACGACACGACCGATCTCGTGAAGGCGAAGCGCCCCGGCCTGCCGGACGGCCTGAAGTACGACCAGAGCGGCAACGTGTGGGCGACCGGCCCCGGCGGCGTCTTCGTCTTCGGCCCCGACGGCAAGCTGCTCGGCACCATCGTGACCAACGACAAGACCGGCAACTGCTGCTTCGGCGACGACGGCGGCACGCTCTACATCTGCGCCAACCACCATTTGATCCGCATTAAGACCAAGGTGAAGGGGATCGGGTTTTGAGTATTGTGTGTTGAATGATTGGACTCCCCGCGGACGTTCGTCCGCGGGCTTCGCCCGATAATCCAGAAGCCCACGGACGAACGTCCGTGGGCGGCGGAGAAACCAATGGAAGACCGCCTCTGGTTCCATTGCACGACCCACACCTACGCCGCGTGGCTCCTCGGCGACCCTCGCGGCTTCCGCACCCGCCATCACCGCCAGCACGTCGAAGGCGACTACAAGAACCCGCCGCCGCCGGGGATGTATCAAAGCCTTCATCAGCGCAGCCTGAGCTTGCTGAAGCAGGCACCCGTGACAATCGAACGCGACCTTCGGCAAGTCGTCGCGCTCGCGATGGTGTCGAAGCTGCAAGAGTACACCGCCCAGGTACTCGCCCTGAGCGTCAGTAGCAATCACGTGCATCTCTTGGCCAAGATGCCGCCGGGGTTGATTCCGAAACTCTGGGTCGGCTACGCGAAGCGGGAAGCGACGTTTCAGTTGAAAGAGATGGGTTGGACCGGGAAGCTCTGGGCCAAGGGCGGCAAACCCAACCGGATCCGCGACCGTCAGCATCAAGTGAACACGTATTACTACATCCTGCGCCACCGCGACGAGGGGGCGTGGGTGTGGGATTACAAGGAATACGGATCGAAATGACTCCCCGCGGACGTTCGTCCGCGGGCTTCGCCCGATAACCGGACGCCCGCGGACGAACGTCCGCGGAGAATCATCATCATGCACCCTCTCTCCCGACGCGACGCTTTCAAAGCCACGGCCGCCGGCGCCCTGCTGGCGTCGCACGCCCCGGCCCAGGCGCCCGCGAAGCCCGGCCTCACCGTGCGCATGAACGAGCCGAAGAACCTCGAATCGGCCTTCGGGGATTTGGATTCGTTCGTCACGCCTACGGAGCAGTTCTTCGTCCGCAGCCACTTCGCCGTGCCGACGATCGACGTCAAGACTTGGACGTTGAAGGTGGACGGCGCCGTTGAGCAGCCGCTGGAGTTGACGCTGGACGACCTGAAGGCGATGAAATCGGCGACGGTGCCGCTGACGCTGGAGTGCGCCGGGAACGGGCGCGTGTTCCTCGTGCCGGCGGCGCGGGGCCTGCAATGGCAATTCGGCGCCGTGGGGAATGCGGAGTGGACCGGCGTGCCGTTATCGGCCATACTGGAGAAGGCGAAGGCCAAGGCGAGCGCCGTCGAGGTGATCCTGATCGGGGCCGACAAAGGGACGATCGCGGGCGACCACCCGACGCCGGGGCCGATCGCGTTCGACCGCGGCATCCCGATCGCGAAGGCGAAAAAGCCCGAGGTGCTGCTGGCGTACCAGCAAAACGGCGTGGACCTGACGCCGAGCCACGGCTTCCCGCTGCGGGCGGTCGTCGGCGGCTGGTTCGGCATGGCGTCCGTGAAGTGGCTCTCGCGCATCGTCGTCACCGAGAAACCGTACAACGGCTTCTGGCAGACGATCGACTACGCGACCTACGAACGGCGGGACGGCGGACTCGCGACCCTGACGCCGATCGCCGCGATGCAGCCGAAGGCGCAGATCGCCCGACCGCTCATCGGCGAGATCGTCCCCGCGGGCCAAGCGTACTCGGTGCGCGGCTCGGCGTGGGCCGGCGAAACCGAGGTCGCGAAGGTCGAGGTCAGCGCCGACGGCGGCAAGACCTGGGCCGAGGCGAAACTGGTCGGCGAGGCGAAGCCGTACTGCTGGCGACAGTGGGAGTTCGCCTGGACCGCGCCGGCGACGTCGGGGCCGGTGAAGCTGCTCTGTCGTTGCGTCGATGCGAACGGCAAGGGCCAGCCCGAGACGCGCGACGCCGACCGACGAACGTATGTCATCAACCACCTCGTCCCGGTCGAGGTGACGGTCCGATAAGGGTCGAACGAGGAGAATGCGATGCGACACGTCTTCCCGATTCTGGCGTTGGGAACGCTCTGCGCGCTGTTGCCGGCGCCGGGCGGCCGCGCGGCGGTCGACCCCGAGAAGAATAACGCCGCCATCAAGCGCGGCGTCGAGTTCCTGAAGAAGAACGCGTTCGCGCAGAACGGCCACGGGATCGGGGCGACGGCGCTCGCGGGCCTCGCGATGCTCGAGGCGGAGGTGCCCGCGAACGATCCGGCCATTCTCGCGATCGCGAAAGCCGTGCGCGAGACTGGCCTCGGCGAGGCGAAGACCTACAACCTCGCACTCGACATTTTGTTCCTGGACAAGCTCAACGATCCGCGCGACGTGCCCTTGATCCAGGTGCTCGGCGCCCGGTTGATCGTCGGGCAAAACACCAATGGCGGCTGGACGTACAAATGCGGTGAAGACACGCCCGCGGCCGAACAAGCGCGACTCGCCGCCGCCCTCAAGCCGATCGGCACCGGCCTGCACCCCGAAGCCCTCAAGATCCTCCGCGGCGGCCGGCGCGTGCTCGGCATGGGCATGGGCGAAGGGATGTTCATCGGCGGCGACGACAACTCCAACACCCAGTTCGCCATCGTCGGCACCTGGGTCGCGCAGCGCCGCGGCGTCCCCGCCTCCGCCGCCATCGCCGCCATCGACAACCGCTTCCTGCGCACGCAAAGCCCCACCGACCACGGCTGGGGGTACAACCTCGGCACCGGCGGCTCCTCCACCCCCGCCATGACCTGCGCCGGCCTGCTCGGCCTCGCCGTCGGTAAGGCCAACGACGAGGCGCGCAAGTCCGGCAAGAAGCTCGCCGGAGAGGGCAACCCCGACAAGCCCCGCAAGGTGAAGGACGACGACGCCTTTTTCAACCCTCCCGGCAAAGACGAAAAGCCCAAGGAGGAGGACGAGGAAACCGACGAGGAGATGGAAGACGACGAGGAGAAGCAAAAGAAGAAGCCGCCGACCATGCGCGACATGGCCATCGACCGCGCCCTGCTCGCGCTGGGGCGCGTCATCGGCTCGAAGGCGCCGGGCGGCGTGCCGCAGGGCGGCCACTGGGGCGGCACCGAGGACCTCTACTTCATCTGGTCCCTCGAGCGCGTCGCCGTCGCCTATGGCTTGCAAACCATCGGCGACGTCGACTGGTACGATTGGGGTGTCAAGAAGATCCTCCCCTCGCAGCAGGCCGACGGGTCGTGGCCCGGCGGCCACGGCGCCGCCGTCGAAACCGCCTTCGCCGTGCTCTTCCTGAAGCGCTCCAACCTCGTCTCGGACCTGACGCGCCAGATCGACGGCAAGGTGAAGGACCCCGGCGCCGGCGAGCTGCGCGGCTCGCGCGGCGGCCCCATCGCCATCGCCGCCATGGGCCGCAAGATCGACGTCAACACCGAGGGACCGCCCGACCCGAAGAACCCCGACGCCGCCCGCGTGCGCGGCCCGTCCGAGGCCGACCGGATCGCCAGCGGGCTGGTGGCGCGCCAGACGGATGCGAAATGGGACGCGAAGCTGAAGGCCGCCCGCGAAAACAAGGGTGGCCAGTGGACCGCCGGCCTCGCGCAGTCGATCCCGTTCTTGTCCGAGAAGCGCTCGATCGCGGCGCGCGAGGCGCTCGCGGAACGCCTCGTGCGGATGACGCCGGACACGCTCGCGCGGTTGATGAAGGACCGCGACGCCGAGCTGCGCCGCGCCGCCTGCCTGGCCGCCGCGATGCGCGACGACCGCAGCTTGGCGCTCGATCTCATCGAGCGCGTGACGGACATCGACGACATCGTCGTCCGCGCCGCGCGGGCATCGTTGAAGGCGATGTTCAACAAGGATTTCGGCCCCCCGACGGGCGCGAACGACGACCGCAAGCGGATCGCTCTGGACGAATGGAAATCGTGGTACACGATCGACGGCCCGAAGAATTAGGTCGGGAGGCCGGCGATGGTCGGGATCGTGTTCCTGGTCATTCTGCTCGTCGGGTTCGTCATCGTCGTGCTCGTCGTCGCCGCCGTGGCCGATTGGGTGTTGGGACTCTCGAACCTGAACCCGCCGCGCGCCGAGGACGAATCCGAACGACGCGAACCCGCCGTCGACGGATTCACGCCAAGTTTCGGATCGCAGATCGGTGGTATTTGCGACGCCGGTGCAGGTGTCGTATCGGGTGGCTGCGATGCCGGCGCCGCGGGCGGTTGCGACGGCGGCGCGGCGGTCGGCGGTGGTTGCTGACCACGGACCATGGTTGCCACCTCGATGTACGAGACATTCCTTCTATTGCTCATGTTGCTCGCGATCGCGGCGACGGGGGTCGTATTCTGGGTCGTCCGTTCTCAAGTCCAACAAGTGGACCGACTGAACGCCGCTCGGCGCGTAGCCCAACCTCCGACCAGCCCGGATCGGATTCGCAATTTGAAAATCCGGCGACGGGAATTGGTTCGCAACAATCTGAGGATGGCGTGCGCGGCCTTGATCGCGTTCGTTTCGTACCCGTTGCTCTCGTCGCAATGCGCCATCTGGACGTCGTACTATTCAGTCGCTTCCTTTGCCGATCTGCCAATCGAAGAGGCGATGCGGAAGGCGGTGTATCCCATCGAATGTGAAATCAAGATCGGCGAATACCGCGTGTGGAGCAAGCAATCGCTCGAGGGCGAAGCGTTTCAGAGGGAAATCGAAGTGCTTCGACTTTACCGCCAGCTGCTGCTGGCCAGTCTGAGTTGCGGTGTTGGAGTTTCCTGTTTCTATGCGATGCGGATTCTCGCACATCGACGGCGAAACGGAATGGAATCGGCTTAGCTGCACGGCCTTTGAAAGCGAGCGTCCCGGCGTGTGCGGGACGTGGCAGGGCGATCCCAGCCACGTCCCGCTCATGCCGGGACGTTCGTCGACCATTCGCGATCAGGGCACCGCTTCCAGTTCCACCGTCAGCGGCGCGTCGCCGAGGTCGGTCTTGATCTTCAGCTCGCGCTTCCACGAGCCGATGCCGACCGGTTTGAACTTCACGGTGACGATCTGCACCGGCGCCGACGCCGGGAACGGGTCGACCGTGAGGCCGTCGCCGGAGTCGGGCACGGCTTCCACCTTGAACGACTTGGTCGAGCGCAGGATCACCTTCTTCGTCGCCTCCTCGCCGAGCTTCACGCCCTCGAACTTCACCTTCTCGGGCGCCACCGAAATCGGCGCCTGCACGACGGCGGCGACGTTGAACTGCAATTGCGACGCGGTCGGGTCGTTCGTCTTGAGCGTGATCGGTTCGAGGAGCGCGCCCGGCGCGGCGTCCGCCTTCAACCCGACCGTGATCTGGAAATCCGATCCCTTCCCCGCCGTCAGCTCCACGTCGAACGGGCCGGCCGGCTTCACCACCTCCGTGATCTTCCAGTCGCGCTTGGTGCCGACGTAGCGGATGGCGACCGACTGCGAGGACTTCGTCCCCTGCGGCACCACGCCGAAGTTCACGTAGCCCGGCGAGAGCTGCACGTCGGCGCGACTGTTCGCCTGCACGCGGATCACCGCCGTCGAGACGTACTGCGGGCCGAAGGTCACGTAGAACGTCTGCGCGTTCGGGCCGTTGAACTTCGCCGCGTTCATGGTCAGCACGATCTCGGCCGACTCGTGCGGCTGGAGGACCTTCTGCGGCGGGTCGGCGTCGAGGCAGGTGCAGCTCTTGCGCACGTCAATGATCTGCATCGGGACGTCGTAGATGTTCGTGAAGGTGAATTTGTGGGTGAGGAGCGTGCCGTGGGGCACGGTGCCGAAGTCGTGGACGATGACCGCGGGCGGGTTCTCCTTCTTGAATAATTTGTTGGCCCAGGGGACGAAAACGCCGGGCGCGGCGGCCGGCGAGGTCGGTTGCGCCGCGAGCGCCAGCGGGACGATCCCGAGCGTGAACAGGCCGATCCAGGTGCGTGCCATCCGTAAGCCTCCGATGCGTGCGTCTCCCGCACGCCGTACCGGGAAAATCGGCCGGGGCTTCCGGGGAATCGCGGCGTTCCGGGCCGGCGGCGGCGGATTCGGCGCGCTCCCGCCTTCGCCACCGGCGAGACGGGCGCGACCGGCGGGACGGGCGCGACCGGCGCAGCTTGCCGCGCGGCGCCGGACTTCCCGCTACTCTCGGACGCCGGAACGAACGGGTTCGCGATTCCCCCCATTGAGGTCCGGCGATTTCTCGGCTAGGGTAGACGTATCCCCCGGAGGCGGACCCGTGGCACTCACACCGGTCGACCGCGATCTCCTGCAGCGCTGCCTGAAGAAGCAGACCGGCGCCTGGAACGATTTCGTCGACCGCTACCTCAGCCTCCTCTACCACGTCATCGGCTACACGGCGCACCTGCGCAGCGCGAAGGTCAACGCGGAGGACGTCGAGGACATCGCCGCCGAGGTGCTGCTCCAGATCGTCGCGGACGACTACAAGGTGCTGCGCCAGTTCCGCGGGACGGCCAGCCTGTCCACGTACCTCACCGTGATCGCGCGGCGCATCTGCGTCCACGAGCTCACGCGCCGCCAGTCGGTGCGCGACGCCATCCGCAAAGGGGACGCGAAGGTCGACGACGTGCCCGATTCCCACGAAGGCTCGCTCGCCGAGATCAAGAGCCTCGAACGGCTCGACGAGGTCGACCGCCTCCTCCGCAAGCTCTCCGGCAAGGAGCGCGAGATCGTGCGGCTATTCTACCTCGAGGGGCGCGCCTACGAGGAGATCAGCACCGACACCGGCGTGCCCGTGAACACGATCGGCGCCGTGCTCAGCCGGGCGCGCGAAAAGCTGCGCAAGTTCCGCCGGCCCAGCGGCAGCGACATCCCGGTCCTGAGCGCCGCGGACCTGCGCGAGGCGCGGCGGACGGAAGTGAAGACCGGCGAATCGAAGTAGCCGGCCGGACGACTACAATTCCCGCATGCACGCGATCCTCATCGCCACGGCCGCGCTCGTCGGGGTGCCGGTGCTGCTTCACCTCATCCTGAAGCAGGAACCGAAGCGCCTCCTTTTCCCCGCCATCCGCTTCCTCGAAAAGCGCCGCAAGATCAGCCAGCGCAAGATGCGCCTGCGGCACTTCCTCCTGCTGCTCATGCGCGTGCTGCTCATCGCGCTCTTCGGCCTCGCGCTCTACCAGCCCCAACTCGCCGGCACGCTCGGCGGCCTGAACTTCGGCGGCGAGCAACCGGTCGCCGCGGTCTTCGTGATCGACGCCTCGCCGAGCATGGGCTACGTCGCGAACGATCGTTCCCGCCTCGCCGAGGCGAAGCGCCGCGCGCTGGAACTGCTGGACGACCTGCCGAGCGCCTCCAAGGTGGCGGTGCTCGATCCGTCCGAGCCGGGCGGCGGATGGGAGCTTTCGCTCGCGGACGCGCGGCGGCGGATCGAGGACCTGAAGGAGCCGCGCGGCGTGGCCGTCCCCGTCACGACCGCGCTCGCGACGGCGTATCAGTTGCTGCGCACGGTGGACGCCGAGTCGGACGCGGCCGAGCCGATGCCTCGGCTCGTCGCGGTCTTCTCCGACCGCGCCGCCGCCTGCTGGGACGCCGCCCGCGCCGAGGACCTCGCGAAACTGCGGGACGCGGTGCCGCCGCCGCCGGTCGCGCACCTGTTCCTGGACGTGGGGATCGACGCGCCGGCGAACGTCGCGATCGCGGCGGTGGAGATGAAGCCGCAGATCGTGCCCAAGGACGAACCGCCGACGCTGAACGTCACGGTCGCGGCGGCGGGCGAGGCGGTCGTGGCGACCGTCATCGCGAAGGTGCTGACGGTCGAGAACTTCGTCGTGCGGAAGGACGTGAATGTCCCGGCCGGCGGCGCCGCCGCGGTCGCGTTCCGCTTCGAGGGCCGCTCGCTGCCGCCGGGGCTGCACCAGGTCGAGTTCACCCTCGATACGCCGGACAACCTGGAGGCGGACAACGTCCGGTACTTCGCGTTCAAGGTGGCCGAACCGCGCCGCGTGCTGGTGCTGGCGGACGATCCCGCCGACGCGCGGTTCTGGAAGGAGGCGCACGACGCGAAGGGGGAATTCGCCTGCGAGCTGCGCAAGGCGACGGATCCGTTGCCGGCGCTCGCTGGGTACGAAGCGGTCTGCGTGCTGGCCGTGCTGAACCCGGAACCCCTGTGGAAGGAGTTGCTGCCGTACGTCGAGGCCGGCGGGCAATTGCTCGTGATGCCCGGCATGGCGCTGCGGCCGGACGCGTACCGCCCGACGACGGAACCCGCCGCGCGGCTCCTGCCCGCGGCGCTCAAGAAGACCGATTCCGAGGTGAACCACGCCGACCGGCCGGCGAACGACCCGCGCCGCGTCGGCGCCGCATGGCTGCTCGACGACGCGACGCTCCGCCACCCGATGCTCGCCCCCTTCCGCGATTGGAAGCTCCGCGGCGGCGTCGACTTCCTCGTGAACCCCCGCCTCGCTTGGCAGTACTGGGACTTCGAGCCGCTGCCCGACGGGGCCGTCGTCGTGAAGTACGACGACGCCGACGATCCGAACGCGCGTCGGCCGGCGCTGATCGAACGCGCCGTCGGCACGCGGCGCGGCCGCGTCCTGCTGCTGACCACGCCCCTCGAAACGCCGGTCGAGGGCGGCAAGACCTGGAACAACTATTGGGCGTTCGACACCTCCTGGATCGTCGTCTTCCCGAGCCTGCTGCTGCGGCACCTCTGCGGCGATCCGACCGACGCGAACTTCAATTTCGCCACCGGCCAGCCGGTCGCGGTGCCGCTGCCGAAGGGGGACGTGAAGAAGGGATCCAAGCTGCTCTTCGAGGGCCGCGGGATCAGTGGCCGCGACGCCGAGTTGGAATTGGGCGACGGCCAGACCGAGGTGCGGCTGCCGCCGAACCGGACCGCGACGCCGGGGCACTTCGCGGTATCGCTCGAAGGATCGACCTGGCGCGACGGCTTCGCGCTGAACGTGCCGTCCGAGGAGTGGAACCTGACGAAGACGCCGGAGGAGGCGATCGAGACGCTCTTCGGCCCGAAGAGCGTGGTGCCGCTCGCGAAGGACGTGAAGCTGCGGGAAGTGTTGACGACGAAGTTCAACCAGCCGCTGGACCTGTTCCCGTGGCTCTTGATCGCGGTGCTGCTCCTCGTCTGCGGCGAGAGCTGGCTCGCCAACCGCTTCTACCGCCGCCCGGCGTGAGCGGGACGCGGCTCGTTCGGTCGAACCGCGTACCTCTCACGATTATCCCATCCGCTTCTTCAGCTCCGCGTCCACCGCATCCAGGTAGGCGTCGGTCGTCAGGTACGGCGTCGTCTCGGAGATCAGGATCGCCAGGTCCTTCGTCATCTTGCCACTCTCGACGAGGTCGACGCAGACCTTCTCCACCGTCTCGGCGAACTTCACCACGTCCGGCGTGCCGTCCATCTTGCCGCGGTAGATCAGGCCGCGCGTCCAGGCGTAGATGCTGGCGATCGGGTTCGTGCTCGTCGGCTTCCCCTTCTGGTGCTCGCGGTAGTGGCGCGTCACCGTGCCGTGGGCGGCCTCGGCTTCGACGGTCTTGCCGTCGGGCGTAGTGAGTACGCTCGTCATGAGGCCAAGCGAGCCGTAGCCTTGGGCGACCGTATCGGATTGCACGTCGCCGTCGTAGTTCTTGCAGGCCCAGAGGTAGCCGCCGGTCCACTTCATGGCCGAGGCGACCATGTCGTCGATGAGGCGGTGTTCGTAGGTGAGCTTCTTGGCGTCGAAGGCGGCCTTGAACTCGGCGTCGAAGACCTCCAGGAAAAGGTTTTTGAAGCGGCCGTCGTACACCTTGAGGATCGTGTTCTTGGTGCTGAGGTAGACGGAGTAGTCGCGGCCGAGGCCGTAGTTGAAGCAGGCGCGGGCGAAGCCCTTGATGGAACTGTCCAGGTTGTACATGGCGAGGGTGACGCCGGCGGACGGGGCCTTGAAGACTTCCTTCTCGATGGGGGGGCCGCCGTCGGCGGGGGTGTAGGTGAGCTTCACCGTGCCGGCGCCGGGGAAGAGGATCTCGCTGGCCTTGTACTGGTCGCCGAAGCCGTGGCGGGCGACGACGACCGGCTTGTCCCAGTGGCCGACGAGGCGGGGCACGTTCTTGCAGACGATCGGTTCGCGGAAGATCGTGCCGTCGAGGATGTTCCGGATGGTGCCGTTGGGCGACGGGTACATCCGCTTGAGGTTGAACTCCTTGACCCGCGCCTCGTCCGGGGTGATGGTGGCGCACTTCACCGCGACGCCGTACTGCTTGGTGGCCTCGGCGCTCTCGAAGGTGATCTTGTCGTCGGTCCGGTCGCGGGCCTCGATGCCGAGGTCGAAGTACTTCAGGTCGATGTCAAGGTACGGGAGGATGAGCTTCTCGCGGATCTTCTGCCAGATGATCCGGGTCATCTCGTCGCCGTCCATCTCGACGACGGGGTTCTTCACCTTGA
>CAYVRB010000063.1:18601-23997 GCA_964453375.1 uncultured Alcaligenaceae bacterium
TTCGCCAGGGGGAAGGCTCCGGTTCGCGGGAGAATAGCTGCTACCTTATCCCGACCGGGCGGTGCGGGAAGGGCGGGCGGCTAGGGGCGGATCGGGTCGAGAACCACGTTCCGCAGCGCGACCTGCCCCCCAAAGGCCCGTACCCCGATCCGGCCGTGGGATACCTCCAGGGCGTCCTGGTCCACCCACCGTGAAGCGCCCGGCTCCCAGGTGAGGGCCGCCAGGTCGGCGTCGGTGACCCGCATCGCACCGACCGTCATCGACACCTTCCGCCCCACCACCCGTAACTCCGCCGTATGCCACGTGTCCGGAAGCACCCGGTAGCTCGGGTCCGCGCGGGCGAGGGGGGTGGGTGTGGCGGTGTTGATGCCCCCGGGCGTGGGCTGGAGCGGAACGACGAGTGACCCGCTGAGCGGGCCGCTGTCGGTGAGCCGCCCCGACTCGTCGCGCAACCGCACCCCCCACGGCGTCTGGCCGTCGCGGACCCGCGGCGCGACGTAGAGCTGGCCCTTCGGTGCGAGGTAGAAGTCGAACCGCAGCGCGTAGTCGGCGTACTCGCGGTGGGTGACGAGGAGCCCGGGGATGGCCAGGGGGTTGTCGCCCAGGTTCGCCGGGGCGGTGCACACGAGCGACCCCCGGTAGACCTGCCAGCCCGGGGCGGCGGCGAGGGCCCAGCGGCTCGCGTCGGTGCCGTCGAATAGGGGGACCAGCCGCCGCCGCGGCGGCGGGGCGACGGGCAGCGGGGCGGCCTTCGGCGGGGGCTTGGGCGGGGCGACCACCGGGGCCGCCTTCTCCCCCGCCGCCGCCGCCTGCTCGCGGGCCGTCCGCTGCTCCTCGAATACGTGGGGGGCCTTGAACATGGCCACAAGCGTAAGGACCAGGGCGATGACCGTCCCGCAGCAGCCGATGCCCATACCGGCGTAGCCGTGCCTGGCCCGCTTGCGCAGGTTCCGTTCCTCGCGGCCCAGCCAGGCGAAGTGGAAGGCGAAGTACGCCCCGGCCCCGCCGCCCGCGACCCCGAGGAACGCGACGAACGCCCCCACCCGGGGCGGGTAGAAGGCGATGCCGACCCCGACCGCCAGACACAGCAGTGTGCTGAAGACGGCCAGGCCGCCCATCCACCACGCCCCGCCGACCGGGTTCCCGCGGTACTCCTCGGCCCCGAAAAACCTGACCCCGCAGTAGGGGCAGTGCGACCCCGGGGAGGAAAACCACCGGCCGCAGTTCCCGCACCCGTAGGTCGCGCCGCCAGGCATGGGCGTTCCGTCCGCAAAAGAGGTTGGAGGGCCGAAGCCCGGATGATAGCCCCGCGTCCGGGGCGCAGCAACTCCCCGCTCCCGCAGCGATTCCCGGCCCGTCGCCGTGGCCGACCGCCGGGCACCATGGTAGGCTGTCCCCCGTTCCCCTCACTCGCCGGGGCCGCGACGTGACGCTGCTGATCATCCTCGTGCTGGTCACCCTGGTGCTGTTCGCCATCTTCCTCGGCGGCGGCCTGGTGGCCCAGGGCTACCTGTACCAGTCCCCCGCCGAGCGGCTCCCGCTGCGGGCGCTGGCCGCGGCACTGCTCGTCGGCTCATTCCTCACGCTGTGGGTGTGGATCGACGGCCGCCACCCCCGCCGGTACGACACGTTCTTCGAGTTCGCCCCCTACGAGACCTCGAAGTTCGACGAGATGGAGTCCGTCCGCTGGGTGTCCGGCCCCGGCGGTAAGATGAAGGCCGACGCCTCCGGCAGCCCGGCCGAGACGGTGGTGAGGTTCAAGCGGGGGGTCGGGGCGAAGGCGAACACCTTCTTCGACGAGAAGACCGGCGAACCCTTCGCCCTGAACGCCGGCACCTACATGACGGCGGCGATCCGCCTGAAGCCGACCCCGGACGCCGAGCCGGTGCGGTTCGACGCCCTGCTCTCGAAGGACAAGCGGAGCTACCTGGACTCGCCCGACGGCCGGCGGTTCGTGGAGGTGGGCGGCAGCCGCTACGTCCAGGCCGACCAGATGGGGGTGCTGTACGTCCCCAGCACCGGGACGGTGTTCCTGGCCCTGCTCATCAACCTGCTGCACTTCGTGGTCTGGTTCGCGGCGCTGTGGGCGATCCTCGAATTCACCCGCGGCCACGCCCTGCTGCTGGCCCTGTCCTTCGGGCTGGTGACGATGCTGCTCGTGCTGCCCCTGCTGTTCAAACCGAACCGCACGCCGAAGACGCCGGAGCCGGCCCCGACCGCGATGGTCGGAAACGCCTCGCCGCAAGGGGCGTGTTAGGACGAGGCCGCCGGCAGGCGGATGGTGAACTTGGTGCCGCGGCCGGGCTCGCTCTGCACGCCGATGGTGCCGCCGTGGGCCAGGACGATCTTGCGGGTCGTCGCCAGCCCGAGCCCGTGGCCGCTCGGCTTCGTCGTGTGGAACGGGCGGAACAGTTTCGGGAGTTGGTCCGGCGGTATGCCGTGCCCCGTGTCGATCACGTCCAGGCATACGAGGGGCGAGGGGCCCCGGGGCCGGGGGGCGCCGGGGTACCCCCCCCCGGGCCCAGGGCCCCCGCCCCTTTCCTCCAGCCGGCCGATCAACGTGAGGGTGCCGCCGTCGGGCATGGCCTGCTCGGCGTTGAGCATCAGGTTCAGCAGGCACTGGTCGAACAGGTCGCGGTCGAGGTTGACCGGCGGCAGGTCGCCGGAGGCGAACCAGCGGATCTCGATCTTCTGCTGGCGGGCGGTCGGGGTGAGGAAGTCCACCATCCGCGCGACGACGGCGTCGAGAGTGGTGGGCTCGACGGACAGTTCTTGCGCCCGGGCGAAGCGGAGGAAGTCGGACGCCACGTCCGCGAGCTTCTGGCACTCGCCGTTGAGCCGGTTGATCCGTTCGAGCGCCTTCCGCTCGCGCGGCGTCTCGGGCGGGTCGAACTCCTCGGCGAGCAGTTGCAGGTTCAGCGACAGGGTGCCGACGCGGTTCTTGATCTCGTGGATCAGCCCGCCGGCGAGTTCCGCCAGTTCGGAGGGTTGCGGCCCCGGCGTCGGCGATGCGTCCGACACGGCGATGGTTCCCGCTCGTTGAACCCGGCGTGAACGCCGGGCTATCTGTCACGGCACCCGCTTGAGTTTGCGCCTCACCTCGTCGAGGCGGCCCTCGCGGCCGGCGCGGCCGCCGGCGTCGTCGGAGGCGTACAGTTCGCACGCCTTCTCCCACGCCGCCTTCGCCTTCGCCTTCTCCCCGGCGCGGAACAGCACGTCGCCCAGGTGGTCCCACACGATGGGGTCGATCGCACCCGCCTGGAGCGCCGAGGCCCGCTCCAGGGTCGATCGCGCCTCGGCGAGCTTGCCCTGGCGGAAGAGCACCCAGCCGAGGCTGTCGAGGTACCCGGCGCTCTCCAGTTCCGCGGACCCCGACCGCTTGCGGTCCTGCCGGTCCACCGCCAGCGCGTGGCGGACGAGCCGCTCGGCCTCGGGCAGGTCGCGGCCCGCGTCGGCGAGGTAGAACCCCAGGTCGTTGGCGGCCGCCGCGTGGTCCGGGTCGGAGTCGAGCAGGGTCCGCAGTTCGGCCTCGGCCTCGGCCGCCCGCTTCGCCCCCCAGTAGGCACCGGCCAGCGCGTAGCGGATGCGGTCGCGGTCGGCCCGGGCGTCGAACTCGTCGTACAGCTTCTTGCCGAACTCGATGGCCTCGTCCCACTTCCCCAGGGTGCGCAGCACCTCCACCTTCCGGATGCGGACGGTGAGGCGGTCGCCGACCGCCGTCGAGAGGATGGCGGCGTCCACCGCCGCCAGCGCCCCGCGGGCGTCCCCGAGGTCGGCGAGCGCGCCGGCGAGGTAGTAGTTGAAGTAGTGCGGGGCCAGCGGCAGCCGCTCCACCTCCCGCAGCGCCTCCTGGCACACCCGCCTGAGTTCGGCCGGCTTGTGGGCCTGCACCAGGGCGGTGACGAGGCCGACGTAGGCGTCGGCGGCGGTGCCCGGCGGCGCGTTGCGGACGGCGTGCTGGAAGTGGTGGGCGGCGAGTTCCAGTTCCCGGTGCCGGGCCGCGAGTTGCCCCAGGAAGTAGTGGACGCCGTGGTTCCGCTTCACCCCGGTGCGGGCGTCGTTGGCCGCCGCGTCGAGAAGGGCCACGACCGCGTCGTGGTCGTTCTTCACCACCTCGGCGACGGCGCGGGCCTTCTCGGCGGCGAACGCCCTGGCCGCGGCCAACTCCGGCGTGTACTCGCGCTTCTTGCCGTCCTCGTCCCGCTCCCGGATCACCGAGAAGGCCCGGTCCAGGTCCGCGACGACCTCCCGCGGCCGGCGGGTTTCGAGGTGCGACCGCACCACCACCCCGACGACCGCCGGGTCGTTCGTCGCGGTCATCAGCTTGCCGAACAGCCGGTCCGCCTCGGCGCGGGTGCCGGGACTGCGGGCGAGTTCGGCGGCGTACACGGCCCGCAGCCGCAGGTTCCCGGTGTCGGCGTCGGAGAGCCGGCGGAGTTCCGTCGCAGGGTCCGCGCCCGTCTCGCGGAGAAGTTGCGTGAGCCGGACGTACGGTTCCGGGGCCGCCGGGCGGAGCTTCAGGAACGCCCGCAACTTCTCGAGCGCCGCGACCGGTTCCCCCTTCGCCTGGAGTACGCCGGAGAGGTTCCACCCGAGCCGGGCGGCGGAAGCGGGGTCGGCGGACAACCTAGCGGCGGTAGTGAAGGACTCGGCGGCGGCGTCGAACTTCCGGAGCTTCGTCTGCACCTTGCCGAGCCGTTCCAGGCACTCGGCGGCCGCCGCGTCCACCTCGCGGGGCGAGAGCGCCACCGCCTCGATGATCTCCCTCCGCCGGCCGGTCAGCAGCGCGACCGCCTTGCCGAGCGCGACCTCGGCGGCGGCCGGGTCGTCGGCCTTCTCGCAGAGTGTGGCGAGGTCGCGGTACACGGCCACCGCCCGGTCGGCCCGTTCGACCGGCAGCGGCCCGTCGGCGGCGAGTTTGGCCGCGGCCACCGCCTCCTTGAGTTCCCCCGCGTCGAACAGCAACTTCGCCAGCGCGTGGGCGATCTCCACGTCCTTCGGGTCTTTCCGCAACACCTCCCGGGCGACGCGGACGGCGTCCGGCTCGCGGCCGACCTGCGAATACACCCGCACCAGTTCGCGGAGCGGGGCGGTGGCGTCGGGGTCTTGTTTGGCGGCGGCCTCGAACTGCCTCACGGCGGTAAGCAGCCGGTCGCGGCGTGCGTTCCACACGGCCGCGCCGAACTTCGCCAGGGCGTCCCGGTGCGCCAGCGCCGACGGGGTCGCGTCGGGCGGCGCGGCGAGGGCCAGGGCCACGAACAGCGCGGGAATCATCAACGGCCTCCGCTGGCGGGACGACGCGCGGATTGTACCGCGGGCCGCCGGACGTGCCAACGCGAAGCCGCTCGCGGCCTCGCGGGCCGTCGCCGCTCACCCCCGGCGGACGTGCGTCACCA
>CAYVRB010000064.1:0-23698 GCA_964453375.1 uncultured Alcaligenaceae bacterium
CGGCGGACGTGCTGTCGGACGCGGTGCTGAGCTGGCCCTTGGTGAAGCCGGGCGGTCTGGTCTGCTTCGACGACTACGAGTGGTGGATCGACGCGTCACCGGAGCGCAGCCCGAAGCTGGCGATCGACGCTTTCCTGGCGACGATGCGGGGGCGATGTGAGGTGGTGCGGAAGGGGTGGCAGGTGTGGGTGCGGAAGCCGGCGCAGTGACGCCGAGGATTCGGTGCTGGCGGGCCGAGAGCGAGCCGGCTAAAGTGGGGCGATCCGAACTGTGCCCCGTGACGCTCACGTTGGATCCCTTATGCGCCTCCTCCATTCGCTCCCACTTGCTCTGGCTTGCGCCCTGGCCTGTCTTCTCGGCGGGGCCGCCGACCCCACGGTCGACGAACGCCTCGCCCAACTCAGGAATGCCGATGCGAAGACGCGCCGGCTCGCGGCCGACTCGCTTGGGCGGGCCAAGCTGGAATCGGCGATCCCGCCGCTCATCGCCGCGCTCTCCGACGTGGATGCCGGCGTGCGGGCCTCGGCGGCCAAGGCCCTGCGCCGCATCGGACCGAAGACGTTCGCCCCGCAGGTCGCCGCTGTGGCGAAGCTGTCGACCGACGACAAGCGGAGCATTCTCGAATCGTTGATCGAACTGGCCCCGCGGGCGATCGAATCGAGCTTCGCCGCCGATACGGTCGCGATCGCGAAGCTGCTCGCGGACCGCGACACCGAAGTCCGCATCCACGCGACCGTCCTTCTCGGCGCGATCGGCGCGCCCGCGAAGCGGCTGCTGCCGACGCTTCTCGACCAAGTCGTCGATCCGGCCCGGACACCGTACATCCGGCCCGGCAATATTCCCGGAAATCTGTCCGAAGCGACGGTGCAGGCCATCCTCCGGATCGATCCGCAGTCCCAGGAATCGATCGCCAAGGCCGCGATGCCCGCGCTCCTGAAGTTGCTGGAGTCCGGCGACAGGTCGAAGGCCGATTCGGCGGCGCGGGTGATTGAAAAGCTCGGCCCGCACGGCCGTGCGGCTGAGCCGGCGCTGCTGGCCGCCCTCGATCGCGCCGAACGCTTTGAAGGCTACGCGATCCGATCGGCGCTGCTCAAGGTCGGCGACCGTTACGCGCGACAATTGGAACGCACGGTTCGCGATCCCGAGGCACCCGCTCAATCCCGCGCGGAAGCCTTGCGTGCCTTGAATGGGGCACCACCGTCGGCCGATGCGACGTTCGCGACGCTGCTAGCTCTCACGCTGGCCGACGAGGAGCCTGTGCTCCGGGCCGCGGCCGTCGACCTCTGCTGGATGTCGGAGTCGCGAGCGAAACCGGTGATCAAGGACCTCGTCCGGCTCCTCGGCGATCGCGCTCTCGATGCCGCACGCGATCCGACCCGCATCGGCGTGGAAGACACCTTGGTCCGCGCGATCCGCCAGGCCGGCCCCGAGGCCATCCCGTTGCTAGTGGAAGTGGTCGCGAACCGGAGGATTTCCCCATTCAAGCGGATCCAAGCCGCGCAGGCACTTGTGCTCTTCGGCCGGACGGCACGTCCGGCGCTGAACGCGCTCGAATCGGCGATGACGTCGGACAATGCAGCACTTGAAGCTCATGCCGCGACAGCGTTTCTGGCGGCCGGCGGCGATCTGGCCAAGGCTCGACTGGCCTTCGAGCGGGCACTCAAGGCCCGCACGGAATCGATCCAGGCCGACGTACTCCACAAGATGAGCGAAGTCGGCGACCGACTTGAACCGTTGGCTCCTGTCATCCTGCCGTTTCTCGACAGCGACGAGCGCGAAGTACGGATCGCAGCGGCCCGCACGCTCTCGAAATTCAGTGCTGCGGCCAAGATTCCAGCCAAGGCGATCGCAGCGCGAATGGTGGCCGGCGACAGCCGGGAACGGTACCAGTTGGCGCAGTCACTTTCCGCGATGGGACCGCTCGCGGTGGACGCCATGCCGGAGTTGATCGCCAGTCTCGACGACCTCGGGAACGGATCGCCGAACCCCGCCTTGACGTGTCTGGCAAACATCGGGCTGGAGGCGAAGGCCGCCGTGCCCAAGCTCGTCGGTATCCTTGAGGGCGGTAAGAAGCTTCAATTCCATTCAAGCCAGACCATTGAAGTTCTCGCCGCAATCGGTCCGGGCGCGAAGGAAGCGACCGCCGCCTTGGCAGCGCGACTCAAGGATCCCAAGGATTATCAACGGTCCAAGGTTCTGAAAGCGCTGGGCTGCATCGGCCCGGATGCGAAGGTGGCACTGCCCGCGATCGAAAAATTGGTCGACGACCAAGACTTGATCGTTTCGGCTTGGGCGCGCTTCGCGACAGTCCGGATCGCCGGAACAAAGGAGCCCCACCTGACGGTCCTGCGGCAGATGTGGGAGGACCAGCGCGAACTCCGGTTGCCGAACGGCGGCTTTCGATTCGGCACCGATTTCCCGGACCTCTGCGTGCAACTGGGACCGGACGCGGCTCCATTCCGCGATCTCCTGCTCGCCGATTTCCTCGATCCCAAGGTCGGCGTGGGCACGCAGGCCACCATCGCCAAGTCGCTGGGCAAGATGGCTTCGGACGCCGACGTCATCGTGCCAAAGCTCGTCGCGGCGATCGACCGCTATCCCCAGGACGTATTCGGCAAGGACCGTCTGACTAACACGGTGTCGACATTGGCGAACCTGGGGCTGGCGGCGAAAGAGGCGATTCCGCGCCTTCGCCGGTTGGCGGAGGAGAGTGAATACGATTCAATCGCGACCGCGGCGGAGAAGGCGGTCCAGCGAATCGAGGGCCGAGCCAATTGATGTTGGAAGCTGCGCCAATCGTTACTCGCTTCTCCTTCACACCTCCATCTCCGCCCCGAGGATGACTTGGTGCGGCCCGCCGGGCGGTAGCAGCGGTTTGCCCCGCGCCGGATCGTAGGCGATCTCCCTCGCCCGCCCGCCCCAGATCACGCGCGTGCCGACGGGGTGCTCGGCGTCGGCTTCGACGAGGAAGATCGTCAGCGGGCCGGTCGCGTCGTGGCGGGCTTGCAGGCGGGCGATCAGCTTGTCGAGCCGGCCGCGGTTCCTCATGGTTGCGTCCCCGTCAGGCGCGCGGAGTAGTTCGCGCGGAACCGGCGGATCCGCTCGGCGGTCCCGCCCGCCCGCGACCCGCGCGCTCCCGATTCGATCCCCCAGCGGATGTTCCCGAAACTCTCGGACTCGCCGTCGCCGAGGTCGAGCAGCTCGGACGGGAGGCACATCTCCCACAGGCGGTCCTCGTGCGCCCGGAACCATGCGCCCAGTTCCGCGAACTCCGCCTCCGTGACCGGCGGCTCGCCCTCCGCCACGCGCCGGACGATTTCCGCGAGCCAAGCGAAGCCGTTCCACACCGCGGGGAACCGCTCGAGCGTGCGCCAGAGCCGCTGTCGTTGGCGGAGCGGGGCGTCGGGTCGGAACTTCGCGGGCGGGTCGAGCGACGGATCGGCCTGCGCATGGGCGGCCATCAGCGCGGCACGGTATTCGGCCAATGCCACGGGGAAGTCGCGTTCGCGTTTGAAGTGGCCGGCGTTCCCCATCGCCTCGAACGCGGCGAGCCACTGGTCCTCGTCGGCATCGACCGGAAGGCCGGTCGACGGGCCGGCCGCGACATGGCGAACCCGCAGCCGCTCGAGGATTCGATCGAGGCGTCGCCGACGATTCATAGGTTTCGATCCAACACCACGGTGATTCCGTCGCCGTCGGGATGCACGATCGTTCCCGGCGGCCACGCGAGCCGCGGGGCCGAGGGCGGTTCGACGAGCGTGCCGCGCTCGTAGGCGGCCCGCAGGCGGCGGACGGTTTCGGCGACGCGGCCCGATTCGACGCGGCGCGGCCCGGCCTTCAGGTCGAACGCCAGATCGGAGAGCCGGATCGCGCCGCCGTCGCCCGGATCGAGTTGGCCCGTCGCCGGGCAGCGTTCCCGCAATCGCGGCTCGTGCTCCCGAAACCAGCCGGCGAGTTCGGCGAACGCGGACTCGGTCGCGGGCGGCATCCGGTCCAGGACGCGCACCAGCAGGGCCGCCAGCCAGTCGAAGCCGGCGCCGACATCGGGGAAGCGCGGATCGTTCCGCCAGGTGAACAACTTCGGGATGCGCCGCGGGTGGTGGATGCGGAAGTCCCGCGGCGGGTCGAGTTCCGGCGCGATCTGCTCGGCCGCGGCGATGGCGTGCTCGTACTCGGCCAGCGCCCGGGGGAAGTCGGGCTCGCGGCGGAAGAACCCCTCGCGGCCCTTCTCGGCGAAGAGGTCGTGCCACTCGGGGTCGCTCCAGATCGGACTCGCCGCGTCGACGACCCGTTCGAACCGGGTCTCGAGTTTGCGCAGCCGATGAGCGGCTCTCATGCGACGCTCCCGTTCGCGAGGCGTCCTTCGTCGGCGTCGAGTTGTTCTTCGAGCGCCGCGATCCGCGTCTCCAACTCGACGATCTCGCGGATCTTGAGGCCGATCTCCAGGACGGCGCGGGCCGCGCCCAATCGCGTGGCCGGCGGCATGCCCGGCTTCTGCAACTCCAGCAAGGTGCGAACGGACTCCGTCGCCGCGGCGGTGAGGGCGCCGGCCGTGCGTTGCAGGATGTCGGCTTGCACCCCGCGGAGGCGATGCTTGAACGCGGGGTCCTGGAGCCGGTTGTAGACGGTCCGCGCGCTCACGCCGGCCTGGCGCGCGGCCGTCTCGGCCGTGGCGCCGCAGGCGAGCGCGAGGACCAGTTGGTCGTCGGCCTTGCGTCGGCCCGATTGGCTCGCCATGGTTCGTTCCCTCGCCGTTTTCCTTCAACTCGTTGCCGACGGTTGCAGGCGCGTGGCTCGTTTCGCCTTGCATTGTCGGTCGATTCACCACCCGCAGAAGATCGCACAATCCGATCGATTCGTTCGCGGTGGCCGTTGGATCGTCGCGGGCACGCGCGTAATGTCATGACGCGCCCGAACCGTTCCCCGTACAACCGCGGGCGGAATCACCCCTAGGAGACGACCATGCCGAAGAAGACCGCGAAGTCGAAGAAGCCGCTGACGGTGCCGCGGCGGACGAACCTGCCGAAGCTCTCGCTGCTCCCGGCCGCAAAGCCGGAGGCCGCGAAGCCGGTAGCTCCGAAGCCGGAACCAAGGCCCGCGCCGGTGGCACCGGTGGAGTCCACGATCGACGTGCCCGTCCCCGCGAAGGCGGCGCCCGCGAAGGCCGGGACGCGCCGGAAGGCCGGGAAGTCCACGCCCACCAAGAAGCCGAGCGCCCTCGACGCTGCGGCCCGAGTGCTGGCCGACTCGCCCGAGCCGATGACGGCGATGCAACTCGTGGAGGCGATGGCGTCGCGGGGGCTGTGGAGCAGCCCCGGCGGGAAGACGCCGCACGCCACGCTGCACGCGGCGATGAGCAAGGAGATCGCCACCAAAGGGACCGCGTCCCGCTTCCGCAAGGCCGGCCGCGGCTTGTTCGCCGCGAGCGAGATCGCCGTCGATTCGACGCCGGCAGAAGTTCCCGGAATCGCGGCGACCGCGCCGGAATTGAGTTGATGCGGCGCCGATGGCATGGCTCATGTGTCGTGGCCGCGGCGATCGACCGACGGCCGCACCCGAACCCCGGAGTCCGATCATGACCGCTTCCCCCGAATGCCCGACCCTCGACGCGACCGCGTGCGCCGCCTGCGGAACGACCCCGACCGCCACGATCCCCGACACGAGCGGGACGCCCTTGTGCGCCGGCTGCGTCGAGCGGGTCGGCACGCCGGTGGCGATCGGCGAACGCGCCGTCTGCCGGGTCGGCTCGTACGCCGGCGTCGTCCGCCGGTTCGACGAAGGGACCTGGGCCGACTCGATCCTCGCCGAACTCCGGCTCGCCGACGGCGGGTGCCTCTGGCTGCCGCTCGCCGACCTCGCCCCGGCCCGCTGATCCGCTCCCACGCTTTCCCTCACGAGGCCCCACGCGGGGCTTCGTCTCGTCACTGGGCAACAACCCCGCCGTTCGACCGATCGCCACCACGTGGGGAACGTGGGCGCACGTCGAGCCTCACGCTCCGGCGGGCACCCGTTCCGCCGTCGCGCCGGTGAGCGTCTCGAACCGCTGGATGATGACGTCGCAGTACTGCGGGCTGATCTCCATCCCGTGGCACGTGCGTCCGAGTTGCTCGGCGGCGACGAGCGTCGTGCCACTGCCGAGGAACGGGTCGTACACCAATTCGCCCGGCCGCGAACCGTCGGTGATGGCCTGCGACCAGAGCGCGACGGGTTTCATCGTGGGATGTTCGCGGCTGGCCTTCGGCCGGTCGTACGGCCACAGCGTGGTCCGCGTGCGGTCGACATTCTTGTGGCGGTCGCCCGGAATCCAGCCGAAGAGAATCGGCTCGTGTTGGTAGTGGTATTCGGAGTGGCCGAGCACCATCGAGTCCTTGGCCCAGACCATGATCTGCCGCAGGATGCCGCGCCGTTTCCAATCGTGGGCGAAGAGCAGGTGCAGCGGTCCCGCCGGCACCGTGGCGTACCAGTAGGCGCCGGGACGGCAGTGAGCCTGGGCGAGGTCGAACGCCGCCGACACCAACGCGGTCAGGCGGTCCTCGTCGAGCGCGTCGTTCTCGACGGTGAGCGCGTCCTTGGTTTTTCCAATGTAGGAAACGCCGTAGGGCGGATCGCTGAGCAGCATGTCGGCGGTGGCGCCGTCCATCAGCCGTTCCACGTCCGCGGCCTTCGTCGAATCGCCGCAGAGCAGGCGGTGCCGACCGAGGAGCCACAGTTCGCCCGGCTGCGTGATCGGCTCGACGGGCGGCTCGGGCACGTCGTCCGGGTCGCCGGTGAAGTCGGTCGCTTCCGGCGCCAGCAGTTCGCTCAACTCGTCGGCGCTGAAGCCGGTGAGGCCGAGGTCGTACTCCTGCTCCTGGAGCGCAAGTAGCTCCGCGGTGAGATTGTCGTTGTCCCAGGTGGCGAGAGTCGCGGTCTGGTTGTCGGCGAGGCGATACGCCTTCGCCTGGGCCGGCGTCAGCTCCGCCGCGATGTGGACCGGCACCTCGGCGAGGCCGAGCTTCACGGCCGCCTTGTACCGCGTGTGACCGGCGACGATCACGCCGTCGCGATCCACGACGATCGGCTGGCGGAAGCCGAAGGTGCGGATCGAGTTCGCGACCGCCTCAACAGCGGAATCGTTGTCGCGCGGGTTGCCGGGGTAAGGTGTGATCGAACCGATCGGTCGGAGTTCGACGGCGAACGGACGTGCGGGTGGGGCAGCGGGCACGGGCGGAGCCTCGGAAGGAACAGGTTCGTTCGTTCCGCCCGGCCAGGCCCGAAGGCTGCCGGGTCGTTCTCTGCCCACCACGCGAGCACGCACGGGTTGGCGCGTCTCGCGGGCTGCTGCTGCTATTTTCCGATCTTCGCGACGTGAAAACAAGGTCGGTGGCGGCGGATCGTGCGACGTGTCCGCAGGTTGTGACGTAAGTCGTTACGAGGAAAGTGGTAAAACAAACTCAGTCTAAGTCTTCGGGGTTTCCGGGTGGCGTCAGAGGCGGATTTCTGCAGGAAGGAACCGTGAAAATTCTGTAAGGGCAGGTCAAGGATCCGCGGAAGTGACCGGCGGGGAGCACTCGCTGTCGGGCCGATCCCTGCTCGCCGTGCGTTTCCGTCGCATCGCCGCATCAGCCGGTTTTTTCCGTCGGCCAGTTTTCGCTGGTTTGACTTGGTTCGTCTTCCGGTTTTCTTCGGGGTGATGTGCATCAGCCGGTTGGCCGTGGTTGTCCCCCTTAAGGGGGGACAAACCAACCGGCTCATCCGCGTGATGCCCACCACCATCACCGGCATCAGCCGGTTGAGCCGGTTGACCCTCAGAATAAACCGGCTGATCGTTTCCAACCGGCTCATCGGGAAATGGAAGTTCGATCTGCGTCGTAGGAACTGGCCGACGAAACCCCGTGGCGGTCTGTGGAGAGCCTTTGCCGGCTTTGTACTCGAACTCGTGCGGCTCGATGAGGCCGTCCAGGAGCAGGCATTCGGAGATAGTCTTGATGTCAGCGTGCTGCCAGCCGTAGTCCGTCTTCAGCTTGTTCGCGGTAACGGCCGGGAAGCCTTTCGCCATCTCGGCGTCGATGTCGGCTAGGAATTTCGCGCGCTTGGCTGCCATCTTTCGGAGTGTCGTTTCGGTCCGATTGGCATCCTTGTCTTCGACCGTCGCCTGCCGAGCCTGGACGGCCGATGTGACGGTCACGTCCCATTTGCGCCCGCTAAAGTCTTCCAGCAGGATGCCTTCGTCCACTTCAACGGCGAGTTCGCTCGTCAGGCCCACCGACCCGCCGAAGCGCACGTTGAGAGAGTGGCGACCGTCGTACTGGAATTCCGTGGTGCGGTTGATGAGCATGAACTGCCGAACGAATTCGGCGAAGCCCGCGTGGCTCAAGTGGTGCAGTTCCATCTTCTCGCCGGTTTTAAGGGTCCGGTTCGCATGGTGAATCAGGATCGGCGTGACGCCACGGTCGACGAACAGTTTCGCGACGTTCCGCAATGCCCGCCCCGCCTCGAAGATACTCTTCGGATCCACGTCGCCGAACATCAGGTACAACGGGTCGAGAACGGCAACGTCCACACCGCGTCGCGCGTATTCGTCGACCAGTTCTTCCATTCCCGTCAAGTCGTCCAGTTGGGGCACATCGAACTGCCAGTACATGCGGTTCGGGTCGATGCCGCGCAGTTGCCGGGAGGCGAGGATGCGTGAACGAAGCATTTGCGTCGTCCCGCGCCCGGACTCGCCGGAGAGAAACAGCGTTCCGACCGGTTTCACCACAGCGAAGGTGTTGAGGAACGGCGTGCCGGTCGCCAAGCTGATCGCCATGTCGCAACCGAGGGAGGTCTTCAACGATTTCATCGCCGCGCCGATGCCGTACGGTTCGCCTCGAACGAGGACGTTCTTGATGAGCCAATTTGGGCGGAAGTCGCCCGATGCGAACTCCGCGTCGGAGTAGATTTGAAATCGCGGCTTGCGGGGTTCGTCACCCGGTCCCGTCGTGCCTGCGGTGCCCACGTTCGCCGTGCCGAACTGGTCGGAGCGTTCAGCCCGGAGCAGGTAGCCGCGCGGATGACGTGATGGCGTGTCGGCCGCGCTCTGGGCTTTGTGCCGGAGTTCGCCGTCGTTCCAAGGGGGGACGCAGCGAGGGTTGTAATGGTTCTTGAGCAGCCGAAAGGTGTCATCGACCGAAAGAGCAAAACCCGTGTAGCACGCCCGTGAGGCCTTGAAGGTCGCGTCGTGGCCGCGGTGGCCGCCGGTACCGATCGCTTCCGGCATCCCCGCGACGTACGCCACGGCCCGCGCGTAGGCATTGTCTCCGGCCGTGTGTCGGTAGGGCAACGGGTCGTCGGGCGGGGGCGGCGGAGCGATCTTGTCGCGGGTCCACCATTCGACGAGCCAATCCGGCATTTCGGCCACCGACACGTCGTCCGGGCCGTCGATCCACTCGTAATTTCCGTTGGCGTTCGCGGACGGCACTGCGACGAAGTAGCCGCCGTCGCCGCGTGCATCGATCGAAGTGCCGAGATGATTCTTCCGGTTTTTGAGTGTCGGACCTGGGTGCCGGAGCAGCAGGTGGCGTCCGCCGCTGCCGCTCTTGGCCGTCGGCGTGTCGGGAAGATAGCCGAACTGCTCTTCAAGGTTGGCCAGGTCCATGATGCCCGCATCGCCATCCGGTCCGAGCATCACGATGCCGGATTCGGCCCCGGTGCAGATGCCGATGTTCGCATCCGGCCAGTGAGCCCACCATCCGTGGATCGTTTCGGAATCGGTCGTGCCGTCCTTGCACCCGTGCGCGGTCCGGGGATGCTTGCCGGCCGATCCGCAGTCCGCGTTTCCGCACGTGCAGCGGCCGTCGCGGATCGAGTGGAGTGGGAGGACGGTCCACCCCCGTGCCGCGTAACGCAGGGCCGCGCGTTCAAGGGATCCCGGTTCCCGGGGAATCGCCGTGGAAGGAGTCGTCGCTTCGGCCACAGTGCACCTCGTTGGGTCCGGGATGACCGAAGTCATCGGGGGTGTCCATCGCGGCCTCGCCTGCGGCGCCAGCCCGGGATCGGGATCCAGTTTGGGTTTTCCGTTCACGAGACCGATCACCATCGGGTGACCGATTCCGGTTCATCGGTGACGCAATTGGTAGCGTTCGAACGCCATCCGCAGGCCTCGGATGCGCGTGTTCAGCGTGTTGCGCGAGATTCGGAGGTTGCGGGCCGTCGCCGAATTCGTGTGGGTTTTCAGCTGCTCGGCGGCCGCGCGGAGCGGTTCGGGCAGCCCGACGAGGACCGTCGCGACGTCGAGGGCGAGCTCGACCGCGGCCGGCCCGTCGCGCGGTGACGGCAGTGTCTCCGGTCGCGCCGCGTCGTCGACGGGGATGCGGTCGCGGCGGCGCTTGCGTTCCCGAATGGCTTGGACGATGCCGCGTTCCACCACGACGAACAGGAACACTTCCGCCGGGGCGCGTCGAGGATCGAAATGCCGTTCGGCGCGGATCAGACGTAGGAACAGTTCTTGCGCCAGATCGTCGCGATCGCAACATGGACGACAAACGACACCGACTCGCCGGCGGATCAGCGAGCGGGCGAAGTCGGACTGGGCATGGGAATGAGCGGCCAAGGGAGTCTCCTCCGGCCGCTGGGATGGACGACACGTGGTGGTCCGCGCTGCGGACCGCAACACCTGCCCACCTCCGTCGCACGGCCGGCGCGAGTCAGTGGATGGCGAATCAGGACATGGCTTTGGGGATGGCGACCCGAAACGGCAGGCCGTGTTTGACGTCGATGAGTTCGACCACGCCTTCTCCGAATCGATCGAAGATCTCGAAGAGTTCGAGGATCTGGGATTTGAGAACGAAGCGTTCCCGGTCCCGTTCGGGCCGCGGGGCGTTGTCGCTTCCCAGCTTGTAGTCAAAGACGACGTGAGGCGCCGGATCGAGGAGGATTGGATCCCCGTCCACGACGTGGAGATTCTCGATGCGCCCGAAGTTGAGTTCCTGCATCAGCTCGACAAGTTGCTTCCGGGATTCCGGGAGCTCGCATTTGGCGATCGGCTTGCACATGGGTGATCGCGGCGTCGTGGACGCCGGCCTTCACGGATCGACGAATCCCGGCGAGAAGGCGGGTCGATCGCGTGAAACGCCGCCCCAACGGGCGGCGGGCTGGTTGGCTCGCCGGGCATGGCCTACATGCCCCGAGAGCCGGTACATCTCGCGTAGCGCCGGTACATTCCGCGTAGCAAATCGGGAAAAAGTGAAAAAAAGGTCACTCCGTGGCCCAGCGAACCTCCGGGGACGGGCAATAACGAAGGGAGTGGCCGCACTCGAGGGCCGGTCCCTGGAAGTGGGCGGCGAGCTTCGGGTCGAAATCGGCGATCTTCTTCACGGTCCGGGCGATCGCGTTTCCGACCGATTTCCGAAACCGTTCACGGGCGTCGGCCAGCGGGCGAGCCTGGCCGCGCGGGCTCATCGCCGTCGCTAGGAGTCGCTCGAGATCGGCCACCTCCCGATCGACTTCAGCCGCCAGCACCTCGTTCTCGTCGTCATTGGCCCGATTCCGATCCTCGGCGAGTTCGAGGAGTCGGGCGCGGCAAGCCGCCAACGCCTCGGTATCGAGGGCCGCATCCTTCGGCCCGCTTCCCCAACCGGATTGCGTTCGAAACTCGCCACAGACGAGTTCGACGCCGGTAGCGGTTCGACCCGGACGGCCCAGCAGTCGATGAAGGTAGGATGCCCCTTTGGCGGGGACGAGGATGAAGGGCGTGCCACCCTCGAACCGCACTTCCCACGCCGCGCCCCGTTTCCGAAAGACGTTGGGTTCGTCCGGTGGCGCGCTGGAC
The DNA here is from genome assembly GCA_964453375.1 of uncultured Alcaligenaceae bacterium. Classification (GTDB taxonomy): domain Bacteria; phylum Planctomycetota; class Planctomycetia; order Gemmatales; family Gemmataceae; genus Limnoglobus. Next base: position 11,789 of record CAYVRB010000064.1, read on the forward strand.
GGGGCCGCGGTCGACGGTGCGGCCTCCGGTGCTGCGGACGGGGCGGCCCGCGCCGCATCGGCCACCAACCGCAATAGGCAGTTGGCCGGCAGCGACCTGCGGCGGATCTCGGCCGCGCGGTCCGCGAGTCCGCGGTCGATCACCCCGTTCACGTCCCGGGCGTGCCGGCGGTAGAGATCGTAAATCTTCCGGGCAACGTCGTCGGGCGACCCGGGAACCTGCCGCAAGATCCGACTGGCCTGGCCGTAGGCGGCGAAGAACCGGCTCGGAACCATCCGCTCGAGCTGGTTGGCCCGTTCCAGATACCCCGCCAGCATCTGCCGGTTCTCCCCCTCGTCCCGCTCGCCGGTCAGAAGATCGACTTCGTACTGATCCGCCGGATCGTGGCGTTCCTGGCCCGCCGCCAACACGGCGAACCGACGGTCGATGCATTGCGAGCAGACCCCGCAGTGGGAGTGCCGGTTGGTCCGGGTCCAGGTGTGGGCGCAACTCGTCGATCGGCCGATCCAGGGCGCGCACCCGGCCCCGGCGATCCGCTCCACGATTTGCGTCTTCGTTTCCCAGAGAAACGGGTTCTCGACCGCGAACGGCTTCCCGAGCAGGAGGCTGACGAGCCGGGCATAGCCGTTCAGGACCGCCGGGTGCGTGGTTCGGGTCGCGCGGGCGCCGACGACCTGCGCCGAGAGTGGGAGGTTGAGGCTGACGACTCCGTTCTCGTAGAAGCAGATCCGGTCCCGGCCCACCATCGTGGCCAGCGTCGCCGCCATCGCCATGTAGACGAACGACCGCGTCCGCTGCGTGAATTCCCGGCCGAGCGCCTTGCGCTTGTTCATCCAGACCGGGACGTGAACGGGCCGGTTCGTCGCGGCCCGGTGCTCGACCTCGCGCAGGAGCGACCCGTGGCGGGCGGCGAGTTTTTCCGTCGACCGGTGGTGGACGAGCATCACCTTCCGCCCGTTGTGTAGGATCTCCTGGACCGCGCCGGAGAGTGAATCGAGGCCGCCCGAGAAGAGCATCACCTCGTCGATCAGCCCGTCGTAGGGCGTCGAATCGAATTGCAGTTTCGCCTGGAGCGGCTCCTTCCGTTCGAGCGCGCGGAACCGGAACTCGTACTCGTCCTCGGAAAGGAAGCTCAGGGACGAGGTCAGTGCCCCCTGCACGTCGGGTCGCTCCCAGAGTTCGGGGCGCCGGACCGGGATCGAAAAACGGATCGACCGGCGCCAGTCCGTCCCGAGTTCGCCCTCCTCGGGAATCCCGGTGCCGCCTCGGAGGAAGGTTTGATCGGCGGCGTAGACGTAGCTCGCGATCTCGATCAGGTCGAGCAGGGCGGCCGGGATCGCCCGCCAGACCGCGAGTTGGAGTCGCTCGATTTCCAGAAAAACATTGGCGCAAGGATCGGCCCGGGTGCCAAGTCGGAGTTGCACGCCGCCCGGACCGGTGGGAGCGTCGTGGCCGCAGTGGATGTGGTGGGGATTACGCATGGACCAGCGCCTCCCCCTGCGTGAGGCCGTCGACCATCTTTTTGAAACCGTAGCTCGCGTAGTCGCTCGCGGTTTTCCGGTCGATGGAGCCGTCGAGTTCAAACCGGTGCTTGGAGAGGAATTCGCCCGAGTAGGCTTGGACGATCTTGGCGACCTCCCGGCAGTGCGTGTGCAGGGCGTCGGAGAATGCTCCCTGATCGGCGAGCGTCGCGAACCGCCGGCCCTCGCCGACGTGGTCGGGTAGCGTCTTGCTGAGGAGGTAGTCGAGCGTCTTCTCGGCGAATCGGGCGTAGAAGTCCTTGGCGAACAGGCCGAAGTTCTTGATCGTGGCGAGCGTGCCGAAGTGGTGCCGTACGTCTTCCGGGCCGACCCCGAATAGATTGTCGACCCGGCTCCCCACGAACTCGGAAAGCGTCTCGGCGACCGCCATCTGAGCGATTTCCCCAACATCGGTGCGGCCCCGTGTGGCGGGCATGCTGGCGTCGATCCGCTCGCCGACCGCGGCGATGATCTCGAACAGGCCGGGCGCATCGCCGACGTCCAGCCCGAGTTCCCGTAGCGCGCCGGCAAAGTCGTCCGAGCGGGCCGCCAACGGCAGTTGCATGAGCAGCCAGACCCCCTCGACCACGCCCTGGTCCCGGCCGGCGAACCGCAGGTTCTTCTCGGCGGCGCGCAGGACGGCGTTGGCGATCTGTCCAGCCCCGGCGCCGTAATGAATCAGGTCGACGATCTCGTTCCACTTCCGGGTTTTGGGAAGTCGACCGAGGCGGATATGTCCCATCGCCCTTGGCTCCTGGGTACACCGATCGCGAAATGGGTTGTGTGGAAAGGAGAAATGCTAAGGGATGGGCAATCGCCCATGCGATGTCGGTAGTCGTAGAATGCCCTCGACCGCACCGTCACCGCGAGTTCCGCAACGCGCGCCACATCCTTCTCTGCTTCCGCCACCCCAGCGTCGCCGCGATCGGCTGCAGGTCGCGCAGCAGCACCGGCTCGCGGCCCGTCACCCGCGGCAGTTCGAGTAGGGCCTCCTGAATGTCCAGTGCCAGATGCAGCAGATTCATGATCTGCGTCACTCGCGCCCGCGTCACGCCGGCCAGGTCGGCCAGATCGCGGTACGAGCCGACCACGCCCGTGCGCACCAGCTCGTCGCAGCGGATGGCCAGCGCCATCCACCGCGCCACCTTCGGCACCCGGCCCACGGGCACCACGGGCGCCAAACCCGGCACGAGCGCCTGCCGTGCCCCGTGGCCTACGCGATCGAGATGCACGTCGATCTCATATGTGAACGCCTCGCCATTCGCGGCACTCATCGCCGGCCTCCTTTCGGATGTGAAGTTGTTTCCGCCGTCGCGGGCACCGCCTTCCCGAGTTCTCGCAGGCCGAGCGGCCGGAACCGGATCGCCAACTTGCCCCGGGCGCCGTCGTAGCCGACCTGCTCGACCGCCAGGTGCAACGCCCGCCGCCGCTCCTGGGTCGTGAGCGCCTCCCACACCGGGGCGAACGACGCCAGCGCTGCACCCACCTCCGCTGGCGACACGCTCCCAGCGGCGAGTTCCGCCCGTTCCGCGGCGATTGCCCGCAGCCGGGCCTCACCGGCCCCGAGCCGGTCCTGCAGGTCGGCCAGCCGCGCGAGCGTCGCCTCGTCCGTCGCGTACGTCCCCGCCAGTCGGTGCAACTCCGTCTGCACCGGCCGCAGGCTGCGCCGTAGCTGCGTCGCTTCCCGGTCGAGGGCGGAACCCCGTTCCTCGGCCTGCCGGTTCGCCTGCGCGAGCACCTCGGCCTGTAGAACGGGATCGGCGGCGAGGGCCTGCAACTGCCCCACCAGCACCGGCTCCAGGGCATGCGCCGGCACCGCCTTCGTCGGGCAGGAGGCGAACCCCTTCTTCTGCGCCGCCACGCACGTGTAGTACCGGTAGCGCTTCGATCCCTTCGCTGTGAACGACGGCGTCATGGCCGCATCGCAGGCGGTGCAACGGAGCAGGCCCTGCAACAGCGACTCGGACGCGCCGCGGGGTTCCCCCGACCGGCCATTGCGGGTGAGCGTCGCCTGCACCCGCTGCCAGGTGGCCGCGTCCACAATCGCCTCGTGCTCGCCGGCGTGGACCTCGTCCTTGTAACGCACCTGCCCGATGTAGAGCGGATTCGTCAGCGTGTGGTACAGGTTCGTGCGCGTGAACGGCCCGCCGCCCCGCGGCTTCCCGGACTTCGTTTTCCAGGTCTTCGTCGTCCAGCTCCGGGCGGTCAGGTCCTGCACCACGGGCAGGAGCGAACCGTATTCGAGGTAGAGGTTGAAGATTGTCCGCACCTGCTCGGCCTCGGCCGGGTTCACAGTCAGGCGGCGGGTGGCGGGGTCGATGTCGTAGCCGAGCGTGGGCCAGCCGCCGGTCCATTTCCCCTTCCGGCGGGTGGCCGCGATCTTGTCCCGGGTCCGTTCGCCGATGATCTCCCGCTCGAACTGCGCGAAGGACAGCAGCACGTTCAGCACGAGCCGTCCCATGCTGGAGGCGGTGTTGAACTGCTGCGTCACCGAGACGAAGGAGACCGCGTGCGTCTCGAAGACCTGCATCATCCGGGCGAAGTCGAGCAGGCTCCGGCTGAGCCGGTCGACCTTGTGAACGACGACGCAGTCGACGGTGCCGGCTTCGATGTCGCGCAGCAGCCGGGACAGGGCGGGCCGGTCCATGGTGCCGCCGGTGAAGCCGCCGTCGTCGTAGCGGTCGGGCAGGGGAACCCAGCCTTCGTGGGCCTGGCTCTTGATGTACGCCTCGGCGGCATCCCGCTGGGCGTCGAGGGAGTTGAACGCCTGGTCGAGGCCCTCTTCGGTGGACTTCCGGGTGTAGATGGCACAGCGAACGGCGGGCGGAGGAGTCGGTGTCTTGGCGCGGGTGGTCATGCGGCTCCTTTGGTGAGTCCGAAGAAGAGGAATCCGTTGCAATGGCTGCCGGTGATCGCCTTGGCGACCGCCGAGAGCGAGGGGTAGGCCACGCCGGCGTACTCGAAGCCGCTGGCGAGGACGCGGACTTGGAGCCGGGCGCCCTTGTAGGTGCGGGCGATTGTCGAACCCGGCGGCGGTAGGCGCGGGTCAGCGGGCGACGCGGCGGGCGTCACGACCTTCGTCGCGGGATGCGAAGCCGGCACCGGCGCGGCCGGGGGGGGCCGGCTCGAACGGAGTTCGGCGCCGGCGGCGAGGTCCTGCGCGCGGGCGAGCGCCCGTTCGGAGAGGCCGCCTTCGACGTTGGCCTGCAGCTTCCAGGCGATCCTGCGGACGAGCCAGGTCTTGTTGCGGGCGGTGGTGGCGTCGCCGAACACCTCGGCGTAGCGGGCCTGCAACTGCTTGACCGAGAGGCGCGGCAAGGCGGCGAGTTGCTGGGGAATGCTGAGCGTGGCGGTCATCGGGGTCCTCGTGGAGGGTCAATGCAGGATGCAGGTGCGGGTTCGTCTCCGGTGCGTTAACCGGTGGTACCATGGAGCCATGGGTGGGCGGACACAGCAAGTCCGGAATCGCGAATCGTCTCGGAATCCGGGAGATTCTGCGTGGCAGAAGTCTGCGCAGAAGATGATGTGGGCGCCGCGCGGGCGTAGAGGCGGGCGATTCCGGCGGCGAAGATCGCGGCCAGTTCCCGGCGGCGTTCGTCTGGCGTCAGGTCATCGGGATGCGTGGGGCGCTGGGCGGGCTGGGGAGTCGGTCGCACGGGAACCTCCGGTGAGGGTTCCAGCGACCTCCGCTGCGCGGCCAGCGCGCTGACGACGCAATGGAAATGCGTCTACCTATCTACTTCGCCGGCCGAAGGAAAAGTGGTGGGGGAAATTGGAAAGATTTTGGAAATCGCGAGCCGGACGCCATGTGCACGAAAGCCCTCGGCGCGATGACCGAGAGTTCTTGCCGCCCGAACGGGGCGTTGTCACTTCTGGATCACCCACTGCCCGCGACCGTTCAAGGCCGTACTCGATTTCGGGTGGCCCGTACGTGTCGTCGGCTTCATTCCCGGGATCGTCTTCGACTTCCAAGCCTTGTCACTGAACTGCTCAGTCTTCGTCGGGTCGATAGCGATCTCGGCCTGCCGGCTCAGGTTGACAGACTCCAGAAACACTTCGGAGGGGGTGAGCCAAAGGATGAACCGGATGTCGTCCGGTTGTTTGAAGAGGAACGGAAAGCCGACGTGAACACCCCAGGTGCCGGGGTACTTGATTTTCTTCGCCTCGCCCCAATCTTTCGGATCCCAGCCCCAGACATACGAAACGTCCGGGTGGGAGCTGTTCCACCCCTCGTTGGCGATGTTCGTGCGGATCACCTTGCCGGCCGCGTCCTTTTCCACGGCCTCGAACGGAGTCCGTTCGAGCCAGGTGACATGCTGGTGATCGTACACGCGCGGTTTGCCGGTCGTCGAGTCGAGCAGGTCGTCGGGGTCGTCCGTCGGCACCTGGATCGGGTACTGCCACGAGGCCGTGTCGAGGTACACCTTACCGTACCAATCGGACATCCAGATGCCCCAGTGCGTGCCGGCCCAGGTGTCCCAGGAATCGATCCCGAAGCCCAGCGGATTGACTTTCGGGTTGAGTTTTGAGGGGAACCCCTGTGGCGATTTCAAGACGTCGTTGATCTTGGCTTCAAGGTCTTGGGGGGTAATCGTCACATCGGGGTCGCACCATTCCCAGTTCGAGATGCCGGTCGGCAAGCGGTTGTTCAGGTAAAACCGTTCGGACAACGCCTTCACCAATTGATCGACCGTCATCTTGCAGTAAGTCTTTTTATTATCGTCGAACCACACGCGGGATTCCGTCTTCGTAATGGTCACGTCGGTCACTTGCTCCCCGGTCTGCAAACTACCGTACTTCGCCGTCTCCCTCATGACCGAGTCCGAAGGCAAATAAATAGTGTCATCCTTGATGCCGTCGAGCAATTGCCGGACGTAATACAGATACCCACCGTGTCCCGGATAGAGATCGGTATTCGCCGCGATCGGAGGGGCGAACTCCTTCCGCGTCACGGATCGCTTCGTCCCCGCCGTTTTCACATGGTCGCCAGTCTGGAACCCATCCGTCGAGAGTCCCCGTTCGAACGGCGACAGGCCATTTGGACTGTTAACCCGATTCGAGAAGATGTTCGTGCCCATCGTCACTTCACCTCCTCGGGACAATGAGTCGTCACGAATTCCTCGAGGTTCGGCGGTGTCGCCCCGATCCGTTTGCTTCGGCGGTCGGCCTCCGCTTCCTCCTGTCGCGCACGGGCCGTCTTCTCACGCAACTCGATCTCTCGGCTCTTCACGATGTACTCTTCGCAAGCGTCGCACTCGCCGAGTTTCGTCTCCAGGATCGTGCTCGGCGTCGGCAGAGACACCAACAACTCACGCGGCTTCTCCCCCTTCAACTGGCCCGACGCTTGGGCGATGATGGCGTCGAAGTCGATCAACTTTTTTACCACAGCCGGATTGGCGATCGGGTACGCCGCCTTGTCGTCCTGGAACCCGAGGATCTCCTCGGCCAACAGCGTGCCGGGGATGCCCTGCGCCCGCAGGAACCGGCTGCGGTCGTCCGGGTGCGTACGCAGCCACACCGCCTGATGGTAGTGCAACCCGTACTCCGTTAGGTGTGCCCGCAGCCGTTCGTACTCGACGATCGCTTCCGCGCGCTGCATCAACGGCAACTCCTCCCGCTCGCGCCGGCCGCGGGTGGCGTAGCCCGGTTTCGATTCGGTGGGCGGTGTCGTGGCCGCGACCGGGGCGGGGTCGGTCATCTGCGTCAGCCGTTGATGCGCGGACCGGACCGCCCCGGCCAACCCGGCGTCGTCGGTGGCGACGTTCAGCAGCGCCCCGCCGGCCAACACCAGGTTCGCCACCGCGCCGGGCAACCCCAGATCCGTCAGCCCGCCCTCGGCGTCCTTCGACACCGCCCCAATCTGGAATTCCGCCGGGCCGACGACGGCGAAGAATGCCATCAACGCTTCCCGGGCGGACGAACCCGCGGACTCTTCCAGCAGTCGCAAGGCGTTCGCCACCTCCGGCCGGCTCCGTACCAAGGCCAGGTACAGCGCGCGGCGGACCGGCACCAGGTTGCCGCCGAGGCGAACCAGCACGACCCCCCAGTACGCCGGGAACCCAAGGCCGACGAACAGCAGCGCCGCCCCGGTCATCGCCTCGACGGCCGCATCCGCGTCGTCCTCCAGAACATTCAACGCCGCGAGGATCGCCCCGCGAAGCTTGCCGCATTCAGTCTCCGCCGCCGGGGTTCCGGGCGGGGCGCACTCGACCGGTTGCAGGGCGGCGAGTGCGTCCGACACCTCCAGTAATCTGGCGGCCTCGAATCCGGGCAGGAACGACGGGTCGAGCAGCGCTTGCCGAAGGACGAACTCGTGCGACAAGACCCACTTCCGCTCGATCGGCGGCCGGCGGTACGGCAGGAATACGCAGGGCAGGTACTCGACGAACCGCGTCTCGACGAAGTAGTTGGCCATCACCTCGAAATAGTTGCAGTTCAGCGCGTGCCCGCGATTGGCGTTCACGATTACCCGCGTCTGTTTGTTCTCTTTGCCGGCGTCCCGAGCCACCTCGACCCGCGTCTTCCGCAGGTTCTTGAGCGTCAGCGCCGCCTCCTCGGTCCGCTCGCTGGTGGTGTTGAGGGTACTCTTGGTGCCGGCGCGGATCTGGTTCGTCGTCTCGGCCCCACCCTCGGCTCCAAACGTCGCCCCGCTCGTTCCGAGCGGCACCCCGAGGCTGAACGACCCGTTCATCTTCGACCCGGACTCGGACGCCAACTCGCCCACGACCTCCTGCGTGTCCCGCCGAGTGAGCTTCGACGATATCCGCAACTCGGACTCGGTCGTCAGCTCATCCTCGCTCTTGGTGGTGGTCTTGTCCCACGAGTGGAATTCGAGGGTGACTTGCTCGCCCGGAGCCAGGCTCACGGACCCGACCAGGTCGCCGCGCGTGTACCCGAGCGGGGACCAGGTCTGTTCGTACACCGCGCAAAGGGCGAACTGCGGGTGCGGGCTGTCGGCCCCGGCGAACGGCGGCGGAAACAGGTTTTCGCGGATGGCGTCGGCGATCTCCGCGGCCGTGGCCGCAACCGCCAGCGGCGGCTTGCCGAACCGATCGAGCAGCCCGGCGAGCCAACCCCGTTCTTTCCGCCCGAGCGATTGGACATGTGCCGCGTATCGGCTGCGGATTTCGGCCTCCGAAACGTCGCGGCCGACGAAAACCTTGCGTTCGGCCAGGATGTTTCGGATCGCGTCGATCGGGACTTTCGGGTCGGCGGGGTCGACCAACTTGCCCGCCTTGATGTCGGCCGCAACCCGGCCGGTGGCGGCTTTGGCGGCGATCTGGGCGATGGCCGAATTCATCTCGGCGTCGATCGCCGCCGGTTGAAGCAAGTGTTTCTGGAGGATGAGGTGTTGCGGCAAGCGATGTCCGGGAGCGGTGGGTTTCTCCGGGGTGAAAAAGAAGAATTGAATCATTCGGACGCGATGCGGGTTGCGATCCCGCGGCATCTTGTCGTCGCACTTATCCAACGCCGAGGGCGAGTAGGAGCCGGCGCGGATTTCGTCCAGCAGGTTGGTCGTCGTCGGGAGGGGCATGGAAACTCTCCGGGAGAGTGATCTGCGAAATGAGTGTTTGTGCGGTTCCAAAGTTGTTGTAGCGCGACGGTTCGGGTCGGGTAGTACCTCGTCGTGACAACGGAGGCCGATCTACGGACGAATGTCGGCGTCGTGGGAAGAATTCCAAATCGACGCATTCGACATGTCGAATCGCAGATGGGCGGATGCCCCGTGATCTGTAATAATCCTTCGAGAACGAACCATCCGCATCGATTCGATGCCTACGGATCCGCGTGTTGGCACTCCCCTGATCAAAACGCCCGACAGCGGCGCCGGCTGAGATTTGAACTCCTTCGAGATCGTCGGCCCGGTGCGCTCAAAAGACTTCATCACCATGCCCGAAGCAAACGCCGATCTCGATTTTGCATCCGATCTCTGGAAGACCGCCGACGCCCTGCGCGGGCAGGTCGACGCGGCCGAGTACAAGCACGTCGTCCTCGGGCTGCTCTTCCTCAAGTACATCTCCGATAGCTTCGAGTCCCGACGCGACGACCTGCGGGCCGAACTGACCAAAGACGGCATCGCCGGCAAGCAACTCGAACGCCTGCTGGAATCCCGCGACGAATACACCGCCGAGCGCGTCTTCTGGGTGCCGCCGGAGGCGCGGTGGGAGAACCTCCAGAACCAGGCCTCGCGCCCCGATATCGCCACGCTGATCGACGATGCTATCCTCGCCGTCGAGCGCGACAACGCCAACCTCAAGGGCAAGCTCCCGCGCGACTACGCCCGCCGCGGCATCGAGCCGGTGAAGATGAAGGGCCTGATCGACCTCATCGCCGGCATCGGCTTCAAGGGCAGCCGGAGCAAAGCCCGCGATATGCTCGGCCGGGTCTACGAGTACTTCCTCGGCAAGTTCGCCGCCGCGGAAGGCAAGCTCGGCGGCGAGTTCTACACGCCGCGCTCCGTCGTTCGCGTGCTGGTCGAGATGCTCGAACCCTACGCCGGCCGCATCTACGACCCCGCCTGCGGGTCCGGCGGCATGTTCGTGCAATCCGAAAAGTTCGTCGAGGCCCACGGCGGCCAGCGCACCGACGTCTCCATCTTCGGCCAGGAGTCCAACCCCACGACGTGGCGCCTCGCGCACATGAACCTCGCCATCCACGGCATCGAGGCCAAGCTCGGCGACCAGCCGGCCGACACGTTCCTCCGCGATGCCCACCCCGACCTCAAGGCCGACTACGTCCTCGCCAACCCGCCCTTCAACGTCAGCGACTGGTCCGGCCAACTCCTCCGCGGCGACAAGCGCTGGGCCTACGGCGACCCGCCCGTCGGCAACGCCAACTACGCCTGGATCCAGCACTTCATCCACCACCTCGCCTACCCCAACGGCAAGGGCGGCGGCGTGGCCGGGTTCGTCATGGCCAACGGCAGCCTCTCCAGCAACACCGGCGGCGAGGGGGAGATCCGCCGCAAGATCGTCGAGGCCGACCTCGTCGACTGCATCGTCGCCATGCCCGCGCAGCTGTTCTTCACCACCGGCATCCCCGTCTGCCTCTGGTTCCTCACCCGCGACAAGACCGGCAAGAACATCCGCAAGGGCACGCCGAACCGCAAGGGCGGCCGCAAGGGCGAGACGCTGTTCATCGACGCCCGCAAGCTCGGCACGATGCAGACCCGCGTGCTGCGGGTGCTGACCGGCATCGAAGAACCCGAGTGCGTGCCCGGCACGAGCGACCCGCTGCCGACGTCCGACGTCGGCCGCATCGTCTACGCCTACCGCCGCTGGCGCGGCGAGCCGGCCCCGGATTGGTGGAAGAAGAAGGAGCACGGCGACTGGGCGTTCGCCCCGACGCCCGGCTTCGCCAAGCCGGCGACGCTCGACGAGATCGCCAAGCACGGCCACGTCCTCACTCCCGGCCGCTTCGTCGGGGCGGAGGAAGCCGAGGAAGACGCCGAGCCGTTCGCCGAGAAGTACCCGCGGCTGGTGGCGGAGCTGGAAGAGCAGTTGGCGGAAGGGGAGCGGCTGGCAGCAGCAGTTCGTTCGGCACTCGCAGGAGTTGAGCATGGCGAGTGAGTGGAAATCGATGACACTGCGCGACGCGGGTGTTTCGCTAATCGACTGTGTCCATAAGACACCGCCCGCCGTCGAGGTTGGTTATCCATACGTCGCGATACCGCAAATGGTGAATGGAAGGCTCGACCTCGTCGCAGCCCGCAAGATATCGGAGGCAGATCTCGCGGAGTGGACAAAGAAGGCGAAGCCACAGGCGGATGACATCGTGCTATCGCGACGGTGTAATCCCGGTGAGACGGCCTATGTCGCTGCGGGTGAAGACTTCGCACTCGGACAGAACCTTGTCTTGCTCCGTGCTGACGGAAAGTCCGTGTTACCGTCGTTCCTTCGCTGGCTCACACGCGGTATCGAATGGTGGGAGCAAATTGGAAAGCACCTGAACGTCGGTGCCGTTTTTGACAGTCTAAAGTGCGCAGACGTTCCCAAGTTCACACTGACCATCCCGCCGCTCGAAGCACAGCGATCCATCGCCGCCGTCCTTGGTTCGCTCGACAACAAGATCGAGCAGAACCGGCGAACAGGGCGGGCGTTGGAGGGGCTGGCGCGGGCGACGTTCAAGGCGTGGTTCGTGGACTACGAACCGGTGAAGGCCAAGGCCGCCGGGCAGACGAGCTTCCCCGGCATGCCCGCCGCCGCCTTCGCCGCCTTGCCCGTCCGCTTGATAGGCTCCCCCCTCGACCCGGTGCCGGAGGGGTGGGCGGTGAGGCCGTTGTCGAGAGTGGCAGACTTCCTCAACGGCCTCGCGCTTCAGAAGTACCCGCCCGCCGGCAGGGTTCACGCGCATTAATCGCTTGAAAAACCGGTCAGCACCGTTCGCAGGT